>NZ_BOQD01000714.1 GCF_018332515.1 Bacillus hominis | reverse complement strand
GTCCTTCTGGACTCATAGAAATACCTGTATTCGTTTCTAAGCGACTACATAATTGTGTCAATGACGTGTGAGCAACGTTTTTACTTAACCAAACACATAGGGCCACTAAATCTTGAGCACGGTATTTACTTTTTCGTTGAGCAAATCCTATCTCTCTAGCTAACTGTTCTAAAACATGTGGTGACATATATCGTTGTAATTCTTTAGAAAACAATTCTAGCTCATCTAAAATCGATAAATTCATACAAAAACG
>NZ_BOQD01000713.1 GCF_018332515.1 Bacillus hominis | reverse complement strand
TAATACAAACCCAGCAAGTGGAATTGCAATTGATCCAATAAACCCTAATACAAGTGCAACAATCTCATTTCAAGTAATAGTAAATTCCATTCCTAGTCCAAATCCAATCCCGAACCAAAGCAATACAGCGTACCAATATGTCATAGATCCTAACTTACCTCCAGCGTCCGCCAATGCGTTAAGTAACGTAATAACAACTCAAATTAA
>NZ_BOQD01000712.1 GCF_018332515.1 Bacillus hominis | reverse complement strand
GTCGTTTCAACTAATAAGTTCAGCTCATCTTCTTTCGTTTGAATCCAGCCTGGATTGTTATTAAATGCTCCAGCTCCAACTACTAATTTCATTTCGTCTTGTTTTATTACCATCACTTTCACCTCATAAGAATTTCAAGTCGTTAATCTTTTT
>NZ_BOQD01000711.1 GCF_018332515.1 Bacillus hominis | reverse complement strand
TCAGTTGCAAACTCTGTGCCATAACTAGCATTTGCACTTTGAGCACTAGAAGCTTGTGCTTTCTGTGCCTCTGATTGTGCGTTTGCTTGTTTTACTGCTTGTACATTCGTTTCAGTTGCAAACTCTGTACCATAGCTAGCATTTGTACTTTGAATGCTAGCACCAGAAGTTGCCTTATTATAACCTTGTTGTTTTTTACTCATCTTTCTCACCTCCAAAATCAATAATGTAACCAATTCACCTAATAGTTATCCGTAATTTTCTTTTAAAAAATTCCGCATATATCTCTTATTACTCATTCAAACT
>NZ_BOQD01000710.1 GCF_018332515.1 Bacillus hominis | reverse complement strand
CAAAAAGCAGAACAAGTGAGTTTCTTTGTTGCTAAGCCACTCATTTTTTTTTATCGTATTGCATTCCCATTCATTTGGCTTTTAAATGGATCAGCTCGGTTAATTACGAAGTTTTTTGGGTTGAAACCACCAAAAGGGCATGATGAAGTGCATTCAGAAGAAGAATTGCGGTTGTTAGTTTCAGAAAGTTATAAAAATGGAGAGATTAATCAATCTGAATATAAGTATGTAAATAAAA
>NZ_BOQD01000709.1 GCF_018332515.1 Bacillus hominis | reverse complement strand
CTGTTATTACGCAGCGTCACTTCACCTTTCGCGGTTACCAGCTCGCCGTTCAGCGGGATATCAAGATGTAAGCGAGCATTCACATCGCCGTCGAGCTGGAGTTCTTGCAGGGTCGCACCCAGAGAATCTTTCAGCGGTGTCTCATCAAAGTAAGGGCCAACGGCTTTACCCGGACCTTTAATGTCAGCGTCAATCAGCAGTTTTTCTTTCGAGTAGTCAGGGATCACTG
>NZ_BOQD01000708.1 GCF_018332515.1 Bacillus hominis | reverse complement strand
CCGGGGCGCAGGTACGCTCAGTGCCGCTGGTGGAAGGTGTCGATTTCTTCAACGAACTGGAGCGAGCCATTCGTGAAAGTTATCCGAAACCGAAGATGATGATCCTCGGCTTCCCGTCAAACCCAACCGCGCAATGCGTGGAACTGGAGTTCTTCGAAAAAGTAGTGGCGCTGGCGAAACGCTACGATGTGCTGGTGGTCCATGACCTGGCCTATGCCGATATCGTCTACGATGGCTG
>NZ_BOQD01000707.1 GCF_018332515.1 Bacillus hominis | reverse complement strand
ATCAGTGGCCTGGTTGTGCTCACACTTATCTGGAGTTATAGCTGGATTTTCATGAAGCAAGTCACCAGTTACATCGGTGCCTTCGACTTTACCGCCTTACGCTGCATTTTCGGCGCTCTCGTTTTATTCATCGTCCTTTTATTACGTGGTCGCGGAATGCGCCCGACACCGTTTAAATACACCTTAGCCATTGCCCTGTTACAAACCTGCGGGATGGTTGGTCTGGCGCAGTGGGCGTTGGTCAGCGGAGGTGCGGGGAAGGTGGCGATCCTGAGC
>NZ_BOQD01000706.1 GCF_018332515.1 Bacillus hominis | reverse complement strand
TAATGGGACGCCTGACTGAATCAGCCAGCTTGCCCAGGTGTGTCTGAGGTCATGGAAACGGAAATCTTCAATTCCTGCACGACGACAAGCTGATAGCCATGATGTCTTGCTGTCGATGCGCATCTTCCTGACCGCAGGCGTTGATGTTCCATCTGCTCGCTTAGCCGCCTTGGTATGTGACGGATCCTCTACGCCGGACGCATCGTGGCCGGCATCACCGGCGCCACAGGTGCGGTTGCTGGCGCCTATATCGCCGACATCACCGATGGGGAAGATCGGGCTCGCCACTTCGGGCTCATGAGCGCTTGTTTCGGCTGTTTGTTCATGGTGTCGCATGCCCTGTGGCCGGGGGACTGTTGGGCGCCATCTCCTTGCATGCACCATTCCTTGCGGCGGCGGTGCTCAACGGCCTCAACCTACT
>NZ_BOQD01000705.1 GCF_018332515.1 Bacillus hominis | reverse complement strand
CATACTTTGTGCCCAAAAAGCGGGCAAGCGGTTAACCCGTGCATTGCTGGATACTGTGGTTGCCACCCGCGATAAAAAGCGTTTTAGTTATTCCAGTGATGGTAGGTGCATCCGCGCGGTTCAGGGGCATTCGACTTCGCAGGTCGCTATTTCCTTTGCCGAAAAAACACCGCCACAGTTTCTCTACCACGGTACGGCAAGCCGTTTCCTTGACGAGATAAAAAACCAGGGGCTGATTGCAGGTGAG
>NZ_BOQD01000704.1 GCF_018332515.1 Bacillus hominis | reverse complement strand
TTGGGCGTAAACGCATCCGCGCCGCTTCGATGATTGCCTCTATCGGCGTTTTCCCTTCTTTCTGCATCATCTCAACGGCAAATTCGACAATCAGGATGGCGTTTTTGGCGGAAAGCCCGATGGTGGTCAGCAAACCAACCTGGAAGTAGACGTCATTACTTAAGCCGCGCAGATCGGTGGCCAGTAATGCGCCAACGACGCCTAACGGAACAACCAACATCACCGAGAACGGAATTGACCAG
>NZ_BOQD01000703.1 GCF_018332515.1 Bacillus hominis | reverse complement strand
GCCAGCATCATCACTAATGTCGCTAATGGCAGTATTAGTGAGGACAGTACCGATGCAGTGAACGGTTCTCAGTTGAATGCGACGAATATGATGATTGAGCAGAACACCCAAATTATCAATCAGCTCGCTGGTAACACCGACGCAACCTATATCCAAGAACACGGTGCGGGTATTAACTATGTGCGTACTAACGACGACGGCTTAGCGTTCAACGACGCCAGCGCACAGGGTGTTGGCGCTACAGCTATAG
>NZ_BOQD01000702.1 GCF_018332515.1 Bacillus hominis | reverse complement strand
CCAGATCCCACACCATCGCACCATTACCGAAGCCGTACATCAGGAAGGCGGCAAAATAGCCCTGCAAATTTTGCATACCGGGCGCTACAGCTACCAACCGCATCTGGTCGCCCCGTCCGCATTGCAGGCCCCCATCAACCGTTTCGTGCCCCATGAGTTAAGCCATGAAGAGATCCTGCAACTGATCGACAATTTCGCCCGCTGCGCGCAACTGGCGCGGGAGGCAGGATACGACGGTGTAGAGGTGATGGGTTCCGAAGGGTATTTGATCAACGAATTTCTGACGCTGCGCGCCAATCAGCGTAGTGACCAGTGGGGCGGCGATTACCGCAACCGGATGCGATTTGCCGT
>NZ_BOQD01000701.1 GCF_018332515.1 Bacillus hominis | reverse complement strand
AGTCCGCACCGCTGCCGGTAGCTCCTTCCGGTGGGCGCGGGGCATGACTATCGTCGCCGCACTTATGACTGTCTTCTTTATCATGCAACTCGTAGGACAGGTGCCGGCAGCGCCCAACAGTCCCCCGGCCACGGGGCCTGCCACCATACCCACGCCGAAACAAGCGCCCTGCACCATTATGTTCCGGATCTGCATCGCAGGATGCTGCTGGCTACCCTGTGGAACACCTACATCTGTATTAACGAAGCGCTAACCGTTTTTATCAGGCTCTGGGAGGCAGAATAAATGATCATATCGTCAATTATTACCTCCACGGGGAGAGCCTGAGCAAACTGGCCTCACTCGGATCCACTAGTAACGGCCGCCAGTGTGCTGGAATTCGGCTTAAAGCTTAAAAAGGCTGACGATTTCTCGTCAGCCTTTGCGGCCGCTGGTGGCCCCTGCTGGACTTGAACCAGCGACCAAGCGATTATGAGTCGCCTGCTCT
>NZ_BOQD01000700.1 GCF_018332515.1 Bacillus hominis | reverse complement strand
CTTCCTCAAACCCTGTTTGCCGCCTGTCAGCATCTGCTGGCGATGTTCGTTGCGGTGATCACGCCAGCGCTATTAATCTGCCAGGCGCTGGGTTTACCGGCACAAGACACGCAACACATTATTAGTATGTCGCTGTTTGCCTCCGGTGTGGCATCGATTATTCAAATTAAGGCCTGGGGTCCGGTTGGCTCCGGGCTGTTGTCTATTCAGGGCACCAGCTTCAACT
>NZ_BOQD01000699.1 GCF_018332515.1 Bacillus hominis | reverse complement strand
TCAAACAATGATTGCTGTTTTTTACTCTATGGATATCTACACAGATACCCAATCATTTAATTATCTTAATAACCATATATATTCTATATCCCTTTCTTTTATAATAAAATCTCTAAACTCATGAGGTTTTTTCAAAAGATTTTCATATTTATAAAATTTCCATTGTTTGAATGAACTATCTGTGAGATTTGCAAGCTCGGCCATATTTTTACACTCTTCCTAAGAAGTAAATATTGATTCTTCTATCATCAATTAAGTCATCAACTCATTGACTCTATTGGAAAGTAAATTCATGTATTTTCGACACAAAAGAAATATATATTCTATTTTGTTTAAATATCATTAATTGTTTGTAAACGTATACCTTTACAAGCAAAAAGTACATGCTTCTTCTTATTCAATTTTGAAATGAATTTTTGGAATAACCCTAACGACTTGTATATAAAAG
>NZ_BOQD01000698.1 GCF_018332515.1 Bacillus hominis | reverse complement strand
TTATCGAGATCTGGTGTGCGTTTTCACTGGTGAAAGGGCGTCGCTGGGCGCGCTGGCTATATCTGCTGACACAAATCACCGCCGCAAGTTACTTGTGGGCGGCTTCGCTGGGGTATGGTTATCCGGAGCTGTTCAGCATTCCCGGTGAATCAAAACGTGAAATCTTCCATAGCCTGATGCTGCAGAAGCTGCCGGATATGCTCATCCTGATGCTGCTGTTCGTTCCCTCGACCAGTCGGCGGTTCTT
>NZ_BOQD01000697.1 GCF_018332515.1 Bacillus hominis | reverse complement strand
AATTGTGAGCGGATAACAATTCCCCTCTAGAAATAATTTTGTTTAACTTTAAGAAGGAGATATACATATGACACATGAACATTCAGCACAATGGTTGAATAATTACAAAAAAGGATATGGTTACGGTCCTTATCCATTAGGTATAAATGGCGGTATGCACTACGGAGTTGATTTTTTTATGAATATTGGAACACCAGTAAAAGCTATTTCAAGCGGAAAAATAGTTGAAGCTGGTTGGAGTAATTACGGAGGAGGTAATCAAATAGGTCTTATTGAAAATGATGGAGTG
>NZ_BOQD01000696.1 GCF_018332515.1 Bacillus hominis | reverse complement strand
TCAGCGCCTGGGTCATCACTTCCGGACCAATACCGTCCCCCGGCAATACGGCAATATGGTAATTCTTCGACATCACACGGTTTCCTTGTTGTTTTCGTTTTGTTGAGCTTTGCGTTGCAACTCTTTTTCGACTTCTGCGGCACGCCAGATATTGTTCAGAACGTGCACCATGGCTTTGGCAGATGACTCGACAATATCGGTAGCCAGGCCGACGCCGTGGAAGCGGCGACCGTTGTAGTTAGCGACGATATCCACCTGACCCAGCGCATCTTTACCGTGGCCTTTGG
>NZ_BOQD01000695.1 GCF_018332515.1 Bacillus hominis | reverse complement strand
AGTCTTTGTGCTGTTTATTATGCCAGTTTGTTGTTTTTGAATAGTTTCGAGTTGACTCTTTAGCTGTGCTTGTTGTTTTTCAAGTAGCACAATTTTATTGTTATGTTCTTCTTCTTGTTTCAGTACACTACTTTCTGGCTTGCCTTCTTGCATGTAGTCACATCCCGTTAATGCGCAGCGCACTGAAACAGTGACAGCACTGAAAACAATCTTCTTCAAGTTCATGTGAAAATCCTTATTACCTCCGACCAGCGATCAATGCCGGTAGA
>NZ_BOQD01000694.1 GCF_018332515.1 Bacillus hominis | reverse complement strand
TCCTCAAAGGTGTACATCTCTTTTTCAACCACGTCGGTGACTTCACCAATCGCACGTTTGAATAGCGGGGTCTGCTCTACAATCGGCAAGCGGATTTCACTGTAACCGTAGCTGCTGAGCACGTTTTTCAGTGTGCCTTCAATGCGCTGCCAGATGGCCGTTTCGCCAGGCAGGTAATCGTTCATGCCGCGAATGGCTTGAATGTTTTTTGCCACGTTTAT
>NZ_BOQD01000693.1 GCF_018332515.1 Bacillus hominis | reverse complement strand
AACTAACAGACTGACAGATCCAGGAACTATATATGCATCCCACTCAACGTAAGCTGATGAAGAGAATAATTCTGTTTCTGTCACTACAGTTTCCCATTACCTATCCAGCCATCGCTGGGCAGGATATTGACCTTGTTGCCAATGTAAAAAACAGCACTTGCAAAAGCGGAATCAGTAACCAGGGTAATATTGATCTTGGCGTCGTTGGGGTGGGATATTTTTCAGATAATGTTACTCCTGAAAGCTATCAACCAGGTGGAAAAGAGT
>NZ_BOQD01000692.1 GCF_018332515.1 Bacillus hominis | reverse complement strand
CCTGGAAGTGCTGATTAATCACAGCCAGTTAACGCTGGCGCAGCAGATGCGAGCTGAAAAATTACGCCAGCGGCTAGTTGAAAGTAAACTGAGCAAGTACAACTTGGGGGCCGATTTCTCTCTGCCTGCCGAAGCCAAAGATAAAAAAATCATCCTGGTGCCGGGTCAGGTAGAAGACGATGCCTCTATTAAAACTGGCACTGTGTCGATTAAGAGCAACCTTGAGTTATTACGCACAGTGCGCGAGCGTAATCCGCACGCCTACATTATTTATAAACCGCACCCGGATGTATTAGTGGGGAATCGTAAGGGCAATATTCC
>NZ_BOQD01000691.1 GCF_018332515.1 Bacillus hominis | reverse complement strand
ATACTATACAAAAGGGATGGAGTGAATGAGATGTCAACAAATGTAGTAACAGTAGAAAGTGTAGAAAAAACGTATGGGAAAAAGAATGAGAATCAGTCAAAAGCGTTAAGAGGTGTTTCATTAAGTATTAAAGAGGGAGAGTTTGTAGGGATTATGGGTCCTTCTGGATCTGGAAAAACGACTTTACTTAATGTCATTAGTACACTTGATCAAGCGACAGGTGGAAGCGTAACAATAGCT
>NZ_BOQD01000690.1 GCF_018332515.1 Bacillus hominis | reverse complement strand
TTAGTGTATGATGGTGTTTTTGAGGTGCTCCAGTGGCTTCTGTTTCTATCAGCTGTCCCTCCTGTTCAGCTACTGACGGGGTGGTGCGTAACGGCAAAAGCACCGCCGGACATCAGCGCTAGCGGAGTGTATACTGGCTTACTATGTTGGCACTGATGAGGGTGTCAGTGAAGTGCTTCATGTGGCAGGAGAAAAAAGGCTGCACCGGTGCGTCAGCAGAATATGTGATACAGGATATATTCCGCTTCCTCGCTCACTGACTCGCTACGCTCGGTCGTTCGACTGCGGCGAGCGGAAATGGCTTACGAACGGGGCGGAGATTTCCTGGAAGATGCCAGGAAGATACTTAACAGGGAAG
>NZ_BOQD01000689.1 GCF_018332515.1 Bacillus hominis | reverse complement strand
GGTATCAGCTCACTCAAAGGCGGTAATACGGTTATCCACAGAATCAGGGGATAACGCAGGAAAGAACATGTGAGCAAAAGGCCAGCAAAAGGCCAGGAACCGTAAAAAGGCCGCGTTGCTGGCGTTTTTCCATAGGCTCCGCCCCCCTGACGAGCCTCACAAAAATCGACGCTCAAGTCAGAGGTGGCGAAACCCGACCGGACTATAAAGATACCAGGCGTTTCCCCCTGGAAGCTCCCTCGTGCGCTCTCCTGTTCCGACCCTGCCGCTTACCGGATACCTGTCCGCCTTTCTCCCTTCGGGAAGCGTGGCGCTTTCTCATAGCTCACGCTGTAGGTATCTCAGTTCGGTG
>NZ_BOQD01000688.1 GCF_018332515.1 Bacillus hominis | reverse complement strand
GCGTGATAATGCGCGAAAACGTTCCTGGTCGGCGATAGTTTGCGCGTCACCCAGCAACGCCTGAACTTCTTCATGGCGTTCATGCAGGGCTTCCAGTTTGGCAACGATAGAAGGCTTCATAGGCGTAAATGCACCCTGTAAAAAAAGAAAATGATGTACTGCTACTCCAGCCCGAGGCTGTCGCGCAGAATATTCAGGCGTTCGTTATCCCCGTCACGGGCGGCCTGTTGAAGTGATTTCG
>NZ_BOQD01000687.1 GCF_018332515.1 Bacillus hominis | reverse complement strand
TCTAAATTAATGAGTAGATAAGTATGTAGCATTTTTTGATAGGGCAATCATTTCAATAGAATTAGATGTTATAATAAGCGTGTATTTGCGTATGATTTATAATTTTTTGATATTTAACAATTGAGTTTAATAGACTTTTACTTACATGATGAATAAACGCATGTGTATAGAAAACTGGTACAAGTTTTCTTATGAAAATTTTGAGTTAATTTGATTTTAAGGAAAGCAGGAATGTAAATGATATATGAAGCAAATATACATACAAGAAAAAAATTAG
>NZ_BOQD01000686.1 GCF_018332515.1 Bacillus hominis | reverse complement strand
ATCGCTAAGATCGAGCCACCGCCTGTAAGACGAGTAACTTACGTGAAACACTACTCCATACAACCTGCCAACCTCGAATTTAATGCTGAGGGTACACCTGTTTCCCGAGATTTTGACGATGTCTATTTTTCCAACGATAACGGGCTGGAAGAGACGCGTTATGTTTTTCTGGGAGGCAACCAATTAGAGGTACGCTTTCCTGAGCATCCACATCCTCTGTTTGTGGTAGCAGAGAGCGGCTTCGGCACCGGATTAAACTTCCTGACGCTATGGCAG
>NZ_BOQD01000685.1 GCF_018332515.1 Bacillus hominis | reverse complement strand
AGGTATCTTTATGGCCTTCCAGTATCCGGTAGAAATTCCCGGCGTCAGTAACCAGTTTTTCCTGCAACCGGCACTTAATGCGGTGCGCAGCTATCGCGGGCAGGAAACGCTCGACCGCTTTGATTTTCAGGATTTGATGGAAGAGAAAATCGCGCTGTTGAAGATGCCGGAAGATTTATTGACCCGTTCGGTAAACGTTGGTTTTTCCGGCGGCGAGAAAAAGCGCAAC
>NZ_BOQD01000684.1 GCF_018332515.1 Bacillus hominis | reverse complement strand
TCCGCGCTGTCCATGTCCAGACTGACTGCAACAATTACGCCTACTGCGGTAGGCTCTTAGAGTAAAAGTGACGATATGAATTCTCTGTTTGCCAGTACGGCCCGTGGGCTGGAAGAGCTGTTAAAAACTGAACTGGAAAACCTGGGGGCCGTTGAATGCCAGGTGGTTCAGGGTGGGGTCCATTTCAAGGGCGACACACGGCTTGTTT
>NZ_BOQD01000683.1 GCF_018332515.1 Bacillus hominis | reverse complement strand
GTCTCTAGTCTTACATTATTTATAAACCCCATTAAAATCTTCATATTTTTAAGCATTATTTTTTGTTGTGATATCGCCTGCACTGCCACTAATAAAATATATATAATTAAAATGATCGCTAAACCTAACACTTCAGGAATATGATATAAAAACTCAAACGTCGGTGATTGGAATACACCATCAGCTTTCACATTAACAAAACCACTCATTGTAACCATCGGTATTAGCAAGAGGATTCCCATCCCCTCTAACAGACTCACGAAAACCATTCCCAAAAGATTTATATATATTTTTTTCCCAGAATACCCATTTAACTTTTTTAAAAACCGTAACAAATACTCCATTATCATACTCCCCCTATTGCAGTAAACGATTGATCTTTTTTCTCCACGCCCATAAAATAGGACGTAAGGGAAAATATAAAAAATATAATTTTTTTGGTAACGGTAATAACGCAACATCTTCTGGATAAGGATATAAAAAACTAGTAATAAAAAGAGCTTTTTGACGATTGGGCATTAAGGAAAATAAATGTTTATTATGATATTTCGCTACCTCCTCTGGAATCGTATCAGCGTGC
>NZ_BOQD01000682.1 GCF_018332515.1 Bacillus hominis | reverse complement strand
CGCTCCGCCAATAAAGGGATGCCGATTCTGTTGCTTACCGCGCTTGGCACCATTGAACATCGCGTCAAGGGGCTGGAGTTGGGGGCAGATGACTACCTGATGAAACCATTCGCTTTTGCTGAACTGCTGGCGCGGGTGCGCACTCTCCTGCGGCGCGGGGCGGCGGTAATTATCGAAAGTCAGTTTCAGGTTGCCGACCTGATGGTCGATCTCGTCAGCCGCAAAGTCACCCG
>NZ_BOQD01000681.1 GCF_018332515.1 Bacillus hominis | reverse complement strand
GCAAGCGGCGGAAGTGAACGCCATGCTTGACGATCCCGATGCACTATTTATCGACATGCGTAACCACTATGAGTATGAAGTGGGGCACTTTGAAAACGCGCTCGAAATTCCGGCAGATACCTTCCGTGAGCAGCTGCCAAAAGCAGTCGAGATGATGCAGGCACATAAAGATAAAAAAATCGTCATGTACTGCACCGGCGGCATTCGTTGTGAAAAGGCCAGTGCCTGGATGAAACATAACGGATTCAACAAAGTCTGGCATATCGAGGGCGGAAT
>NZ_BOQD01000680.1 GCF_018332515.1 Bacillus hominis | reverse complement strand
CTGTTTCTGATTCGTCGAATACAGTAACGGTTTGGGCGGGTTATTCAGCAATTATACCTGAATGTAGAGAGGATTCAGGATATATAAAATAACTTTGTTTCATAGAAACTTGCTTTAATTTAATTTCTTTATCTTTTGATTGATCTGTGCGAGCAACTAAACTGGCAGCTTCTGCACGGGTAATAGTGTTATCTGGATACCAATGACTACCACTCTCAAGTAGTGAGATAAAAAAAAATAAGGGAAATCCCTTATCTTTTTTTATTGCTATATTTTTTCTTCACTTTGTCACGTTCTGTTGCAAGTTTTCGTTTATAGTTTGGTTTTACTTTTTTCGGCTTTTTAACAACTTTTGTTGCCATAACATCTAGTCCCTCATTTGGTTTTTTACGACTCTTACGAC
>NZ_BOQD01000679.1 GCF_018332515.1 Bacillus hominis | reverse complement strand
AGAAAATCGTTCCAATAGCCGTTTAGCTCGCAGTTTTATTATTGCTTTACCAAATGAGCTAACACCAGAACAAAACAAGAACTTGATTGAAGATTATATTAAAAATCACATGACCAACAAAGGCATGATTGTAAACTATGCTATTCATATAGATGATACAAATAACTTTCATGCTCATTTGATGAGCACAACAAGAGAACTTGATAAATCGGGCTTAGAGTTCGCAAAAAAGAATGTTATCGGCAGAACATGGAATGATGACGAGTTTTTGGAA
>NZ_BOQD01000678.1 GCF_018332515.1 Bacillus hominis | reverse complement strand
GCACGCATCCGGCAATGTTGTAAGGCTACAACCCTAACGCATATTTCAGCGCCTGACGTTTCAACACGCCAGCACGCTCCGCCGCCATTAACCCGAGATTACGCATAAAACGCAGTGGTGGCAGATTATTGCTGAATCCGGCATAAAACAGATCCATACCGCTTTGCATAATGAAGTTATCCGCCATGCGCCGCATCTGGTAACGCTTGAGGATAGGATAACTGGCCCACGCTTCGCCGTAGCTGCGGGCGTTG
>NZ_BOQD01000677.1 GCF_018332515.1 Bacillus hominis | reverse complement strand
CCTTTGCCGATGAGCGTATCGAGGTCATCCGCCAGCGGGTGATGACCCGCGAGAACCTGGCGCGGATCATCGAGAAGTACAACCTGTTCGCCGACCGCGGTAGCCGCTTCAGCGAGACCGACAAGATCGAGCAGATGCGCAGTGCGATCGTGGTCGCCACGCTCAGCACGTACGTCAAGGGGCGCGGTGAGGCCACCGTAGCCTTCACCGTATCCTATGAGGACAAACGTGCGGACGTGGC
>NZ_BOQD01000676.1 GCF_018332515.1 Bacillus hominis | reverse complement strand
TTAAGTTGTTGGATTTAAACGCCTATACCTATAAAAAATTCTTAGAAAAAGGATTATTAAGGATTAATCAGAAAATAGGAAGACACATTTTTTTTAGAAAAGAAGAAGTTGTTTCGTTGAAAAAGGAAAAAGAGGAAATGGATAAGGAACTAAGGCTTAAGTACTATACTAGACAGGAAATTTTAAATGAATTTAACATAAACGTGGATACTATTCGGATAAATATACAGACAATTGAGATACCTGTATTAGTGAGGGGACTTCCTAGATATTTTAATGGTAGATATTTATATTTGAGAGAGGACATTATTAAAGAATATGAAAGACGAAATGAAAATTTAAATCTTTATATAGATAGGGGGTCCA
>NZ_BOQD01000675.1 GCF_018332515.1 Bacillus hominis | reverse complement strand
TAAATCTGCCGTCACAGACTTCGAAGGTTCGAATCCTTCCCCCACCACCAATTTCGGCCACGCGATGGCGTAGCCCGAGACGATAAGTTCGCTTACCGGCTCGAATAAAGAGAGCTTCTCTCGATATTCAGTGCAGAATGAAAATCAGGTAGCCGAGTTCCAGGATGCGGGCATCGTATAATGGCTATTACCTCAGCCTTCCAAGCTGATGATGCGGGTTCGATTCCCGCTGCCCGCTCCAAGATGTGCTGATATAGCTCAGTTGGTAGAGCGCACCCTTGGTAAGGGTGAGGTCGGCAGTTCGAATCCTGTCGGGCGCGCCATCACATACCGCCATTAGCTCATCGGGATAGAACGCCAGCCTTCG
>NZ_BOQD01000674.1 GCF_018332515.1 Bacillus hominis | reverse complement strand
ACCTTGTAACAAAATCCGATGTAGAACAAGCAAATTGGTTTACACGTTTTATGCGTAAAATCGGATCTTTCTTTAATGGTATGTGGGATAGTGCGGTTGATATAGTAAAAAGCTAACTTTATAGGATAAAACTAAATATTAGCTTGAAACAAGAGGGTTGAAAGTAGTATAGATTCTTAAGTGGATGGCTTAGAATTGAAAATTGTATTAATTTTCAAATTTGGTTCTTCGGAATTTGTGGAATTGTTATTAAGCTAAAATAAATTTGTGTCCATTTAATTAAAAAGCGCTATTCTTTTTGTAGAAATATATAGAAAGAATGGCGTTTATTATGATTTTTTTGATTCAAAGCATCTTGGAGCAAGGTTAGTTTAATAACGTTACATGCTAAAAAAACATTCATTATTCCATCAAGTGACAATAAAAA
>NZ_BOQD01000673.1 GCF_018332515.1 Bacillus hominis | reverse complement strand
TCAGGGCGCCAGCTGTAACGATTTCCAATCGATAGGCGTCTTTCTCTGGGATAACTTCTTTCCACTGAGAGACTGCTGCATCGCTAATGCCTAGTGCTTTAGCAACAGCACGCTGGGTTCCGAAGTGGTCAATAACATCTTTTTTGTACATAGACTCGCTCCGAAATTAAAGAACACTTAAATTATCCACCAAAGGAATCTTAAGTCAAGTTTATTTAAGATGTCTTAACTATGAATACACAACTGATGGGTG
>NZ_BOQD01000672.1 GCF_018332515.1 Bacillus hominis | reverse complement strand
CATTGTTGCAGCACTGCAACTGCTTGATGCTGTTCTGAAATACCTGAAGTAATTCAGATTCAAGTCGCACCAAAGGGGAGCGGGAAACCGCTCCCCTTTTATATTTAGCGTGCGGGTTGGTGTCGGATGCGATGCTGACGCATCTTATCCGCCCTACCATCTCTCCCGGCAACATTTATTGCCGCTTTTGTTTACATATTCTGCCGCTAAACAATTCCCCATTCCTGGCGTATATCTGGCTAA
>NZ_BOQD01000671.1 GCF_018332515.1 Bacillus hominis | reverse complement strand
GCGTTAAAAACAGTTAGTAAAAATAAACGCTTTTATGGAATCGCTATCCCTGCATTTATGGCAGAGCCAGCATGGGCTGTAATGAGCTTTTGGGTGCCATTATATCTTGCAAAAGCATATGGCATGGACCTTAAACAAATAGCTCTGTTTGCATGGTTACCATTTCTTTGCGCTGATTTAGGAAGTATTGCCAGCGGATATCTGACAAAACTCTATACCCGTC
>NZ_BOQD01000670.1 GCF_018332515.1 Bacillus hominis | reverse complement strand
TAGTCGCCCGTGGAGCGAAACCAGCCTGATGCTGGACGTCTTCACGGAGGAATCGGGGCGCGTGCGTCTGGTTGCCAAAGGCGCACGCTCTAAACGCTCTACCCTGAAAGGTGCATTACAGCCTTTCACCCCTCTCTTGCTACGTTTTGGCGGGCGTGGCGAAGTCAAAACGCTGCGCAGTGCTGAAGCCGTCTCGCTGGCGCTGCCCTTAAGCGGTATCACGCTTTACAGCGGTCTGTACATCAACGAACTTC
>NZ_BOQD01000669.1 GCF_018332515.1 Bacillus hominis | reverse complement strand
GGCGCAAATTCCTCCACGCGTTTATGAAGGCTGGGCCCCCTATCTCTATATCATCTGTATTATTTTGCTGGTGGCGGTAGATGCTTTCGGTGCCATCTCTAAAGGCGCTCAACGCTGGCTGGACCTCGGTATTGTTCGTTTTCAGCCGTCGGAAATTGCCAAAATAGCCGTACCACTGATGGTTGCGCGCTTTATCAACCGCGACGTTTGCCCGCCATCGTTGAAGAACACTGGCATCGCGCTGGTGCTGATATTTATGCCCACGCTGCT
>NZ_BOQD01000668.1 GCF_018332515.1 Bacillus hominis | reverse complement strand
GCGAACTTGTTGCCATTCGCGAAGAGATTGAGCCGTTATTGATCATTAACAACAGCCATTATTTACTGGATGACGCGGTCAATAATTACATCACCGTAAAAAATATCATTACGGCTGCCGGTATCGTACAAATAAAACATTTTCTGGCGACGGCATTTATTCGCCAGCAACCGGAGCGTTTTTTCTCTGCCCCCGGAAGTTTTCATTATTCGAATGTACGCGGTGAAAGCTGGCAACATATTACCCGGCAAATTTGTGCGCAATTAGTGGCCCAACACCATATTACCGCCGATGAAGCGCAACGGATCA
>NZ_BOQD01000667.1 GCF_018332515.1 Bacillus hominis | reverse complement strand
ATTGCTTCAATTGAATTTTGCAAAATATTAATAAATACTTGTTTCAATTGATTTTCTGAGCATTCAATGATTATCTCTTTGGAATCTGTAAATAGTTCAACTTGAATATTTGTCATGATTGCTTTTGTGTTCATTAAAGAAACAACATTTTTAAATACTTGATAAATGTTTTTCTTTTCAGTTGGGATTTCATCTGTTTTAGCAATCGATAAAAACTCTTGGAGGATTGCTTCTATTCTTTCTATTTCGGAAAGCATAAGATCAAAATATTTTTCTTGATCTTCTTTATTAAT
>NZ_BOQD01000666.1 GCF_018332515.1 Bacillus hominis | reverse complement strand
GTAGTGGCTGTGCAGTCCAGCTCCCATTCAAGCCACAGAGCATTACCTTCAGTATATCCCCAAGTTTCGCCATCATCTTCAAACAGAAGTCCGGTGGATTTACCCGTTCCTTTAATTGGGAATAATTTCAATTTACGATGATTATCTTCCGCTTCACTCACGTATGTTATACGTTCACTAAGAGGAATACCTGCACCTGCACGTACTAATAATGGTAGTTTTTCCAGTGGCGCGTCGATTGTTATCCATCT
>NZ_BOQD01000665.1 GCF_018332515.1 Bacillus hominis | reverse complement strand
TTACCTTTCAACCTAACTTTTGGTGATAACCAACTCTTATAAAAATGATGCATAGCATATGTGTTTTCAGTTATAAAATTTCTACAATTTATATAATCATATGGAGAAAAATATGTTTGTGGATAAAAAACACCTATACCCTCTATTTCTTGATACTCTCCATTTCGCTTTAAGCCTAAATTCTGTAGAATCTTTGTTACAATAGCAACATTGGTCAAATCATCATAAGTTCCATTGTTTTTTATAAATTTTTTCTCTTTGTAAGAATCCAAAAACACTTTAATAAGTGGATTCCCTTTCCTTGCTCCGATTGTACTTGTAGCTATGTAATCTTCCTGTTCAAATCCCCAAAAAGAATGGTGATGCAATAAATCATCAAAGGATTTAAATACTTCGACATCAGTATCCAAATAAATTCCACCAAAATCATACAAAACATGAACTCTTACATAATCACTTACAAATGCATACTTCTCATTTTCATACGCTTCTTTTACATATAAATTACAATTTGTATTGAAATTTTTTTCATTCCATTCTATGATTTCATATCCAGGTAGATTCTCCCTCCAGCTCATAATACATTTTTCAACTATACTAGGCTTCTCTTTCCCACCAAACCAACAATAATGTATTTTGCGCGGAATTTCCTCGGCCTTCCCCACCTTAATTCCTCCACTCACTTTTTATATTTCCCTATCACTCATAAATAATTACTTCTATAAACTATCCCTAAAGTAATGAGGTGTTCATAAACAAAATAAATAAAATAGCATAC
>NZ_BOQD01000664.1 GCF_018332515.1 Bacillus hominis | reverse complement strand
TATTACATTAATAATTTAAAAGCAAGCAAGATTGTTAGTGTTTTAGGATATATAAATTAATGAAGTGTTATAATACAAAATAGCCTCCGCTGTTAAGCAGGGGCTATTTTGTATTATTTTATTTATTTGCATTTAAAATTTTATAGTTTTTATGATTTACAATTGTTCGGTCAAATTCAAAAGTACCACCGCTCACATCTGTAACTTCAACTAAGACCGATTCAGTGTATAGTTTTAGCACAGATCCTGTAATCTTTAAGTTATTTCGTTGAAATAGTATAATATCCCCTACGTTTGCTTTCATAGTACCTCCTTATAAAAGACAGAAATATTTGTTTATTATAT
>NZ_BOQD01000663.1 GCF_018332515.1 Bacillus hominis | reverse complement strand
AATAACAACACAATATCAATTAATGAGTTATTTTAGTTTTTAATGAATGCATGTTTTTGTGAAATGAAAAAAGAGCCGTTTCTTTAGAAAGATTCGGCTCTTTCTATTTTTTTATTATCGTACTGTTCGAAATAAAAAATCATGAAATTATATGATTAACAATTTGATAATGATCGGACTTCAGTTATATATTTCTTGAAGTCTGGATACTGAGATACAGTCTGGCAGTTAGGGGTTAGTAGTTGATTAATTAAAGATACGTTTGTAATCACTTCGTTACAAGGACCGTAGAATGTAACTTTTAGCTTTGAATTCGGAGGAACTTTGAATACGATAGGGATTTTTTTCATTAAATCAGCTCCTTATATAATAGGGGT
>NZ_BOQD01000662.1 GCF_018332515.1 Bacillus hominis | reverse complement strand
CCAGGTGATCACGATCGATGAGCGTCGCTTTGAAAGCTATCGCAGGCGGCCGGAGTTCATCCAGCGCTATATCTTTCCTGGCGGAATGCTGCCCACCATCGACATCGTCAAGCAGCTGGTGAGCAGTTCCGGATTGCGGCTGGTTTCAACCGAATTTTTCGCCGACAGCTACGCACGCACGCTGGCCGACTGGCACGACCGTTTCCTCGACGCCTGGGCTTCAATCGAATCCCTCGGCTTCGATGTCAGGTTCAAGCGGATGTGG
>NZ_BOQD01000661.1 GCF_018332515.1 Bacillus hominis | reverse complement strand
ATGAAATAAATAAAAATAATGTAACATGTAGAAAATCATATATGTAGCTAAAAATGATAAAGCAATCAGTGGAAAATTTATTAGTAATAAAAACACTTTAATCGAATTTAAATTTTTGTTTTAAATGTATCGTTACGTAAAATTTTTTATGTTTGTAAATAGAACGATTCATGAATTTTAAATTCGAATTTGCTATGAACGGATTAAATATAAATTTAGTGATAAAAACGTAAAAAAACATTTAAGTTTGATTTAGTATAAATCTCATTAAAAATCTCCGTTCCGTCTCATTAAGTATAGTTTACTTGGTTTTTGATACAGAGAAACACTTACTCTATACAACTTTGTAT
>NZ_BOQD01000660.1 GCF_018332515.1 Bacillus hominis | reverse complement strand
ATTGCGCTTTGTTTTTTATACGATTGGCTTAAATGAAATTGAAGAATCTAGTCCATACGGGGCATTACTTTGTAGTAAACACTTTTTATCATTTCCACTAAATGAAGAAGATGAAGAGATGATGTCTTTTTATAAACATGAATTGGAACGACAAAAAAGAATAATGAAAACGTTAACAATAGAACAATATACGATGTTCGATAAACATTATAGATTATTAAAGTTTTGTGATGAGCTTTCATTATATGTATGTATGAATAAACCTGGTGT
>NZ_BOQD01000659.1 GCF_018332515.1 Bacillus hominis | reverse complement strand
GTTTCTGGTAATGCCAGCGAACTGGAACGCATTCACTATGAAGGTATGGATGATGTGATCCTGCTGGATTTCCTGCCCAAAGAGTTAGGTTTTGATATGAACATGCATATCCTCTCTTTTGCGCCAGGTGCCAGCCACGGTTATATCGAAACACACGTTCAGGAACATGGTGCCTATATTCTTTCCGGTCAGGGGGTTTATAACCTCGACAATAACTGGATCCCGGTGAAAAAAGGCGATTACATCTTTATGGGCGCT
>NZ_BOQD01000658.1 GCF_018332515.1 Bacillus hominis | reverse complement strand
CTATTTTGATACGAATAATAAAAAATACTTTGTATCTGACATAAAGGTAGCTGTAAATCAAAAAGATGAATCAGCAACTACACCAATTTGTTATTGTTTTGATTGGACAAAAGAAAAAATCAAACAATATGTGGAAAATGGACTTACTCCTAATCCAGTAGAGCATATTCGCGAAAACATAAGAGAAAATCGATGTGGTTGTGAAGTAAACAATCCACAAGGTAGTTGTTGTTTAGGCAATGTTACAAATTATATTAGAAAAATGTCATAAGGAACTTAAATGTTGCTTTTTTTCACCAAAATACTTGGGGGTATTTCAAGATCTCAAGTTGATGGGCATGTGAC
>NZ_BOQD01000657.1 GCF_018332515.1 Bacillus hominis | reverse complement strand
GATTGATTTAAAACTTCATTTTTAATTTAAAAGGATCTAGGTGAAGATCCTTTTTGATAATCTCATGACCAAAATCCCTTAACGTGAGTTTTCGTTCCACTGAGCGTCAGACCCCGTAGAAAAGATCAAAGGATCTTCTTGAGATCCTTTTTTTCTGCGCGTAATCTGCTGCTTGCAAACAAAAAAACCCCCGCTACCAGCGGTGGTTTGTTTGCCGGATCAAGAGCTACCAACTCTTTTTCCGAAGGTAACTGGCTTCAGCAGAGCGCAGATACCAAATACTGTCCTTCTAGTGTAGCCGTAGTTAGGCCACCACTTCAAGAACTCTGTAGCACCGCCTACATACCTCGCTCTGCTAATCCTGTTACCAGTGGCTGCTGCCAGTGGCGATAAGTCGTGTCTTACCGGGTTGGACTCAAGACGATAGTTACCGGATAAGGCGCAGCGGTCGGGCTGAACGGGGGGTTCGTGCACACAGCCCAGCTTGGAGCGAACGACCTA
>NZ_BOQD01000656.1 GCF_018332515.1 Bacillus hominis | reverse complement strand
AGAAACCATTTATAATGAGAAGTGGAAAGTGTGAGAAGGAGGAAAGAGGATGTCAATGCGTTTTACTTTTTGGATTATGGCTGGAGTTGCTGCAATTTCCGGTTTATCACAAGGAATGTTACTACCTACAATCGCCATGATTTTTGAACAAGAAGGAGTTAGTTCAACTATTAATGGTATTCATGCGACGGCATTATACATCGGGATATTATTTATTTCACCATTTCTTGAAAAACCGATGCAAAGGTTTGGAATGAAACCAATTATCGTAATTGGTGTTTTTCTCGTTATTATTTCATTACTCTTTTTTACACAAACATTTTCATT
>NZ_BOQD01000655.1 GCF_018332515.1 Bacillus hominis | reverse complement strand
TTTCAAAAAATAATAAAAAGAGCTGATTCAAAGTTTAGTTTAAATCCGCTCTTTTTTAGTACTTTTATGCCGATATATCTTGTTTTTCTCGCGGTGCAAATTGTTTTCCACTACGGTTTGCCATAAATATGAAACATAAAGATAGGTGCTGAACAAATGCAAATGATCAGAGTAGATTTAACAAAAATATTTTATGAATTAAGCGAAAATAAATTTTTATCAGGAGTAAGACCTGTCTGGTAAGTGTAGCGTTTATAAAAGAGACTCGCCGTACATGGGACGAGCCCTTAAAATACAATCCTGCTAGAAATTTTCGCGCTATATTCTCTTTTAT
>NZ_BOQD01000654.1 GCF_018332515.1 Bacillus hominis | reverse complement strand
AATATATTTAATTGGAGGTGATGATACTATGAGTAATTATAGCGACTACCGAAAAAACTCTTCTAATAATAAAAATAATAGTTCTTCAACTTCTTCTCAATCTTCCAATTCTCAATCACAAAAAGATTTAGCAGAGCAAGGCTATGTAAAGAAAAAAGGGTGTAATTGTAATAAAAATAAATAGTTTATTACTAATTTGAATAATGACATTTCACCGCGCACGATAAACAATAAGCTACCCTACTATATAGTATATTTAAAGTATAAATTCTGTTTTTAATAGA
>NZ_BOQD01000653.1 GCF_018332515.1 Bacillus hominis | reverse complement strand
CAGCACGCTTAACGCTGCCAGCCAGCTTAAGGTAAATGCGCGTTTCTCTTTGCCCAACGACGGAGCGATATCCCTGCGCCACAATATCTGCGCAAAGTGGGGACTTACAATCATGCGAGTGAGATAGTAGAAAAGCATGTTGTAAATCAGCACAGCGGTGAAAAGGCTTAGCAAATCAACGACCGTGAAAATGGCATCCGCATCGCCGAAAAAGGTGGATATCTTTAGCGGGAAATCAAAGAAGCTCCCCACAAGATACATGCTGCATTTGATGCCGATCGGCGTCACCAAACCAAGCCAGAACAGACGTTGCCAGACATATCGGCTGGTCAATCCATAACGCCAACGCGTCCCCAGCTGCCAGCGTAATATTGCGCAGGGCACACAACACGACAAACGTCTGGCTACCGAGCATGACCGCAGTCTGTAAAAAAGAGATATGAAAGTTCCACAGATTGGTGCAAAACATCCCGCATAAAACGGGAACGACACCGCGCCAGCCAAAGATAAACAAGATTGACAGCATTACTCACAGTGGCATCCACGCCAGAAAGATAGAACTGGAATGGATAATGGCAAGTGGCGAAATAAAACGGGATAGCTGAATAAGTACCACGGTGAGCGTAAACGC
>NZ_BOQD01000652.1 GCF_018332515.1 Bacillus hominis | reverse complement strand
AAAGGTTGATAGGTATGGAGGACCACCAACCTTTTATCATATTTCTTTAGATGTTTGTATTCATTATTATTAAACTGAATATTCAATCTTTTTTATTTCATTCATTATGTAAATAAAAAAGGATAATCCGCCCTCATAATGGACTAACTATCCTATAAATTATTATCTGAATTTAATAAAACTAGAACTTCTTTCCCTATGTATATTTACTTCGTTACTTCACCAAACTGCGCTCTCGTCACTTTCGCTAAATCATCCACTTTCAGCTCAATTTGTATTCCAATTTTCCCGCCGCTTACTATCATCGTTTCAAGTATTTGTGCGCTCTCATCAATGCATGTAGAAAATAATTTTTTCATCCCTACTGGTGAACAACCGCCGCGAATATACCCTGAAACTTTCGTAATATCTTTAACAGGAATCATTTCAATCTTCTTTTCACTTACTGCTTTTGCGGCTGCTTTTAAATTTAGTTCCTCATCTACTGGAATGATAAAAACATGATAATTTTTACTATTCCCTTGAGCGATTAACGTTTTATATACTTCTCTCACTTCTCGTCCAATTTTCTCAGCTACTGATACACCATCAATTTTCCCATCGTCTGGATCATATGACATCATCGAATATTCGATTTTTTCTTTATCTAATATTCGCATCGCATTTGTTTTATCTTTTTTCATGAGCTTCTCCTTAAAAAGTTATTTCATATTATTAAATTTCCTTATATTATACACTCTTTTCCATTTCTTCTACATAACTT
>NZ_BOQD01000651.1 GCF_018332515.1 Bacillus hominis | reverse complement strand
TACTTACATAGCAGTCTTTTTATCATTTGAAAACAAAAAATAAAATTACGCCTTACATTTGCAAAAAAAAGTGTGTAGCAAGACTCAAAACAGTACTATTATCATACTAATCTATAACAATTCTGTCTTCTTCCCTTACCTGTATCCTTTAAAACATAAGACTTTAAAACGAGTGCTGTTAGTGAATCTGTTAATGTTTTATATGATAAATTTGAAAGAGCTAATAGATCGTTCGTAT
>NZ_BOQD01000650.1 GCF_018332515.1 Bacillus hominis | reverse complement strand
CACTCCCGCATCCGCTGATGCAGCGTCAGTGACGGCTTCTAGGAAAACAGCTGCTGGTAATCCGTGGCAAATTGCCCCAGATGCCAGAATCCCCACTGCATGGCGGCGTCTTTTACCGTCATACTTTGCGACCACGGACTTATCAGTTCGCGGCGTACGGCGTTCAGGCGAATGCGTTTCAGCCACGCGTTCGGGCCAATGCCTAAAATAGCGTGAAACGCGTTTTGTAGCGTGCGGCGGCTGACATGCAGTTGATTACACAAATCCAGCACCGTCACCGGTTCGGACATGTTTTCCAGCACATATTCACGGGCGCGGGAAAGCAATCGACGGTAACTCTGATGACTGATGCTTTCCGCCGTCACCATTGGTTGCGCTTCTTCCAGCATGGCCCCCATCGCCATTAGCAAATTATCCCCCAGCACTTTTCGCACTGCAGGCTGATGGAGATTTTCCG
>NZ_BOQD01000649.1 GCF_018332515.1 Bacillus hominis | reverse complement strand
TATATCTTCATTGATACCCTAATATAGTCATTTTTTGATGACGGTCGTGGGTGGAGTAAACCAATTAGAACGAGAAAAATAAATTTGGTTATCATAACAGACATCACGTTTTCACCTTGAAAGTATTAAAAAAGTGTCTACCTAATGGTTATCAGGTACCGACTGTTAAAGAGAAAATGCAATAAAATTAATCGCTACATCAATAAAGGGGTACTGACGGCAAAACGCAGATTTTATACGCTAAGACAGTTTCTAAAAGTGAAATCTCATCATTGCTACTATAAAAAAACTAGTCCCCCCAAAAGGTACTAGTTGACGTAAAATTCGATTGCGGAAGTTGAATTTTGTCCTATTTTTCTTTTTATCATATTCTTTTGTTAACCACGACTTATTCACTTTTATTTTA
>NZ_BOQD01000648.1 GCF_018332515.1 Bacillus hominis | reverse complement strand
TTATTATATTAGTTGCATTTAGCTCGAAAAAAATTATTAATGATACTTTCACTAAAATTCCAAAAATTTTCATTGTGCTTATAGCGACTTTTGTTTTATTTCCATTAATAGGTTTTTTGAAATATGGTAGCTATCAAATTGTTTTAAATGCAATGCTATCTTTGATATATATATTATTGCTAATGGTTACATTGAATATAATAAAAGAAGAAATAGTTTATAGAAAAATGATTGATATCCTATATTATTCGGTATTTGTATTTTTATTACTCTTATTGATTTTAAATGGAGAGTCTCTGATTAATATTAATAATATTACTAATGCCTTTAATTTAGATGATAGAATAAGACAAACTTATGGATTAAAACATGCTAATACACTAGGGAATATTTGTTTAATATTCATTATAGTTGGATTAAAGAAAAAGCAATGGTGTATATATAAAAAAGAAAAAATATTTATTTTATTTTTAGAAGCGATTGCGTTATTTGTAATGTTAAATTCAGGAAGCCGAACAGCATTGACAGCAAGTAT
>NZ_BOQD01000647.1 GCF_018332515.1 Bacillus hominis | reverse complement strand
ATTATTCGTCAGCTGCTTAGGTATACTCATCAAGTGTTTAATCGTATCTTCACTATAGTTCTCTTCTAATAAATCTAATTGTATAAGAATGCTTTGCAGTAAATGTTTTGCTTCATCTTCGTACATATCCTCTACAGCATTTTTGATTTTATCTATCACGAAAATCCCTCTATTCATTACTAAAATAACGTAGATTATAGTGTATCATTTTAGTAACGGTGTTTTAAAGTTTTTTATAGATTATATCTAATTATAATTTCATATTAGTACAGTGATATATTAGCGTTAATTTATGTTTATTTCGTATAGATGTTAACATTTCA
>NZ_BOQD01000646.1 GCF_018332515.1 Bacillus hominis | reverse complement strand
AAATTGTATGAAAAAAAGAGTCGGAAAAACCGATTTTTTACCATTTAATTTAACAAGAAGTATAGAAATAATCAAAGTATGAATGTACAATTTAAATAATCGATACATTTTTTTACATATGTGAGAATGCCCATTGTATATAGTATGAAAGATTAAGAAATACATAATGACTTAATTAGTAAAAAGCATGAAATGGTTAAATAGGGAGAGTAGAGAGATGGAAATTGGGGAACGTATTCGGCAAGTTCGTATGCATAAAGGATTAACACAGGGGGAGCTCGTATCAGAAATATGCTCAGTAACCTATTTAAGTAGAATTGAGAGTGGGAAAATAAAACCATCATCTTCTTTTTTAAAGAAAGTTTCTAAGAAGCTGGATGTTGATGGCGATTATCTCATAGAAGGTAATCACGAGGAGATAAAGCTTACTATTCTTGAAATATGTAATAAATATAAAAAAGATAAAATTATACCTGAAGCTGAATTATCCTCATTAGAATTATATGTTCGTGA
>NZ_BOQD01000645.1 GCF_018332515.1 Bacillus hominis | reverse complement strand
AATTTCTGGATTAATTTTATCAGGATCCCCGCCCATATCTGCCATTGCTTTACGAAGCGAAGCCAAATCTACAACAGCTGGAACACCTGTGAAGTCTTGTAAGATTACACGAGATGGTTTAAATGGAACATCGATATCTTGAACATCTTTCGTTCCCCATTTCGCTAAATTTGTAACATGTTCTTCTGTAATTACGCGTCCGTCTACTTGACGAAGTACAGATTCAAGTAAAACTTTAACGGAATATGGTAATTGAGATACGTTGCCAACCCCTGCGTTTTCAAGCGCTTTCAATTGATAATAATGATACGTCTTTCCATCTAGTTCAAAAGTTGCACGTGATTGAAATGGATTATGTTTGACCATTATGTTTCCCCCCTGTTAAACGTGGCTAAGTTGTCTGAATATAAAATGTAGACAAACT
>NZ_BOQD01000644.1 GCF_018332515.1 Bacillus hominis | reverse complement strand
TCCACTATTTTTATAATTTCAATTATATTACTTTCCACGTTTACTTCTGTTTTAAATTCAATATTTTCTAATACTATATGTGAACGTCTTCCTGATGCAAAAAAAGTAAAGTTAGGATTTTTAAAAATTCCAATTTCACTCTCTAATGGATATAAATATTTGAAAATTATATCTCTGTGTCCATCTTTTATTATTTTTTCATCTTTTTCATCATCTAAATATTCTTTCACCTTAGCTGCAAACTCAAATCGAAAATCCACACTTTCACGCCCCCTCTTTTCATTTTACGCCAATAAATATATTGATATAATTTTACCATATTATAAAATAACTTCCTATAAAAAGTAAAAACCTCTGGTATTCCCCGCACTTTTTAAATATAAACACTCTTTCAATATTA
>NZ_BOQD01000643.1 GCF_018332515.1 Bacillus hominis | reverse complement strand
AATGTCCGAAAGAGTATATTAGAGGAACTAATGTTAGAGTGCTTCTTCCATATAACGAAAATATATATAAAGTTCAAGGAACAAAAATAAAATTTGGTATAAAAGTAAGAGAAAAAGAGGGATTTTTTAATGAATTCCAACGAAGCTTCCCATATTTCAAATTACTTCCAGAATGTGAAAGTGTATTAACTAATAATGAGAATGAGTTATTACCTTTATTTGCCCCAAAGGGATTAGACACAATTACATTAGAAGTATGGTCAGATGATATAGTAATAGAGATAGAACAAGCGTTATTAGATAGCAAAATAGCTTTAGCTCAAAATGGAGGTTCCTCCTATGTATTAAATACAGACAATCCAGTGTTGTTAAAAATAGTAA
>NZ_BOQD01000642.1 GCF_018332515.1 Bacillus hominis | reverse complement strand
AAATATAATTGCAATGATTTGATGTACTTTTCGATACATCTTCAATTTTGTTTTCTGATTAGATTTCTGTAAAACAAATCCTGCAACGCCTAATACTATTAAGGTTAAAAGAGAAAATACACCACTGTATATTAGTATTATATGACGACTTCCTTTTATTAAAAAGTAAAGACCGTGAGTAGTCGCAATAGAGATTACAGCGTATCCAATTAATACGTGAAACTGTTTTATAAAAAGATATAGTTCTTTAATTATTTTAAACCCGTGTATATTCTTCTTCTTTAAAAATAACCATATTTGGCGTAAGAACCATAATGATGCAGCTACAATTGCCCCATATTCACCAAAAGAACCTAATTTCTTATTTAACCATTGAACATTTAATACGTTCCCGTACAAAACATTAACAAATAGCAATTCAACACTACAAA
>NZ_BOQD01000641.1 GCF_018332515.1 Bacillus hominis | reverse complement strand
CTCATAAGATTAATGCGAAAAAAAAAATAGCATGGATTCATACGGATTATTCTACAATAGAGCTCGATATAGATATGGATATAAAAATGTGGGATAAATTTGATTATATTGTAGCTGTATCAGAAGGATGTAAAAGTTCATTTTTAAAAACATATGGTCAATTAGAGCATAAAGTTGTAGTTCTTGAAAATATCATTTCTCCAAATTACATTAGAGAAATGTCGAATAAACACATTGATAATCCTATGATTTACGATAATCGATTTAAAATTGTGACCGTAGCAAGATTATCACATGCAAAAGGGATTGACAATGCAGTTCGAGCTTTAAAAATACTAATAGATAAAGGTTTTGATGACATTGTTTGGTATGTGGTTGGATATGGAGGGGATAAAAAAATGATTAAAGATATGATAAAAGATTTGAGGCTTGAGAGTAATTTTATCTTATTAGGTAAGCAAATT
>NZ_BOQD01000640.1 GCF_018332515.1 Bacillus hominis | reverse complement strand
ATATTGCTTATGTCATTTTCACTTATTTAGGTGGTACGTTGATCTTAAGAGCATGGATGGAATGGAAGTATAATAGAGAATCGAAAGATTATATATTTTCACTAATTGGAGTATTTACATTTGTTTTTATGACTTCGATGCTATTTTACTTCGTTCCACCTGCTACATAATAAAATGATTATTGATGGTATAAATAATGAGATAACTTGAAGGGAATATAAGTTATTTAGAAGAGAA
>NZ_BOQD01000639.1 GCF_018332515.1 Bacillus hominis | reverse complement strand
GGAAGACGCGAAGCCACCGACCATTCTTGCCACTTCCATCACCTAAGCATAAAATCCCCCGCTAAAAGCGGGGGATTTTTTTTTATAATTCTTCCTTTTTTTCCTCTAATGCAGGTAACTTCTCTTTTTTAGGTTTACCAAGCTTTATCACAAAGAAATATAAAGAAAGTAACGTAATAAGAAAAACAATTAAAAACGGATACGGTGAATAAAACGTACGCGCTGCCTCAGTTTTTCCCGCAACAAATTTTAATGACTCGATATCTAAAAACTCAGCAAACATTTGTACACCGAGCATACTAAACCAAAAAACAAAAAAACTAATAATAATACCAAAAACTTGTTTTACTCTCGTCATTCATCTCATCCTTTCTATATAATGTTTTTTTTATTTAA
>NZ_BOQD01000638.1 GCF_018332515.1 Bacillus hominis | reverse complement strand
AATTATTGTTTCCATTCATATTCTAACATACTCATTTCCCATAAATTCCAATATTTATCACCGACTTTTCTTGACTCTCTTAATAATCCTTCTTTTACAAACCCTATATTTTCATAACACAAAATGGCTGCCGAATTAAAATCAAAAACACCAAGAGTAACTCTATGCAGTTTTAATTCATGAAATGCAATATGAAGTACTGATTTCATCATCTGTTTCCCTATAGAACGTCCTCTCATATTTGTATCTCCAACTAATACTTTACCAATCCTAGCAGACTTATTTATATTGTCTATTTGCCCAAGCGAAATATGTCCAATAACTTTTGCAGTCTCTTCATCTATTACTTTGAAAGCGAGTGTATTTGCATTTTCATAATTTGCATTCCTTGTATACCTTTCTAATTGTTTTTCATTTAATGGATATGTAAATGCATTTCCTGACCATTGTATTAAAAATTCTTCGGAATCGATCCAATTTATTAATTGTTTGAAATCGGACCTTGTAAATTTTTCAAGTTTTATCATTCCCATTCTCCTTTGATACACGCTTATATTTACACTCAAGCTTATTTCTATATAAAAAATATATTC
>NZ_BOQD01000637.1 GCF_018332515.1 Bacillus hominis | reverse complement strand
ATGTGTATAAGAGACGTATATACTACGTCTCGCTTTTTTTGAAATACAAAATTAAACAATAAATTTACTTAGCAACACTTATGATCTTGTCCAATAGCTAAACCGCTAAAAGATAGTGGACCAACAACGTCTGCACTTGCACCACTAGTAAGGTTTTCTACAGTTAATGAATATTCGTGAGTCCCGCAGCTAACATTTTGATCTATAGCTTGAAATGTTTGTGCGTAGAATTGCTCAGAATCTGTAGATTCAATCCCTACTTGAGCGTTGAAGATTTCTGTATTGTCACGGAAAATTCGGAATAAAACTTGTGAAATCTCAGTTATACCTTCAACTCCAACTGTAGCAATTAATTCTACTCGATTATTACGTGAATCTCTTCTTGAAATTTTTAATTTAATATTAGCTAGAATTGCTTTGTTTGGGGAATGGGGAATTACAAAAGTCGTTTCACCCGTTTTACTTATAGGCTGAGTAGCTTGGTAATCAATGATATGAGTCATGTTCGTCACCTCCTCATATACTAAAATATGAAGGTAACGATGAATTAGCTTGGACATATGCTAGAAAAAATTGCTAGAATTGAAAAATAATATTGAATATAGGGAAATCATATAAAAGCATCAAAAATAAATCACAATTGTGTGAATTACTTCTTGATGCTATTTATATTTTAGGCAGAATGTTCTTCTTTACGTACTTCAAAGAATTCATTACGGCATAAGTAATTAAAAATTTTCTCCGAAACCGCTTCTTCTTGAGATATTAAGAAACGATGATCAAAAGCATAGAAAGATTGACCTTTAATTAATTTTACGTAGTATATTTTACACACCTCCTCTAAATTAGGATTCGTACTTACCTTATATTATGATGGCCTATCTGACTGTTAATAATACTTAAAGTTTCAAAGGATAGGAGTTTTCTGTTGAAAATGATAAACATAACAAGACATTGAAATTGCTTACAAATTTGTAATGTTTTTGTCACCTTTTCCGATAGTTAAAATTAACCAATATCTTCTATACTACAAATAAGTTCCATAAAACAAGGGGGTATAAAGATGGAAGAAGTAATTGGAGAAGTTGTAGCAGGGATTTGTGAATTTGTAGTTGAAGTGACTGCGGATGCTTTAGGGAATTTAGTTTCCGGAAATGAAGAGGAGAAAGAAACGTTATAAAAATTTGTAAAGAATTTAAAGGTGAATAATGTGTAAAGGCTGATTTCTAAAGGGAAGTCAGCTTTTATA
>NZ_BOQD01000636.1 GCF_018332515.1 Bacillus hominis | reverse complement strand
CTACAAAAATACGATCGATTCTTCCGTACGATTTACCAGAAATCGTAACTATAATTCCCCCGATTATTTTTTCATCTATTATCACTTTGTAAGAATCCAATTCTTCAATTGAATATTTCATCATTTCAACTGAAGAATATCCTGGTGGTTGAATGTTATAATCAATTACATCATCTTGGCCGTGTAACCATCGCTTCACTTCTTCATCAAATGTTCTTTTCATTATTTCTGTTAACTTTTCAGCATCTAAAATTGTAGCTTTTTCTATAGATATTATTGTCATTTTTGTTTTCCCCTTCATTGTTACAATCTCATAACTTTTGCGATCTATATAGTTATAAAATAAAGAAAATTAAAACCAATCACTCTCTTTACTATTAAACTACAAATCAACCTATATTTTCCACTGTTACTTAGTATGAATGAATAAAAAGAAGAGAACAT
>NZ_BOQD01000635.1 GCF_018332515.1 Bacillus hominis | reverse complement strand
AAAAGAAGAGCAAGAAAAAGAAGCTGCTAAAGAAGAAGCAGCTAGAGAAGAAAACGCACAAGAGCAACAATAAGTGAAAGCCAGTTTAGCTGGCTTTTTTTGTTATGTAAAAAATGTGATTCATTTAGATTTTTATGTGAGTATTAGGTATAGTTTTCATCATAACGCTCAAATTAACAAAGATAAGAAGAAAATGGTTTCTTTTTTATAGTTAATGGGAGGGTTTATATGAAAGCTCGTATATTAGCA
>NZ_BOQD01000634.1 GCF_018332515.1 Bacillus hominis | reverse complement strand
TATTTCTATATAAGGGTCTTAATTGAGGATTGTGGCTTTCTTTAGAAATGGATCTAAATAAAAAGGAATCAATATAAAAGGGGAATGTCTTATGACAACATATACGAGTGAGTTGACAAAAAAATTAGTTACTGAAGAAGATGTAGATATTTTAAAAATAATGGCGCATCCAATACGATTACAAATTGTAAATGAATTAAGTGCACGCAAAACTTGTAATGTAACACAATT
>NZ_BOQD01000633.1 GCF_018332515.1 Bacillus hominis | reverse complement strand
GGAATATGTGACTAATAACTTACATTGTATAATTTATTTAGCAATACCTTTAACTGTTGAACCTCTTCACTAGTTAAACTACTTGTTACAAAATCGTTAGCATTTTTAACTACAGGTAAAATGTCTTTTTTTATCTCTTCACCCTTTTCAGTTAAAAGAATGTAATGTGAACGTTTATCGTTTTCATTAAAATTCTTCACGACAAACCCTTTTCTCTCCATGGAATGTATCATTCTGACAATCGTACTATGATCTTTATCAATCGTTTGGGCTAGATCCTTTTGGGTCATACCTCTTTGACTATCAAGAATACTAATCAGGCTCCATTGTTCTGGAGTAACACCATAAGGCTTTAATTGTTTTATAAAATAATTTGTTAACTTCACATCAGTACGATGAA
>NZ_BOQD01000632.1 GCF_018332515.1 Bacillus hominis | reverse complement strand
TAAGTTATTTAGAAGAGAATAACTGTCATGTAATCCACTTTATTTTAGATAATTCAATGTAGTAATAGGGGGAATAACAATGGGAAACTCTACTATATGGATTATTATTATTATTATTGGAGTTTGTATAGTTGGTTATTTTCTAGAAAAGTTATTAAGAAAAAAGTTGAATATGCCAAAGAGAGGTTTTTGGGGCTATAAGCATGTAAATAGTTTACATGTGAAATTGGA
>NZ_BOQD01000631.1 GCF_018332515.1 Bacillus hominis | reverse complement strand
TAAAGAATCAAAATCCCCCATAACGAAAATTCTATTCATTATTGACTACCTATATGGTCAACAGCATCCAATATGGTCTGGCAGGGCTGGAAGTGTTAGAAGTACTATGGGAACAGTTGGGCATTATTAATAAGAGCCCAATAAAAAATTCTCTTGGATGCAAGAGGATTTTTTTATTGGGAATAGTAAGGGTGAGAGGAGGTGCATTACATATGGGAAAAGGTAGAAGTAATAATGCTGGTAAAAAGCAACCGAATTTCGATGATTCATCTAATTTCGCTAAGCAAAGCCAACCGACAGAAAAGAAGAAGAAATAAGTGTCGTTGTAAATGTTTCTTTATTTGTTGTCATTGCAAAAGAAAACATTGGTAAGATTTTCAGTGTCAATTTAAAGGCAAAGAACATGTCTTTGGGACTGATAAATACTAGATTATAGTATACAAAAAGCTGACTAAGTATAGTCAGCTTTTTGTCAATGAAAACGTAGAGATTTAATCTGGCATAAATACTTACTGGTTGAGTGGGGTATTGAGAAAAAATAAACTGACTCTTATAAAATTTTTACTATTATATA
>NZ_BOQD01000630.1 GCF_018332515.1 Bacillus hominis | reverse complement strand
ATTGCCCCAACAACAACTTGTAAAAATAGTGCGTCAGGAGCAAACAAAGCAATAAGACCTCCGACAACAGCTCCAATTCCAAGCCAAAGCATGTAAAAAGTAATCGACAACATTTCTGCAATAAATAAAATACCCGCTATTATAAACCAAATTACCCATCCAGCCATATGCAACCCTCACTTTCTTTCTCATTTTCTATATGTATATGAAGAAAAGAATGGTTTATCCGCCCTTTCTCATAGAGGGGCGTTTTGCTACAAGCTATTATACATATTCGCTGTTACAACAAGTATTAATAAAATACTATATCAATATATTCTTC
>NZ_BOQD01000629.1 GCF_018332515.1 Bacillus hominis | reverse complement strand
CTAATCGGCGTAATTCATCAATAAATGCTTGAGTCCCACCTTGCATATCTACCATTGTTTGAACTTCTACATCTGCCACCCAAAATTTAGCGTTTTTATCGCCACGATTCCAAAAATCTTGCGCTTCTTTTTTTGCATCTGAACTAGATATAAAACGGCAAAATGCATAATTCCCAAATGGGATACTACGTTTCTTCATTTCTTTCACATAACTTTGATAC
>NZ_BOQD01000628.1 GCF_018332515.1 Bacillus hominis | reverse complement strand
ACTCATCGGTCTTAACCTTATATTTATCAAACCAATATTCCCATTCATCTTTTGGAAATTCTTTTTCTTTCCCTTCTAAAACTGAAGAAAAAAGATCTAAACAAATATGCCAACCTGCAATATCTTTCGGTGTATGATCTGTTAATTCATGAATAAATTCTTTAAGTAGTAAAAGTGAACCATTTTCCTCTTTATGTATTTCAAATCGGACACGATCTTTATCCCATGTGAATTCAAGTACTGAATTTAGTTGGCACTCTAAAATATCAATATTTAAAAATGAACCATCCATCATGTCGAACTTTATAATTCCACCTGTTTTAAGGTTTTCAATCTGTAAATTAGACATCCATTTTTTAAGCTTGCTGTTTTCAGTTAAAACAGACCAAACTTCCTCTATTGTATTGGGAAATTGGCGTTCAAATTTTATAATATAGCCATCAGTTTGTTTCTCTATTTGAGCTAACATATTTAGTGCCTCCTACTCTTATACAGAATGTATGTTCTCGTTTTATTTTACATGAATTTATGTATAAAAGAAATCTCTATGGGAATGAAGTATTAATTATCATGTGGGAATGGTAACTT
>NZ_BOQD01000627.1 GCF_018332515.1 Bacillus hominis | reverse complement strand
AAAAAGCGAAGAAAATTATCGAAGATATCGTTCGCGAAGTACAAGTAGGCGAAATCTACTTAGGAAAAGTTAAACGTGTTGAAAAATTCGGTGCGTTCGTTGAATTATTTAGCGGTAAAGATGGACTTGTTCACATTTCTGAACTTGCACTTGAGCGCGTAGGTAAAGTAGAAGACGTTGTGAAAATCGGTGATGAGATTTCAGTTAAAGTTATCGAGATTGACAAACAAGGTCGTGTAAACTTATCTAGAAAAGTATTGCTAAAAGAAGAGCAAGAAAAA
>NZ_BOQD01000626.1 GCF_018332515.1 Bacillus hominis | reverse complement strand
ATTTTAATTTCAAACAAAAGAACAGTCAGCAAAAGCTAACTGCCCCATTTTGGAGGAAAATCAATTGTTACAGATTGGCGTATTCAAAGTATGGACAGAAATTGGGGATTTATTCAGACAAAACTAAAAAGAGCACCTTCAAGTAGTGCTCTCAGTAAGTTGGGCCCTCAGAGAGTAGTGTGGCACACATGATAATATGAGGTGCAAATACCTAATAAAAAATCCATCTGGCACAACAAAGCAGCTAGCAAAAGCTAA
>NZ_BOQD01000625.1 GCF_018332515.1 Bacillus hominis | reverse complement strand
TAAAATCGACCGTATTCGAACCATCTTGAACTCTAGCAATAACTAAATCTAGCTGCGCCGCTGCAATATCCCAATTAATATTTCCATTCCATTTCGAAATATCTACAATATAACCCATTACTAATCAACTCCTTTTTATCATCTTATTCAAAGCTTGTTTTATTGCTAGACCCATACGCCTAATAGCAAGCTTCTATAAGACAAATAAATATATTTTCATCATTTTTTAAAACTAAATAATTTCTCAAAAAAATTTCTTTTTATCCATAATAAACAAGTTCTTCTTTTTTGCATTTGTAAACGATAGACTTGCATTTATTTCATACTAAATATTGGGATAAAACTATA
>NZ_BOQD01000624.1 GCF_018332515.1 Bacillus hominis | reverse complement strand
CTTAGCTTGATAGCGATGTTCTAACTACCCCTACTTCCAACAGCAATTTACTCCTATATACCATTACAATAAACGTTACTTCCCTTTTAATTCGCTTTAAAATTGTAAATCGGCTTAATAATATGTTTGATATCAATTGTCTCTTTTGTATTCTCCACAATTTCATCCATCGGCTTATATACCATTGGAGCTTCATCTAACGTGCTTTCTGCAACAGATGTAGTCCAAACAGCTGTCATTGTATTTTGAAAATCCTCTAAATACATTAAAATAGGCAGTATAAACGAGACCGCGTTTCTGAATAATTATAAATTTAAAATAGGAACGGGTATAGATTAATATAGTATAAAAAGG
>NZ_BOQD01000623.1 GCF_018332515.1 Bacillus hominis | reverse complement strand
AGTATCAGGTGTTATATGTAGGTATAATAAATATTCTATACAATGAAAATCCCTTTTTTCGGTACTCTGCTTTCTTCCTCTCAGCTCTTACCTCGCTATCTTTCATTATTATTCATGTACCTAATAAACTTAAGGCTATCGTTAGTCCCATCACCTTTTTACTAAGGTTCATTATCACTGACCTCCATAGGCTAATTTTAACATCCACAATCCAATATTTATATGTAAACAAAATTTTAATTTCCCGTTGCATTTATGCCAGTTGATAATAGTAATGCCACATTTTCCTGAAGCTAACAACAACTAGTTTCCTAAAACAGTAAAGAAGTCGATTATC
>NZ_BOQD01000622.1 GCF_018332515.1 Bacillus hominis | reverse complement strand
CCATCGTCGGAATTTCTTGTGTCTCAATTAAGTTAATAACTTGCTTCGCACCGCTTTTCCCGCTATCCCCTTTTGCGTTCGCTTGCGGTTCATCTTTTTGGTAGCCACATGCCCCTAAAATCATGCTCATCGCTACTGTTGATGCTACAAAAACTGGTATCTTTTTTTTCATACTTCCACCCCTCCAAAAAAATGTTAGCCCTTTCATTTTCAAACAGAAAGAAATATATATATGTTCTAATAATTCATA
>NZ_BOQD01000621.1 GCF_018332515.1 Bacillus hominis | reverse complement strand
CTGCTCCTGTTGCTCCTGCTGCTCCTGTTGCTCCTGCTGCTCCTGTTGCCCCTGCTGCTCCTGTTGGACCTGGCGGAATTGGAGTGAGACTAATTATTTGCGTTAATAGATTTAATAAAAGTCGTAAAGTTGATGGAGCAATACACGTTAAAGCGAAGAAGAATTCTGCAAGTGCACTATAAAATTGTTGTAATAGTACAAACAATTGTGCCAAGCTCGGATTAGGAAGAAATAATACATTTAAAATACTTTGAATTAATTGTTTTAAATAATCCCCTTCTGAAGAAGGTAGTAATGAATCTAGGAAGATTAAAAATTGTTCAGACAAATCGATTACTACTAGTTTATTTGCATTACTTGGATTCGCAAAATACGTTGGGGTAGCCGTTATTAAGCCATTTAATAAACTAATCAATGTAGCTAATTGTTGATTAGTAATACAAATTGTCTGTGGATTCTTACAACAATCAGCTGTAAAAACAATTGGATTACAGTGATTGTCATTAGAACAATCATTATGTTTCATGTTTTTCCTCCTTACTGATTTAATTTTTGAGTTCATTTCTATCCTAAGAGTCATCATTTTCACATAAAGTAAATTGAATTATACTCTCAAAAATGAAAACGCTACTA
>NZ_BOQD01000620.1 GCF_018332515.1 Bacillus hominis | reverse complement strand
GTTGCGGTGGTTGCGGCGGTTGCTCTAATTGTTTTGATGGTTTTAATGATTTTAGTGGTTTTAATGGTACTACTGTAACATTTGGATAAAGTTTGATTAGACATGTTTTAAAAATCCTTCTTTAGTGAGAACCGAAAAGAATTCATTTTGAATAAAGTTTGAACAAAAACAGAGTAATTATTGTGGATTAGTGTACAAATTTCACAATAAAGTCCGATTAAAAGTTTTCAAGAAACTTGCTACAGCAATATTTTCTTGAAAAAGCCCCTCATGGTACGACTTTCTGTTAAATCTACAATAAGCAATTTCTTCGTTGCTAAAAACAATAGAAAAGAAGCTAACAATAAATTGTTAACTTCTCAGCTTAAATCCAAATAGTATCTTTCCTTATCTTCTACTATCTAGATTGTGATTTAATATTTGTAAGATGAGCATCGAACATATCAATTATTTCAAGAAATCTATCAGCTTCACGAAAAACATGGTCTGCTAATAATGGATGAATGATACTCTTTATTTTACATTGCTCAATTAAATCACGTGCCGTTTTCTTAAAATCCCGAAGAGATGTGACTGACACACGATTTTGATCTAAAAATTGATC
>NZ_BOQD01000619.1 GCF_018332515.1 Bacillus hominis | reverse complement strand
TGATCCATTGTGTGACACAGCAACAACCGATTCAATTGAAGTAATCGATTATAGTTTCGTTATGTTGCTTTATAGACAAAATAGGTGAAATGCTATCTTTACTTATTTTGTCTTGTTTTAACATTTGTAATAAGAATGAAATGTATAATTTTAATGTAATGATAATTAAATAAAAATATATTGTCATTATTGTTTTATATGGAAAAGGAGAAAAGTCTTTGTGTTAAAGAATTTAAAGAGAGTATTTTCGTTGTTCCCTATCGTTCTACAGTACATTATAAATGTAGCTTTGATCTGTTTGGGAATTGTTTTAAGTGTGTTTCTTATGAAAGAAGTCATTCAATTTATACAAGAACTGAAATTGAGTGGTGAGGAATCTAGTTATCATTTAATTGATAGCATTGTCGTATTCTTTTTATATTTTGAATTCATCGTAATGATTATAAAGTATTTTCAAATGAACTTTCATT
>NZ_BOQD01000618.1 GCF_018332515.1 Bacillus hominis | reverse complement strand
CTTTCATTTTCCATTACGTTATTTTATATATATAGGTATTACGGCTATTGTTCGTCTCATTATTATAGATCACGATAGTCCAATAGATTCATTGTTATATGCTTGCGCGATTCTTGTATTAATTAGTGCTTTATTCATTGCAAATTCTAAAATAATGCGTCGTGATTTAGAAGAGTGAACATTTGTTGTTTAAATCAAAAAAGATGTTTTATTTTTTGGTAAAAAGGAGTAACGGTATTGAAAGAAATAATTTTAACCAGTTTCCTAATAATAGGGTTTATGATTCTACTATTTAATTGTATCCTTTCATAATTTTTAAGATGAAAGAAAGTGTAAAATAGTAGTCAAGAAAGAGGTTTTGGTA
>NZ_BOQD01000617.1 GCF_018332515.1 Bacillus hominis | reverse complement strand
AGTGACCAGTTCGTTCTTCTCCCACCAACGCTTAAGGTCGAACGAAGGGCAAGCCTTCGGCGCCACCTCATGATGGGCGCGAAGCACAGCGCCTTCGTACTTAGCCAGCAGTGTGACAAGCAGTGAGCGAAGGGATTGCATTTGGGCTGGCGTAAAGTTAGCGTCGAACTTACCTTTATCGTCGATACCACCAACAAGGCAGACGCCGATAGAGTTGTGGTTGTAACCCTTAGCGTGAGAGCCTACAGCCATCTCATCTCGTCCTGCCTCCACAGTACCGTCTCGCTTGATGATAAAGTGGTATCCCACATCGAGCCAACCCTGCTCTTTGTGCCACTGGCGAATCTCACGGACACCAACATTCTGACTTGGCTTGGT
>NZ_BOQD01000616.1 GCF_018332515.1 Bacillus hominis | reverse complement strand
TTTTTGAACGTTTTTATCGCGTGGAGAAATCACGATCGACAAACACCGGTGGATCTGGGCTCGGATTAGCAATTGCAAAAAGTATTGTCGAATTGCATAAAGGAACAATTGAAGTATATAGTGATGATAAAAAGACAACTTTCACTGTAAAATTACTTCCATACAAATGTTAATAAGACATATTTTTAGGTTCAATTTCTTATCTAATAAGAAATTGAACCT
>NZ_BOQD01000615.1 GCF_018332515.1 Bacillus hominis | reverse complement strand
ATAAAAACGTTCAAAAATATGAGGTAAATCAGTACTTGGAATAGCTTGTCCGTAATTTACTATATCAATAGCGATCGTATTATTGCTTTCGTAAGCTGTAATATCAATATGATTTCCATCATTTCCATAAGTAATAGCGTTTATGATTAGGTTTTCAAACACACGTACTAATTTATCCCCATCAGCTAGTACCATTAGCTTTTGAGGTGGGAAAGAAGGTCGACATTCAATATTAGCTTCTTGAAGCTGTATCCGAAATTGGACAGTTAATTGTCCAAGCAATTCTACAATATCAATAGGAACAGAATTTAAACTTAACTCTTTATTTTGAACACGTGTATATTCAAACAAATCATTCATTAATGCGTTGAGACGGGTTACTTTATCGTAAATGACTTGTATGTAATGACGCAATTCCACTTCATCTCTATAATTATCATGATGGATTAAATTTACATATCCAACTATAGATGTAAGAGGCGTTCGTAAGTCATGTGATACATTCGTAATAAGTTCGCTTTTTGCTTGTTCCGCCTGTCTTTCTTCATCAATTGATACTTTTAACTGTTCAACAATTTGATTAACGCCAGTTGCTAATTCTTCTAAATAATTATGGTGTACAATAGAAACTTTATGATTAAAGTTTCCACTCGCAATATATCGAATTTCTTCAATCATTT
>NZ_BOQD01000614.1 GCF_018332515.1 Bacillus hominis | reverse complement strand
TATATTTTGGTTAAAGTCTAAATCGAGTGCATTAAAGTATCTAGTAGCAAATTGTAGTGATATGGGCAAACAAAAATTATAAAGACTTAAGTTTTTTTTCTTTAAAGCAGTACAAATGTTTGAAGGGAGTGTTACCATATTGGTCTTTCCACTAAATGGAGGTTGAAAAATGTTTATTGCCTCATAATCATATAGTAGTAGTTTGGAAAGCGGAAGAGTGTCTGTAATTTTTTTTAGCTGCTCAAATTTAATTGCATCAAATGTATCGGCTCTATCATACCTTTTCTTCGCTTCTAAACTAGATACTCCAATAAGATTATTACTATTTTCTTCATCCTGATATCGTACAATAACTAAAATATCTCCTAATTTGGTTTCTAAATTCCCTGTAGCTTTATAAGTTTCCCATTCTATTTTTAAGATGTTCCCACCTTCTTTTAGTTCAAACGAATAGAATCTCTTTTCGAGTTCTTTAAGAAGACTGTCTGTAATAGAATCTTCTCTCCAATATCTTGGAAAGGCTTCTTGAATTACTTTATAAATTATTTTTTCAAATTCATAGACGAAATTAGAATAATACAATATAAATCACAACCTTCATAGGTAGTTAAGTTATTAACATT
>NZ_BOQD01000613.1 GCF_018332515.1 Bacillus hominis | reverse complement strand
ATAGCAGTTCGCAAGATGGTAACGTAAAAGGTAATGCGACAAAACAAGGTGATAAGTTACCTAATACTGCAGCGCATTATCCTGCATCTATTTTAATGGGACTTTCAACATTCCTAATTGGTATGTTATTGTTTATTCGTCGTAAAAACGCAAAATAAAAACAACATCCTTCCATCTAAAAAATACATGAAACAAATTATAAAGTGAAACTTTAATCAGTGTGGGTTTTGTTCATCCCCCACTGATTATCAGCCCTCACCAATCGGGCGTTTACGGGCAGCAGGGCTTCCACCTAGCTTCTTTGCTCCAGCCGAATTTCGAGGTGGGAGTTTTACTGCCCGCAAATAGCGGGATAAAACTAAAAAGGACTTTGGATTGCAGTTTATTATGCAACCCAAAGTCCTTTTGGCATCTATCAG
>NZ_BOQD01000612.1 GCF_018332515.1 Bacillus hominis | reverse complement strand
TGGATGATTAAAAGAGGTGGAGAGATGCAACAATTTTTATTAAAGAGTAAAAGAGTATTAAGTAATCATTTTGGATTTTTCGTATTTGCAGTTATTTTACTTTGGTTAAAAACATATGCAGCATATGCGATAGAATTTAATTTAGGGATATCGAACACAATCCAAAAGTTCTTACTGTTTTTCAACCCGCTAAGCTCAGCAGTTCTATTTTTAGGGCTCGCATTATTCGCAAAGGGGAAACGAGCTTACATTTGGTTAATTGTTATTAATTTGCTAATGTCGATACTTTTATATGCCAACGTAGTATATTATCGCTTTTTCAGCGACTTTATTACGTTCCCGACATTAACACAATCGAATAACTTTGGAGATTTAGGTAATAGTATTTTTGCATTGCTACACGTATATGATCCACTATATTTCTTAGATACAATCATTTTAATTGTTTTAGTCGCAACGAAATTTGTAAACCCTAAACCAATCCGTGTTGCGAAGTATAAATTATCACTTGTGTTTATAGCAGGTATTTTATTCTTTAGTATTAACCTAGGACTCGCAGAAGCGGATCGTCCTCAGTTATTAACTAGAACATTTGATCGTAATTATATTGTGAAATATTTAGGAGTGTATAACTTTACGATTTATGATGGTATTCAAAGTGCGAAAGCATCAACAGAACGAGCATTAGCTGATGGAGATAATATGACAGAAGTTAGAAACTATCTTACAACAACTTATGCAAGTCCGAATCCTGAGTATTTTGGTAAAGGAAAAGGAATGAACGTAATTTATATTCATTTAGAGTCATTCCAAAACTTTTTACTAAACTATAAGCTAAATGGCCAAGAAGTTACACCATTCT
>NZ_BOQD01000611.1 GCF_018332515.1 Bacillus hominis | reverse complement strand
ATACAACTAAATGTATACATCGTAATTGTACCATGTAAATAATGATTATTTTTCATTAATTTCCGTAATATGGATAAAACTTCGATAATCTACATGAAATTTTAATTTTTAGATGATAAATATTCATCTCTATTTAATAGTGGTAGATGCAGTAAAACGTTCTGTTTTCCAATCTACGATAGAAAACAGAACGTATATTTGGTATAATCAAAACATACTATATGAAACGATGTACATGAGTTTGATATTTATGAAATAAGGTAAGTACTACATAACAATAACTACTCTATAGGATTCAGTTCATGTTATACAAATCAATCGTTAGAAAGGAAAAGAAGTAATGAATCAAATTTCATTTGAAGATTTATTTGAAGAAGAAAACGAAAAAGAAAAAGAAAAAG
>NZ_BOQD01000610.1 GCF_018332515.1 Bacillus hominis | reverse complement strand
AATATAAATATTAATGAATTAACATTTAAACGTTGGATAAAAAATGATAATCAATTTAAAAAAGAATATGAACAAATTAATTTGGCATATACAAATAGCAATAACACAATATAAAATTCTAGATAACCTTAGTATAGGTATTAAGATAGCCATACTAAGGTTTTTAATTTGAGATTATTAAAGGACACTTATTTTTATTTATAGAACATAGTAAATACATAGATTTTACAATTAACTTATTTAAAAAGGAGGGATGTAATGATGCTTGCTAATAATACTCCAGAGAAAATACTATAAACAGCTTAGGAGACTAAAATGATTTCATCTGGAGATAATTCTCCAACTATAAAAATAAGTGAAACAAATCTTCAATATTTACTTGTGATGCTGCATCTTGTTATAGGATCCAATGCTATAAAAACGAAGCTAAATTGGACTAACGAGGAATTCGAAAAACAAATGCATGCACTAGAACTAGAAGGTTTATTGAATGAGACAGAAGGGAGTTACTATCCAACATGTATGGTTATAACAGCTAATGAAGGAGAAAAACTGTATAACCTATGTGAGCCTCTAATTAAAACTGCACTTAACATAATTGAAAAGCATTCTAATCAAATTGATGCTATGTCTAAAAGAATCGAGACATTTAATCATTTACCTAAAGAATCGTACAGTCTTTTACTATATAGTGGTGTGTTATTAGATTTTGGACAAATAATTAACATTGAAGAAAACTATTCAGAAACAGAACGGCCTTTGAAAAACAATAAAAGATATTATTATGCGATTCTAGAACAAGAACAAACAGACAAAGAGTCCTTTGGAATGTATGGTAATACGTATTTGGATTTAGGGGAATATCAAATTGGTCTTTATGGAAACACTCGATATACAACTTTGAATTTAATAACTGCGAATAAAGAAACGTTTGAAGAGTATTTTCACGATGCTATTACTGATATTAATTATACAAAAAACAATTAGTTAAAAATTTTGTAGCGGCAGATAGACAAGTAGA
>NZ_BOQD01000609.1 GCF_018332515.1 Bacillus hominis | reverse complement strand
GCTATGGAGTAACCACTCTTTTATTCGCTTTTATAGCGTCATTTATGCTAGCACATTATTTAACCATTTCAAAATTTTTAATTCCAATTTTTATGATTTTCTTTATTGTAGTTTGTTATATGATTTCTAAATCATGGAGTAAATATGATGATGCAAGATTGAGAGACATTGCATTAATTGGATTACTAAGTGTAGTTATTGTATTAATTACATTTAATCTAATTAAATTAGGATGGGGCAGAGAACGTTATCGTCATATGATTTCTATTGGATCATTTGAAGGATTTTCAAAATGGTTTGTACCACAAGGAATCGCCAAAAGTGATGAGTTTATGTCGTTCCCTTCAGGCCATAGTGCCAATGCAGCGTTAATCATTTGGTTTAGCTTGTTACCAGAATACTTCGCTTCATTAAAAAGAAAAAAAATAGGTATTTGGATTCTCATTCTTTTGTGGATGATAATAGTGCCAATTAGTCGTATTATGGTAGGGGCTCATTTTGCTTCAGATGTTACAGTTGGAGTCGCTATTTCAGTAACTGTGTTTATGTGTTTGAAAAAAATTATTTGGAAGGATAAGAAAATTAATAGCACCAATAATCATGAGGTTCTTCCATATTCAGTAAAGTGATAATAAGAAAACAATGTCCGATGAAGGATTATTTTGAGATTATATAATGATTAATGGTTTAGTAATAAGTTAT
>NZ_BOQD01000608.1 GCF_018332515.1 Bacillus hominis | reverse complement strand
TATAAGTTAAGAGAGGAAGTATTAATAATATGGAAAAATTACGCTTATTAACATTTAAAAATATAGTAGAACCCCTCTATAATGAGAAAGTATCGTATATTTACTTTCCTATTGAATGGCTTGAGATTGTAGAGATACATTATAGAACATTTTTATTAACGAGCAAATTAAAACTTGTAAATGAAAGATTGTATGATATGTTTTCTGATATATTATTCATTCAGCATAATCCATATATATTAGAGGAAGATACACCTTGGATTGTGGCTAAGGAACCAATGAGACAAGAACAGTTAGACTATATTTTCCAAAGCTGGTATGAGGTTATTCATGATTGGAAACCGAATAAATTAATAGATCCACCACATTTAGAATGGCAGTATGATTTAATTAGTAATTTACCAGTATTACATGATAAAAAAACGTTTTCTAAATGGGTACCAGCTCTAATTACTCATATTTTTTGCGAACAACCTTTACGTATGGAAAATAAGAATGAGGAAGAAATATATTTTTCGCCACTGCGATCACAACATGTTTCTGAAGCGATGTCTGAGCCAATTAAAGATGAAGAAACACATGATTATTTCGCTTATGTATATCGGTTTGAATACGTAACTCGTGGAGGTGAGAATATTCCGCTATTAAAAGTATCCATAGGGATTAGGCGGTTTTATCAACAATATAATCATAAAGATATTCCTATACTTTTAGGGCGAAAGCGGAGCCAAATACTGATTTCAACTCCTGAATTTGAATTAAATAAGAAAAAGCAAAGGTTTATAAAGTTAAAAGTGCAACAAGCTGAAAAAGGAATAAAGTGGATTAAACGTTTTAGAAATTTAAAAGATGATTATAGGATAGGGGGAGAAGTTAAATTAGATCACATTCTCCAATGTCCGAAAGA
>NZ_BOQD01000607.1 GCF_018332515.1 Bacillus hominis | reverse complement strand
AGTGGTGATTCCATTAGATTTAAGGCGGATCGACCACATGTTTATTACAATTTAGGAGAAACATTAACAAGAGTGAGTATGACTATTTATTATCCTGCTTCTTAATATATTATGAAAAAACTATCTATTATTAGGTAGTTTTTTTGTATTAAAAAACTCATTTGAGTATCAAAGTAGTATTTGTTTTGATATGTTAAATTTAACATAGTTAAAGATTTATATTGTAATTAAAAGTAATAAACCGTCTGTAAATTTAGATAAACATAAATGATCTATACAGTAGTTGATAATAAGTTTTACTGGATATTTAACATAGATAGTCGTTTTTATTCGTCCATTTACAGTACTTTTAAGTATGTATATATTTTTTAACTTTAAAAAAATATATACATTTAATAGTTATTAAGAAGTTTGAACATTTACTTATGAGAGATGCGGATTTGCACCTATATAGTGAATATGATTTTTTTTGTAAATATTGTACTCCTTATAAATGGAT
>NZ_BOQD01000606.1 GCF_018332515.1 Bacillus hominis | reverse complement strand
AAGTAGAATTTATGAGCGTAATTATAAAAGTTTCATTGCATCAGAAAACTACGAGCCCGGCTTTACTGTAAATCTATTAAAGAAAGATTTAGGCTTTGCGGTTGATTTAGCTAAGGAAAGTGAACTCCACTTACCAGTAAGTGAAATGCTATTAAACGTATATGAAGAAGCGAGTAAGGCAGGATATGGTGAAAACGATATGGCTGCTTTATATAAGAAAGTTAGCGAACAATTAATTTCTAATCAAAAATAATAGACTTATATACATCATAAAAAAGGAGAGAATATAATGATTACAACTGAAATTAAACGAGTAAAAAATCATATTAATGGTGAGTGGGTTGAAT
>NZ_BOQD01000605.1 GCF_018332515.1 Bacillus hominis | reverse complement strand
ATATGGGTGTCTTTTCTTTATGCGTTAAAAAGCCCACCTATTTCCGTAGGTAGACTATATGTGATTTTGCACTTGTGCACGATTGAATTATAACAGAAACTCCTAATCTTCGTTATACCTCTACAATAATAATTTTACGTACTATACAACTGCATATTCAGAAGACAATAATGTTGAGGCATTTTCATCTTTAAAAAATGAGCCTATAGTAAAAACAACTTTAAAATAGGCATATGAACAAGGTGCATCATCTAGTGATAGGTCATATTTTGTTGGTGTACGTATTGAACTTAGTTTATAGTGCTATTTCTACTTAGATTTAACGAACAGAAATATAGGAAAGCATCGATGAGGTTTTAGTTTATAAATGGAGGTCATGAAAATGAATCAGTTTCAACAAGAACTACAAGCGTTAAGCCTTAATGATTATCAGTCTGAACATGTTGTGTATTGGGACCAGCAAAACCAATATCCATATTACTATATTGAAGGCGATGCTCGTCGCTGTGGCGGTTGTGGCCGTTGTGGCGGTTGTGGTGGTGGTCGTTGTGGTGGTGGTGGATTTCGTTGTGGTGGATTCCGATGTTTTGGTTGCTTCGGTTGCTTTAAT
>NZ_BOQD01000604.1 GCF_018332515.1 Bacillus hominis | reverse complement strand
TTGTCTTATAGCTCATATTGATTCATCTTTCATTTATCTTACACGCTTGTAAGATTTCTAAAAAAACTGACAATAGAACTATTTACAAATTAAAATTAACGCATAACTATCTTATAATAATTGTATAGTGGCAGGAAATACAATGTATATCATACCTTTATTAAATAAAAGGGAAAAGACCGAGCGATCGGTCTTTTCCCTTTCAAATAGTATGTTTTTAACTACTTTCTTAAACGGAAACATATTTGGTAAAATTTTTTATACTATTTCACATGATAATAACCTCTACAAAAAATTGAGTTCTTCAGTTTAATCGCAATTAATAATGAATTATATATATCTGAAGCAGAAATTATTGCGTTTATCCAACATACAAATAATAAACAGCTCCCCTGATTTAGTTGAAGTAAATTCTAAGACATCTAATAAGGTTGGTGTATATTTGCGTAGATAAGTAAAACGATTCTTGAGTAAATCCAAGTAGTCATAATCCATAGGTCTAGATAATTGTTTGGCCTCCTCAATGGAGTTTACAACATCTTCCCAAGGCATTATAGATTCTAAGGCTGCATATGGATCTTTTCCTTGCTCTCTTTCTTCTTGTGGTCTTTTTTTGTCGTTTTTTGATTCCGGAAGCATGTTTCTATGCCGTTACACCTATTATAAGGAGGTGATTAACGAAAACTTAGTAGTAGATTGTTGTAAGAAATATACACTCTTTTTAGGAAAATATAATAAAAAATGGAGGATTTTAATCCTCTTTTAAAAAATATATGTAAATATAATAAAAAACGAATGATTAATAGAAATATTCTACGCCACTCGTTTTTTATCGGACTTCTTTTTACTGTACTTTTATTTTCTTTATGAGTTATTAGAAAAATAA
>NZ_BOQD01000603.1 GCF_018332515.1 Bacillus hominis | reverse complement strand
TAGCAAATAAAATATATAATAATTCTCTATATTGATCTTCTGTAATTTCACGCTTAGTTTTTTGACCACAATTAATTTCAGTTATACTTGTATTTGTTAAAGAAATATGACCAAAATCCGTCAATTTGACTGTAATGGGTCCTTTATTGAAAATAGATTTCTCATCTTCTATCACTCTTCTTTGAACATCGTTTACTACTGTCTCATCAATAATATGTTTATAAAAAGCATGACAAACTTTCCATTCTCCATCAATATCTATTCTTTCTAGAACATAGTTTCCTTTACTCGTATCTTTTTGTCTTACTCGATACGAACCGTTTTTAGCAGAAACAAGTTCGCCAGTAAACGGTACTGGCACAAGAGGTACTAATGAAGCGATACCTACATCAATTAAGTACCTTACGTTTTCGTAATTTAAAATAATTGTTATATGCCCATCTTCAAGTGCCCAAGCGTTTATATCATTTTTATATACGGTACCCAGTGCGAGTTGTACATCATAACCACTATCTTTTAAAAAATAATAAAAAAGAGTATTTAATTCATAACAAAGTCCGCCGCGGGATCTAGTTAAAATTTTCTCTTGTAAGTTTTCCATAGAAATTGTATTCGCATTACTTGCTATTACATCTAAATTCTCAAACGAGATTGTATGGGCAAATGCAAAGAGTATTGTACTTAATTCTTCAAATTTTATTTCAGTACGTTTTTCAAGGTTTAATCTTGTAAACAGTTGATCTTGTAAACTTGTCATAATCAGCACCCCTTAATAGCTATAAGTTAAAATAGTATATGCTGATTGTA
>NZ_BOQD01000602.1 GCF_018332515.1 Bacillus hominis | reverse complement strand
TCACAACCTTCATATGTAGTTAAGTTATTAACATTATATAATATAGATAATTAAGTTTAAAGATGTTAGATTTGAGTTTTCTTAAATTCCGAACATTATGAGGCTATTTAAAGGATAAGGCAAAATTGAGTTTGATTATTCAATTGTGGTTAGTACACTAAACATATTAATTTTAACGTACGGATTGGAAGTGATGACATCGAAAAATTTTCTATGTTCATTGGGACTTTCTTCTTGAATGAACTATTAATAAAAATATTATTGCTAATCAAGAAGGAAGAGGAGATAGAAGATAATTTCTACACAAGAATATTATGTAGAAATTAAGAGAAGGTTTTTATATCAGTGTTATTAAATTATTACACATATAATTTAATACAGAGATTTAATAGAGTTGTATTAATCGGTAGATTGACAAAGGAGCCAGAATTATACTACACAAAACAAGGTGTCGCTTATGCACGAATATGTGTTGCGGTGAATAGAGGGTTTCGAAATAGTTTAGGTGAACAACAAGTAGATTTTATAAATTGTGTTGTTTGGAGAAAATCGGCTG
>NZ_BOQD01000601.1 GCF_018332515.1 Bacillus hominis | reverse complement strand
AAAGTATTTAAATTAGTATATGGTGTATGCGTCTAGAGGTTCATTTGAATCTGAAAATTTCGAAATGAATTTTGTTAGAAAACACAATAAAATAATCCTTTTAATAAAAAGTGAGGAATAACATTGGGACAAGGTAACCGTGGAATGGCTTTTGAAAGGCTTATCAATCTATCGAATGAAATGTATCAAAGAGAGGGAGTGGCGCTTATAAACAAGCGTCCGACTCCTGTAAAGGTATTAAAAATGGTTTACGGCCGTGTGAAAGATGGATATTACGACATAAAATAAGCGATTAAAAAGAATATTGTTCAACTAAATAGCATTGTAGAAAGAATTAAATAGTAATTGTATAAAGATTCGAATATTATACATTGAAAATAACAACTAACTTTCGGGAGGTGAACCCATATGAATAAATATAGTGTTTTTTCACTTGCTACTTTAGTAATCTTCATTGTTTTGTTTTATACAATGTTAAGTGGTGTCTCATTAGGAACATTAGGTAAACCATTTATTATTTCAATGTTTCTTTTCCCATTATTAGGATCTTTCTTGGGACTAAAAGCAAAAAAAGGTTTAATAAAATGGCTACTAATAATACTTAACATTATTGCAATTTGTATAATCGGGTATATTTTATTACTTGCT
>NZ_BOQD01000600.1 GCF_018332515.1 Bacillus hominis | reverse complement strand
GGCTTATTATCTTTATCCAAACGATATAATCCTTCCATCGTATTCCCTAGCATTTGTGAAGATACTGTATCTGTTGATTTTGAAGAATCCATCGTTGGAATCTCTTGTGTTACTGTTCGATTTAGCACTTGTTTCGCTGCTAGTTTTTCTCCTGACTTACTATCTCCACTAGAGCTAGAATCCGTGCTTGTCTTCTTATCTCCACCTGATGTAGAACATGCTGTTAGTGCCATGCTCATTGCTAAAACCGGTACTACAACTGCCGTTAGTTTTTTCATTTTTTTCTTTTTCATTTTTTGTACCCTCCCTAATTCTAAACGATATCTAATCAAGAATTTTCTGATAATTCTGTTTTTCTTTATATATTTATCAGA
>NZ_BOQD01000599.1 GCF_018332515.1 Bacillus hominis | reverse complement strand
TGCAACACTGCCTGCAATCAGCGCATTGCACTGCTGCGCCTTAGCTGTCATCCAGTTCACTACGTCATCTTGTGCTAGCGACGAAGCTGCCGCTTCCATGGCAAAGCCGCTGGTAAACATCTCCGGTAGAACGATCACATCGCGCCCGGTAATACCTTCCAGTTGACGATCAAAATGACGCAGGTTGGCAGGACCATCCATCCACACCAGTGGTTGCTGCAAAAGCGTAATCTTCAAACCAGGCACGGTGTACAACTCCTTTATGCGAA
>NZ_BOQD01000598.1 GCF_018332515.1 Bacillus hominis | reverse complement strand
CTATTTTTCATCTATAAAAATATTTTATCGGGATACGGTAATGCTAAAGGTGGCTTTTCAAATAAAGGGAAATATTTTAGTTTTACAGATTCTCCATCAACTGCTTTCAATCCGCCGCCAATAAGTTCACACTCAAATACAACAACAATATACTCTACTTGATCTCCATTCGAATATGTATGACGAAATTCTTCTCCTCCAAATACTCCTTTTTCTTTTTTCACTTTTACTTTTAATCCTGTTTCTTCCCAAACTTCTCTAACTATTGCTTCTTCTGGAGTTTCTCCAAGTTCAATTGCTCCAGCTGGCAAACTCCAGTATTCTCCTCCAGGATATTGAAATAAAATATCCCCTTGCTCATTTTTTATAATAGCAGCTACACTCGGCATGAAAATAAGTTCATGTCCTAATTTCTCACGGATTTTTGCATAGTATAACGACATTGGCATAGCATCCAACCTCCCATTATGATTCGAATTTCCGGTTATATTGACGGTGTTCCAACTTCTATTAAGGAAAATGTTTTAAAACTGTATTTCGAAGATAAGAAAAGAGAACATTTCCTTATCCCTTCTCAACTTAATTATTGGATAACAGAAAAATTTTGTATTGATAAGGAAATATACCAAACAGTTCCTGAAATTTTCAATCAGACAACTTCAAAAAAATAAACCGTTACTCAATATGTTACAGTAACGGTTTATTTTAAATATTTTATGAGTGATATAATGATGCAAAATAGCGATGTAAGTAAAAGTAAAAGTCCCATATTCTTATTTTCTTTTTCATCCTTCTTAAAACTTTGTATCCCCATTCCAGCAAGCATAAAACCTAACAGTACTTGTAAAATGAGCATACTTTGCTTTGAATCATCATTCCAACTATAAATGGAATAGCCCATAATAAT
>NZ_BOQD01000597.1 GCF_018332515.1 Bacillus hominis | reverse complement strand
CATAACAAAGCTAAGCTTTTGTTATTGGGTATTTTTATATTTAATTTAGTAAACTTTACCTTTTCTTTATGTTTGTTTTAATTTCTATTAAGTTTTAAACGTTATATTAATATGCGTACAAAGTAATGTATGGAAATTGTACATTACTTTTAATATAGAAAGCTTAAAATTATTAAAAATGTTGTAAGGAGGAGATTATGACAAGGTGAAAAAGAAAGAGAAAAAGAGTGGTAGAGCAATACCGATGAGGTTAAATATTTTATTTTTTTGTGTGTTTTTATTGTTTTCTGGAATTATAATCAAGTTAGGTAAAGTGCAAATTTTCGATGGAGAAACATATAAAAACGAAGTAGAAAAAAGAGAGAATGCAACTGTTAGTCTTACAGTACCACGCGGCAAAATTTATGACCGTGAAGGTAATCCAGTTGTTGACAATAAGTCTTTACGTACGATTACATATACAAAGATGAAAGGTGTAAAAGCGGAAGAAATGTTAAAAACTGCAAGACAACTTGCAGAAATAATTGAAATGCCGCAAGAAGATATTGATAAGTTAACTGAGACTGATAAAAAAGATTTTTGGATGCAATTAAATCCAAAACTTACTCAAAACTTAGTATCTAAAAAAGAAATAGATAAGTTTAGAGAAAGGGATATTACCGGAAAAGAGCTAGACAAAAAAATAGAAGAGTTAAAAAGAAAGCGTATTACAGATAAAAATCTTCAAGAATTAACAGCAACAGATATAGAAGTGTTAG
>NZ_BOQD01000596.1 GCF_018332515.1 Bacillus hominis | reverse complement strand
ATATGTATTGTCCTTTCTTATTTAATATTCACGCCCGATTGTGGAAAATCTTATTTAAGATAAGCATCCTTTTAGCTTAATAATGAAAAGGTTACTGCGAGAACAATTTCTTTAATATTGATGGATGACTTACAATTAAAAATTTATTATGTTTATTTTTTTGAAATGACAGTAAACATCCCTGTCATGTTTGGTGAGTAATCTTTAAAATCATATTTTTCATAGAATGATTCTTTACCTTGTGATGCAAATAAACCGACAAACGCCTTATCAGGTGCATTCTCATTTAAATATGCAACCAAAAGATGCATAATTTCTTTCCCAATACCATGTTTCTGATAATCTGGATGAACCACTATATCTTGAATATAGAAATAGATAGATCCATCGCCGACAATTCTCCCCATGCCCACAATTTTTTCATTATCTTTGACCGTTATGCAGTGAATAGAATTCTTCAGTGAAGTTTCCGCCACTTCAAAATTCATATAATTACTCCAACCAACAGAATCACACAAATATTTGTACTCTTCCAATGTTGGAATGTTATTTTTAAACTCATATGTTTTCAAAATGTATCCTCCATGTCTTCAATTTCAACAAATAAATAAATTCGACATTTTTTTATCTATTCCTCTTATGCAACTAAACTTCCGTTAGCTATTGAACATAGTCTATTTAATTTAGTACAGCTTATTTGTGTTAATTTGTAAGAGTTTAGGGAAGAAATATAAGAAATGATCTGGTGAAAAAGGAAGTGGAAATATGAGTGATGAGAAAAAATATACAGTGGTAGGTACTGATGTCGAGGAAGTAAAGCGTTTAAACAAAAATTCAGGTTTAACGTATAACCAAGTGAAGGAATTGTTAGCGAAGCAAATGCAAAAAAGAGATGATTAGATTGAA
>NZ_BOQD01000595.1 GCF_018332515.1 Bacillus hominis | reverse complement strand
TATGCTATTTTATCAAGTAAAGAATATGCGTATTCAAAACCTGATATAGAGAGAACGCCTTGGGATACAATTGAATTAACTGTGATTGATCCGTTTTTAAATAGAATAATATTTTATGAGGAACGAGTTTAGGACTAGAAGTACTAAAAAATTCTTTATTAGATTGGACAGTGGAGTTAAGGATTTGGTGAAGAGAATAAAGAGTAGTTCGTAAAATAATGAACTACTCTTTTATATAATGCGTTGCAAAAAAATAGATCAGTAGCAGTAACTACTGATCATCCATATGTACATGAATTAGGAGAGGTCAAACATTTATTAACTTTATT
>NZ_BOQD01000594.1 GCF_018332515.1 Bacillus hominis | reverse complement strand
TAAATTCTTCAAATTCATTATTTGTATGTATAAAATAGAATTCATTTAGCAGCAGCTAAAACTAATATTATGTATTTGTAAATTATTTTGTTTAAGTAAATTCTTTCTCATAAACAACAAAGAACGTACGTTTCGTTATATGTTATAGAAGCAGGTAGGTAATTAATTATCCAAAGGAAGGAGAGTCTATAAATGCTGGAAGAAAGAAAAAAGAAGTCAAAATGTAAACTATCAAAATCTGAAATGATTCAGCTTTATACAGAAGGGAAGAGTACCTCAGAAATAGCTGTACTTGCCAATGTGTCTGCTGGATATATTCGTATGGTTTTAAAAGAAAAAAACGTGCCCAGACGAGCTATAGGTAGCTGGAAGAGAAAGTATGACTTAAAAGAAGATTATTTTAAAACTTGGTCAAATAACATGGCTTATATTTTAGGATTTATAACAGCAGACGGTGTTATACCAAAAGAAAATCAATGCGTCAGTATCTCGCAAAAAGAAAGTGACATTCTAAACGATATAAAAAAAGAATTAAACACAAACCAGCCGCTTTATCAAAACAAAAAAACAGGCGTATATATGTTAAACCTCAATAGTAAAACAATTAAAGAAGATCTTATGAATATTCACGGAATCAAGCCTTGTAAATCATTTACTGTAGAATTTCCATTCGTACCAGATGAATATCTGCATCATTTTATTCGAGGGTATTTTGACGGAGATGGTTATGTCAATTATGAAGCATATACAGTAAGTTTTGTAGGAGGATCATATAATTTTATGAACTCTCTAAACCAAGTTCTGCAAAATTACAACTTAAATTCTAACCTTTTAAATCAAAATACACATTATCGTGTCATGCTAACTGGGAGAAAATCAATTCAGCTTTTTGCAAATTGGATTTATAAAGACAAAGATATATATTCGCATAGAAAATATGAAACATTTCATAAAGAACATGTAAGTTTAGAACAATTACAAGATCGAAAATTAAAAAGAACTCAAGCTGCAGTTATGCAAAGAAAAGAAAACTTCCTTAAAGATTATGAGAAAAACAAATGTATTACTACCGCATGTTCAAATATAAATATTAATGAATTAACATTTAAACGTTGGATAAAAAATGATAATCAATTTAAAAAAGAATATGAACAAATTAATTTGGCATATACAAATAGCAATAA
>NZ_BOQD01000593.1 GCF_018332515.1 Bacillus hominis | reverse complement strand
GACTTCCATCTACATGTCTTGTAAATTCTAAATGATACTCTTCATCTGGTAGACCGAACATGATCCCATCATAGCCTTCATGATCGTAGAATTCACCTATACGTTTTAAGCCTAATCCTTTTTCATAGAATGCTATAATCTCTTCAAACTTATCTGTTGGACGTGCTATTCTAAACTTCACCCAATTTTTCATGCTCTTCCTCCCATACTAAAAACTTTATGAAGTGTTTCATATTATTGTATATACTTAACACCTTTCTGAAATCCCTCATTAGTATGAGAATAGATACATACAAAAGTCTTACTTAATATCCTATAACAACAAAAAAATCCCCTCACCTAGAAAGAAGTTTCCTTTCATTTTATATGCAATTTTGCATCTCCACTTGCAAATCACTAAAAAACCTTTAAAATCTACAGGATGGCTAAATATACAATTTTTATCTACATTCCTTATAAACTAAAAATTATTGAACGTAATATTTTTTCAACTTCAAGAAATATCGAACTATTCAATTCTTTCCTTATAATCATGCTTTTTATAAGGAAATCTGATACAATTCTTAAATAATATTATTATGTGTAGATATTACGAATATAGTGCATACTTAAAGAAGGTGATTTTATTGAAATTAAATAAAAATTTACAACTATGTATATTAATTGCAACATTAATATGCTATTCCATCTATTTTATGTTTTTCTTTCTATTCCCTACTCATTTTTCAAATTTCAATGTACGCTT
>NZ_BOQD01000592.1 GCF_018332515.1 Bacillus hominis | reverse complement strand
TTTCTTGTCTATAAAAGCATTCTTATAAGTATAAACACCACCAAATTGATGCTTTTCAATTCCTTTTACATAATCCTTTTGTACATAAGCTGAGCCAATTTGATAAAGCGGTGCTATCGCAGCGTCCTCTAATAGAATACGTTCAGCCTCTTGCAGAGCTTCCCATCGTTTCTCTTGATCTAGTACTAGCTCATTTTTCGCTTTCTTTATTAATTCATCGTAACGAGAATTAGAGTAATTCATTTTATTATTCGGATTACCCGTCGTAAATAGCTCTAAATAACTAATTGGGTCTTTATAGTCAGGTCCCCAATTTGCCATAGATATATCGTAATCACCTGTTTGTTCTAACTGCAACTTTTGCTTAAATGGCTGTTGTTTAATTTGTATCGTTAATCCATGCAAATTCTTTTCTAAATCACCTTTTATATATTCTGCCATTCGTTTTGCGTTATCTTGTTCAAACGTTAAAAACTCGAGGCTTACTTGTTCTACTCCAAGTTCTTTTTTCGCT
>NZ_BOQD01000591.1 GCF_018332515.1 Bacillus hominis | reverse complement strand
CTTATGGTGGTAGTGAAAAGAAAATGGTATTCGCTACAAATTTAAAAACAGGTTGGAAAATTGCGGGGACGATGTACTCAAATGAAGTAGTTGAAGCTGCTCAACCTGTATTTTATAATATGTTAATTGTAATGTTTATTTCATTAGTTGTAGGCGGAGCGCTTATTTATTTCGTGACACTTTCTATTACCAAACCTTTAAAACAATTAGTTGTCACTTCTAAAGAAATAAGCGAAGGGGACTTAACTCAAACGATTCAAATACATTCAAATGATGAAATTGGACAACTTGCTAAAGGTTTTAATGAGATGACTCATTCACTACGTACATTAATTGGAAGAATTAATACTTCAGCAGGGCATGTTGCAGCTGCATCTGAAGAGTTAACAGCAAGTGTTAGACAAGCGAGTGAAGCGACTGAACAGATTACAATGGCAATGGATGAAATATCAAGTGGTGCAACGACGCAAACAGCAAGCGTAGAAAATGGTGCCATGTTACTGTTTGATGTAACAGAAGGGATTCAGCATGTAGCAAATAGTTCATCATCTATTAATTCTGCTTCTGCTCATACACGTGAAAAAGCAGAAGATGGCGGAAAACTAGTAGGAAAAACAGTAAATCAAATGCAGTCTATTGCGGCATCTGTTTCGCAATCAGATGCAGTTATTCAGTTATTAAATAATAAATCAAAGCAAATTGGTGATATTTTAGAAGTAATTCAAAATATTGCAGATCAAACAAACCTTCTAGCATTAAATGCAGCAATTGAGGCTGCAAGAGCTGGTGAGCATGGAAGAGGCTTTGCAATTGTTGCTGATGAAGTACGAAAATTAGCAGAACAATCTAGCGTATCATCGAGTGAAATTAGTAAATTAATTTCTGAAATACAAGATGATATGAGTAAGACAGTAAAATCTATGAATAATGTAAATGAAGAAGTTCAATCTGGACTTGTTATCGCAAATGAAACGAAACAAAATTTTGCTGAGATTTTACAATCTACAAATGAAATTGTTGATCAAATTAAAACGATGGTTGAAACGGCTAATGGAATGTCAAAAGGTGCAAATGAAGTATCTATTTCGGTTGGTCAAATTGCTATGACGGCACAAAATAATGCGACGAGTACACAAAGTGTTGCAGCATCAGCTGAGGAACAGCTAGCTTCCATGGAGGAAATTGGTTCTGCAGCTGGTACACTATCTCAAATGGCTGAAGAGTTACAAGTATTAATTGAAAGATTTAAAGTGTAAAGAGAGATGACTGCCTCAAAATAGCATTCGTGCTATTAGAGGCAGTTGTTTCAGCAAATATTTTAATAATTAGTGGAGGATGGGCGGAAAAAGGGGTACGGAAACGATTCTAGGGATGA
>NZ_BOQD01000590.1 GCF_018332515.1 Bacillus hominis | reverse complement strand
ATGATACATTTAAAGCCTATTTGAAAAAATCCAGATTAAAAAACATTAGATTTCATGATTTACGACACACTCCTGCAACACTTCTTCTAACACCTGAAAATTGTAAGTGAACGATTGAGCCATAAGGACATTTTCATAACTTTAAATCGCTTTTCACATGTTTTACCGGGAATGCAAGAGGATGCTGTTAAAATATTTAGTGAAAGACTATTCGGATAGCAATGTTTGCAAATATTAAAAAGGCGGTTTCTCTTATCACGAGAAACCGCCTTATATCAATAATTTTGTTAAATTT
>NZ_BOQD01000589.1 GCF_018332515.1 Bacillus hominis | reverse complement strand
TTAATCGTTACGGAACTGGCGTAATTTTCACAGCACGTTTCATTCCTGTCGTTCGCCATGCGATTTCAATTCCTGCCGGGATTACAAAAATGCCAATTTCACGCTTCATTACTTTAACAGGACTTGCGATTATTCCTTGGTCTATCATTTTCATTTATTTAGGTGAAAAACTTGGAGAAAACTGGGGTAATATAAATGACGTTGCTGGACCATATGTGAAATCGTTCGCTGTTGGCGGGGTTGTTCTTATTATTTTATATTTCGCAATAAAAAAATGGTCAAAGAAACGTAAAAAGCTTGCTTAAG
>NZ_BOQD01000588.1 GCF_018332515.1 Bacillus hominis | reverse complement strand
AACGGGACAGTATTTAGATCAATCCATCTAAATACTGTCCCGTTTTTTATATGCAATTCTTCAATGATATAGTAAACCGATCATAACAAAAAGAACCTGTAGAAAATCCTACAAGTTCTTTTTCAAATATTATTAAAAAGGAAACAACAAACTATCTCAACATTCATTGCAGGGAGACCATTTTGATTATGGCTTGGCTTTATTATATATCAAATATAAAGATTTGAAGGGATTGATTTTTGAAAATTATGTGAATTCAATAACCATGGTTTTTATATTAGGTATTATTAATTTCGTTTATCACTAACTTCTTCTTACTTAAATAAACTGCTCGATCCGATTTTTTTGCAACTTCTTGTGAATGTGTAACAACAATTACGCATTTATTTTCTTGATGCGCGAGCTCCTGGAACAACTCAATAATTTCACTTGCCGTTTCTTCATCAAGATTTCCTGTTGGTTCATCAGCAATAAGTAAATCAACATTGCAAGATAATGCTCGAGCAATTGCTACACGCTGTTGTTGCCCGCCACTTAGTTGCAGAACATTTCGTTTCGCTTCTACTTCTGTGAGCCCTACCTTCTCTAATAATTCTAATGCCCTTGCAGTTTTATTTTGCACTTTAACACCTGTAATTTCCATTGCTGTTAGGACATTTTGAAGAGCGGTCATATAGGTAATCAAATTATAAGATTGGAAAATTACAGATACATTTTGATTACGGTATCGATCCAAACCAATTTTTCGAATATCTTTGCCATTATACAGTACATAACCATTTTTAGGGACATCCAGCCCACAACCTAAGCTGAGTGTTGTAGTTTTACCAGATCCAGATGGCCCTAAAATCGTGTAGAAATGCCCTTTTTGAAAAGAAAAGTTAACATTATCTAGTATCGCTACATTTTTCCCATTACTTTCATAATAATAATCCAAATTTTTGAATTGTAAAATCGTCTCCATATTGAGCCTCCTTATTCATCTTTTAAAAGAATTTGTTTTGGGTTTAAGCGTAGAATAGATAAGGCTGGCAGAAGCGTTGCTAATATAGCAATAGCTAGTCCAATTCCCCCCATTTTTCCTACATCTGCTCCTGTTACACTTACATCAATTTTATCAATTGGCTCTTTTTTTTGGTCTTGTAGACTACCACCAGGTCCAGCCACCATTACAGTACCATTTGGTGAGGTGTCTGTTTCTTCACTTGCTGTAGCAATTTCACTCGAAAGTAAGTTCTCCCCTACGAATTGAGAAACTTTAGCTCCTGTTGTTACGGATAATCCAAATGCTAAAATAGCAATACACACCACTTCTACTACGAACTGCGCCATCAGTTTCCATTTTTTCTCTCCAATGGACAATAAAATCCCCATTTCCTTACGACGTGCTTTAATCGATAACATAATAATTAATCCTAAGATAATCGCACCTGCAATAGATACCATATAGATAATCATTTGAGACGTAGAAGCAATATTTTCGATAGGACCAATCATTTGTTTGTACAATGAATCTTGTGCATCTAACTTAAAATAATTAAAATCAATATCAGATTTTTTTGCTTCTTGTTTAAATGCATCAATGTATTGTGGATCGTTCAATAAGTACACAACTTGAATACTACTACTCATACCTTCATCTGTTTCTAATTTTTTTAAAGTAGAGTAAGGCATATATAGTTTATTAGCTGGATTCATCATAGGAGGGGGATTTTGACCCATTGGTTGCTCATTCGTTTCGTAAATACCGATAATTTCAACTTCAAGAGTTTCCTTCTTATCCCCTGATTGAACTTTAACTTTATCTCCTACTTTCAAATTGTTTTGTTCCGCTAATCGTTTTTCCATTAAAGCTACATTCTGATCTTTCATCTGTTCTGTAATTGGTTTCCCATCAATGATTTTACTTTTTCCATTTTTAAAGCTTTCTTGTAATAAAGTCTTGCGAACTCCTTCTATCATAAGAGAAGAATTCATATCTATTTCTGAACCTGAACCTGATCCTCCCACCATTGCAACGCTACCTTTTCCTTTTCCTTCTCCCTCTGAAACTCCTACTAATTTAAATCCATCTGCAATCCCGAAATTATGGGTTATATAATTATAGTCTTTTACATACTTGGACTTCGCTAATTGATCTGTTTCTTTTGTATTGAGCTGCGGCGGATTAGGCGCTTCTCCAGTTTCTCTTGCTTGTTTTCCTAATTTATCAAAATCAAGACCTAAAGTAACATCTGCACCCAGTTTTTTTCTTGCTGCATCAGCAGCTTTTTTTGATGCATTTTGGATTGTGAATCCTGCCAACACTAAATTTGTAACAATTAGGAAGACTGCCATCAAAATTAATGATGTTCCTACTCTTTTTTTCATACTGAGAATTGCGCGTTTCATAAAATTCATTTTTTTCTTACCTCCTTGATAACTTGTATTCTATATAGGTTATCTAGAGTCTATATGGAGCTAATCGGTAGTTTATCTAGAGATATAAGGAGTTTATGTGTAGTTATTCATTGACCTGGTCAAGAAAACCGGAACACAAATTCAAAAACGCAATCGTTTTTGAATATTGGTAAGGAGGTAGTCCACATACATAGAGTTAAGATTCATTGAATGAGAGCATACAAATCTATGCTTATTATGTAATTGCTATACAACAAATAAAAAGCACCCTATTTGAATGGTTATATGTGTGTTTATTAAATATAAAAATCCATTAATGAATATGGAAGTTTATTGAAGTTGGTTGGATTTTTAATAATAATATTGTGTTAAAAAGCCTAACCCATAATTTTATAAGTTAGGCTTTTATGTTA
>NZ_BOQD01000587.1 GCF_018332515.1 Bacillus hominis | reverse complement strand
CCACTCTTTAGAGTGGTTTTTTATTGTAACAACTTACATACTATTTCTTAAAACCAGCGCTCAGTTACAACTTTTTTGCGTGTATAAAATTGAACGCCATCCGTACCATTTGTACCAAGATCTCCAAAGAATGAAGCTTTGTTTCCTGCAAATGCGAAGAATGCCATTGGTGCTGGAACATTAACGTTTACACCAATCATACCAGCATCAATATTGTCTCGGAATGTTTGTGCGTGTTTACCATTCGATGTATAAATAACAGCACCATTCGCAAATTTCGATTGATTTGTCACCTTAATACCTTCTTCTAAATCTTTTACTCTTACAATACTTAATACTGGAGCGAAAATTTCATCTTGCCAAATTTTCATCTCTTGATTTACGCCATCAAAGATTGTTGCACCAACAAAGTATCCTTCTCCAACTTCTTCATTAATTTTACGACCATCTACTAATAATGTTGCTCCATCTGCTACACCACTATTAATATAGCCTAAAACACGTTCTTTATGAGATTCACGGATTAATGGTCCAACATAATTATCTTCGTTGAAACCGTCACCTACTTTTAACTTCTTCGTTTCTGCTACTAATACATCAATGAATTCATCAGCAATTTCATCTACTACTGCTACTACTGAGCATGCCATGCAGCGCTCTCCACTACTTGCGAACGCAGACCCAATTACACCTTGTACAGTTTTTTCAAGGTTGCAATCTGGCATAACAACCGCATGGTTTTTCGCACCTGCTAACGCTTGTACACGTTTACCATTTTTTGTACCAGTTTCATATACATAGCGTGCCACTGGCTCAGAGCCAACAAACGAAACAGCTTGAATATCTTTATTTTCTAAGATGCTATTTACAACATCTTTTCCGCCTTGTACTAAATTTAATACCCCTTTTGGAAAACCAGCTTCATAGAATAACTCTACAAGTCGCTCTGCTAAAAGCGGTGTTCTTTCAGATGTTTTTAATACGAATGTATTACCACAAGCAATTGCAAGTGGGAACATCCATAATGGAATCATCATCGGGAAGTTGAACGGTGTAATACCAGCAACAACTCCGATTGGATAGCGCCAAATCGATCCATCAATTCCACTAGCAATATTCGGAAGAGCTTGTCCCATCATTAAATTTGGTGCTGATGTTGCAAGTTCTACTGCTTCAATACCACGCTGCACTTCACCAGTTGCATCCGTTAGTGTTTTACCGTTTTCAAGTGTAATGATTTTCGCAAGCTCATCTTTGTTTTCTTGTAAAAGCTGTAAATATTTATATAATTGTCTTGAACGATTCGGAACTGGTACTTTAGACCATTTTTCGTATGCCGCTTTTGCAGCTTCAACAGCCTTTTCAACATCCTCTTTTGGAGATAGTGGAACGTAAGCAATAATTTTTCCAGTCGCTGGATTCGGAACTGCTTCTACTTCCGTACCTGTTGATTCAACCCACTCACCATTAATATGATTTTTTACTCGTTTAATTTCAGTTGTAATCATTATATTCTCTCCT
>NZ_BOQD01000586.1 GCF_018332515.1 Bacillus hominis | reverse complement strand
GGCTCTTATTTCTCTACTCATAAACCAGCGCGTTCTTGTGTACAAGTAGCAAAATTACCGAAAGATGTTTCCGTTGAAATCGAAGTAATTGCCCTAGTTAAGTAAGTCTTTGTAAGCGATAACCTCTACTAATCCTTATATTCAATTGTATTAAAAATTTTTATCTTAAAAATTTTTAAAAAATTAAAGGGAAAATAGAAATTTTGTGGAATTTATACAAATATATCGCTTATTTAGAAAAGGGTGGTGAACACAAGATGGAAGTGACTGACGTAAGATTACGCCGCGTAAACACAGAAGGCCGCATGAGAGCAATTGCCTCTATTACTCTAGACCATGAATTTGTTGTTCATGATATTCGTGTAATTGATGGCAATAATGGATTATTTGTAGCAATGCCA
>NZ_BOQD01000585.1 GCF_018332515.1 Bacillus hominis | reverse complement strand
GTTATGTATCTTTTTGGTATAATTAATATAGAAATAAAGCGATATTTCACCTTATGTATCATTTAGTAAACGAAATTTTATAATTGTGTAATAAACTCTCTTCACGTTTGGTTGCGGAACAGCTCCACGCAAACAATTATGAAATTGATTCATATACATCTTTAGTTCTATATGATAGACATAGAATATATTTACAAATATAACATTTGATGGGTGGCGGAATGGAGAGGCCTGTTTTATACTAATATTGTGTCACCCCTTCTAAGGGACAGTGCACAACCGGTTATTGGCTAATGGGAACATTCTCATTTTGCCAGTGCCGGTTTTTTAGTAGATAATGATGATAATAAAGTGAAACT
>NZ_BOQD01000584.1 GCF_018332515.1 Bacillus hominis | reverse complement strand
AATAATAATGATATCTTCATGCAATATAAAGAAACATTCTAAGAGAATATATTCCTTTTTGCAACACCAAAAGTTAAAAATCAATTATATTTATATATATGACTTAATATTATATCGATTTGTATTTTCATTCAGTAGATCAATAATTTCATACAAGTAACTTGCGGCTCTATTTATTTTTAAAAATACTACTTGACACCAAATCAAACTATATCGCATAATATAAAAAAATTAAACCGAAAA
>NZ_BOQD01000583.1 GCF_018332515.1 Bacillus hominis | reverse complement strand
AATATAATTCTTTTGACAAATATTTAAAAAGGAATTTTTATGCAAATATAAATAAGGTGCAACAGTATTAAATAAAAAAATACTATAAATCAAATGTATATTTTCAACAGTTGTATCTTTTACAAAATAATCTAGAAAGGGCATGATAGATAATCCTAGTAGCAATACAATTAAAGCGATTATCATATATGCATTTCGATATAACTTCATAAGTACATTAATTTTACTTTGATCATTATCTGCAACTGGCTTATATAGACTATACATTATACTAGCGCCTACACCTGCTTCTACCAAAGCTAACATGGCTAATATATTCGTAATAAGTCCATTTATCCCTAAATATTCAACTCCTAGTGTCCTTATAAAAACGGTTCTCGAAATAAAACTTAACGAGGTAATAATAATTTGGTTTCCCAAACCGACTGAAATATTAATTACCGAATTTTTCACTCTCATCTTTTCCCACACCCATACTTTTTCTACGGAAATATATTAATATTTCAAACAATTACTTTTTGTATAAGCTGTAATTAATACTATAAACAAAGCTAATACCCATACAACTTCCCATATATTTTCATTTTTAGAATGAGCGCAATAATTTCCTATAGAATGTATCAAGTTCTAAACAATAACATATTCTT
>NZ_BOQD01000582.1 GCF_018332515.1 Bacillus hominis | reverse complement strand
AAACAATTATATTTACATCGTAATACTTTACAATATCGCATTGATAAATTCATTGAAAAGACAGGAATTAATATAAAAACTTTTGAAGGTGCAGTAACAGTTTATATGGCTTTTCTTTCATTGGATATTTCGTAAACTTGCATAAAAACCTCTCATTCTTTTGTGCACCCTGCCAATTTACCTACGCTTTAAATAATCTTATAATTCAATTAATTAAAAAAAGGAGTGAGTAATCATGACAGAACTTGTATTAGATCATATTTTTAAAGTTTATGATAATAAAACGACTGCTGTTTCTGAT
>NZ_BOQD01000581.1 GCF_018332515.1 Bacillus hominis | reverse complement strand
ATATTCTAGGGGAATTAGTTATGCCTAGTATTCAAGATACGATATATCCAAGAATTAAACATAATTTAAGTACGGAAGATTTAAGTAGTGTATATACGTCAACAAGAAGTGAAATAGAATGGACAAGTTTGAAAACAAAAGGAACATTACAACAGCTCCCGCCGAACAGAAAAAAGAAATAAAACAAGAACAACCTAAATAAGATGTTCAACAATCTGTATCGGAATTTACAAATTATGTAAAATGGTGATTTTATATAATATTATTTATATGAAATATTAAAAATGTAGATAGGGGAAGTGAATATGGACAAGAAGCTAACGTATTGGCTAGGATCTATTATAGGGATAATAGTACTTGCAGCTGGTATGACTTATGGAATGTTACAGTTTGCTGAAGTACCAATAGATAGTGAGAAGCATGCTTTTGCAGAGTCTGATTATAAAGAAGCACCACCATCGAATGAAGCAGAAATTGAAGGTTCAAATGCACAACTTCACATCACTAAAAGTTCTACTGAAGAAGAAGTTATTTCAGCAATGCATAGCATGACTCATCAAAAAGTAAAAGTGAATGACGGACGGGGAGCAACTCCGATGTCTAAAAAGAATGCAGAAAAAGTAAGAAGCATTCTAAACCAAAATGATTTCAAGAACAAAGAAGAACTATTAGCAATCACTGAAAGATGGGTAAATAGGGATTTTAGTAAAATCGTAGAAGAACATAATTATTTTTGGGAACTTCAAGACGGCAAGATAGGTGAAGCTACAGAAATGGATCCGATAGAAGAGCAAACATTCTCTTTAAATAATTTCGGTGATGAAGTAACAGCCGCTTTACATAAATCAGGAGATCTTTAGTACGTTGGAGAATAATAAACATCTATAAATTATAGTTAGAAGCTTCCCTTTTTGTATTTATCTTTTCTAAATTTTTCAAGACATAGATGTTATCTCAAGTCGGAGGAAGGCGATTAGGGGGATTTAAATAAAAAATCACTTTAAAATATGATCCCCCTTACTAAAACTAAAATCATCCTAAGTTAAATAATTATTTTAAATTAACTAAAATGTACATCAATAAAAGATATAGCTCTAGTCCTTATTGGTTTTCTATGAATAAGTGATGTTATGTAAGAAAGTTGGTACAAGTTAATAGATGGCAATAGATAAGATGACTTTAACAGGTAATTCAAGGGTTAATCTTATCTATTATCATCTATATTTGAATATAAAGTATTAGAAATTAAGGTTATGGATAACTGGTATATCTATTCTAGGGAAACCGCCCATACCTGTTCCAGGGAAACCACCCAT
>NZ_BOQD01000580.1 GCF_018332515.1 Bacillus hominis | reverse complement strand
GTCTTTTGTTTTTAACTAATTTATTCTAAAAAGACTACGGAAATTTTAAAAGCTCAAACAAACATAGCCCCGTTCTAAAGTTAGAATGGGGTTGAAAATATAATAATAAAGTCGCTTAAAAATCTAAGTTTCATTCAACAATAGCGCCCTTTTATTGAATAAGAATTTTCTTCAAATATTTTTACTTCAGTAAAGGATTTTTATAAAACGTCATTTACTTATTTGTTATCGAGTTCTTCCGCCAAACCGATTAGAAGTCCTTCGACTCCACGAATGTAGCAGAGCTTATACGAGTCCTCGTACTGAACCACTTCGCCAACGAGCTGAGCACCATGCTTAGTGAGTCTGGATACCATTTCGTCAATGTCTTCAACGGTGAACATGACGCGTAAATAACCGAGGGCATTTACAGGAGCAGTCCGGTGGTCTGATATAGCGGGCGGAGTAAGAAACCGCGAAAGTTCAATTCGGCTGTGGCCATCTGGAGTAACCATCATAGCGATCTCTACGCACTGAGAACCAAGTCCCGTGACGCGACCAGACCATTCACCTTCGACAGTGGCGCGCCCTTCGAGGTTCAAGCCAACCTCCTCGAAGAAAGAGATTGCGTCATCAAGAGATTCTACAACGATGCTGACATTGTCCATTCTTAGTAATTTGTTTTTTGCCATAGTCTTATCTCCTTATGTGTAAAAATTTATCCCACTATTTGTGG
>NZ_BOQD01000579.1 GCF_018332515.1 Bacillus hominis | reverse complement strand
AAGTTTCACTTTATTATAACGCTTTTTTGTTGAAAGATGAAATTGTTATATGTATTTATAGTGAAAAATATATTTTATTACTTATTTGAGGAACGATTAGTTTCTTAATTTGACAGGCATATGTCAGTATACTTATCTAGACTAATTCAAGGAAATCCCTCAATATAACGAACTGTTTAAAAATAGAGAGTGGAACAGGTAATGTCGAAATAGAAGAGATGAAAAAAGAGATTATTTAACGACAATAGTATGATGTACAATTCGATTATTAAGATAATCAAACTATATATAAATGGTGAGACGGAATCTTACACTTCTAAGAAGGAGGTATAACGTATCTATTTCAATTAATTCTCATACACTACACAATATATTAATCGATTAAATGTATCTTGGATCCCGTCGCTCTAATTCTTTAAATTTTTACTGAAACTGAGTAAAGTTTGCATAAAGTAGGAATATTAATTCTAAATTAATGAGTAGAT
>NZ_BOQD01000578.1 GCF_018332515.1 Bacillus hominis | reverse complement strand
TGATTTAGAAGTAAAAGAAGACAAATTAGTAACCGAATACTTCGAAATTACAGGCAGTTTGACTGCGCCATGGAATGGCGAAGAAAAAACAATTACTGAACTACAATCTTACTTGCAAGATCCGAATCGTGATATACGAAAAAAAGCAAAAACACTTATCTCTGAACAGTACTTATCTGTTGAAAAGGAACTACAAACCATTTTAAATGAATTAATCACAATCCGTCACCAAAAGGCAAAAAACATTCAATTAGATAATTATCGTGATTATATTTTCAAAAAATACGAACGTTTTGATTATACGGCTGAAGATTGCTATGAATTTGCAGAATCTGTTCGTAAATACGTTGTACCACTTATTGATAATATATTTAATGAGAAAAAAGCTGAACTTCAAGTAGATACACTTCGTCCGTGGGATCTAAAAGCAGCCGCACCAAATCAAAAAGTATTAAAACCTATTGAAGGCGAAAGTGATTTAATCGAAAAAAGTTCTCATATTTTACACAAACTAGACCCTGAATTTTCTGCATTATTAAGCCGTATGCATAAAAATGATTGCTTAGATTTAGACAGTCGTAAAGGAAAAGCAGCTGGTGGTTTTTGCGAACACTTACCTGCTTCTCAATTATCTTTTATTTTTATGAATCTCAATCATACACATTATGATGTTACTACTT
>NZ_BOQD01000577.1 GCF_018332515.1 Bacillus hominis | reverse complement strand
ATTGGGTTGATTTTATAAGGAGCCAAAAACCTCTAAATGTTTATTTTATAATTACATAAATAATCCTAACATCTCCAAAAATTGATATAATGATACAGTTATTAATAGCAATTAGGGAGATATACAGCATGAACTATACACATATGCCAAAAGAAATAGGAATGGTTAAGCGGACTTCATTCGCTTCGATACCGAAGAAATTCATCGGTATTGGTAAGATTGTTAAAAAACAAATAAAAGTGGAGCGCCCTACATTAACCCAAGACGAACAAGAAATTATTGAAAACAAGTTATTATGTTCATTTCTTTCTGAAGAGAAGATATTGATTACTTATTATAGAGATGGTCATTTGCTTACTAGATATGTGACTGTAACTGACATAAATCCAATAAAGAATTTAATAGCTTGCACTGATGCATCTTATAACAGAATTTTTCTTAAATTTATAGATATAATTGATTTAAGATAAAAAATATACAGTTTTTC
>NZ_BOQD01000576.1 GCF_018332515.1 Bacillus hominis | reverse complement strand
TAGAAAATTTATGCAAACGTTTTCTTTGAATTTATTATAAACGAATAGATTCAAAAAAGAAATAAAAACACTATAAAAAAATAAAACGTTTTCATTATTCCTATTAATATATAATAAGTTCCACGTGTTTTATTAGAAAAAGAAAATAAATATTGTAAGCGCTATTTTAAATTTGGATAGAATCTGTTATCATTCAGTAATGAAAACGTTTGCGCCTTAAAAAAGAAAAAAGAATCAATAGTATAGATGAAATGGGGTAGCATAATGGGAAAACAATGGTGGAAAGAAAGTGTAGTATATCAAATTTATCCTCGTAGTTTTATGGATAGTAATGGTGATGGTATAGGAGATCTTCGTGGTATTATTTCAAAGCTAGATTACTTAAAAGAATTAGGAATTAATGTAATTTGGTTATCACCAGTCTATGAATCTCCAAATGATGATAATGGTTATG
>NZ_BOQD01000575.1 GCF_018332515.1 Bacillus hominis | reverse complement strand
TTGCTAATTTTATTTATTATTGGATGTATTGGCCTCTTAATTGCAAAAATTCAATTGCGTAAAATTATAGCTATTTTCAGCGTTATATTTACATTTAGTTTATTAAATTCCGTTATGATTCTTTTCATTACGCCCACCCATGGATCGGAATTAACGGGAACGTATACCTCTTTTTTTCATATAGGTTATGCAACAATTACATATGAAACCTTATTTTATGCAGCTACACTTTCATTGAAATATTTTACGTTATTACCATTTACACTTCTTTTTATTTATACAATTCATCCAAGTGAATTTGTAAGCAGCTTAAATAAATTTGCTGTTCCTTATAAAATTACATATGCAATAAATATTGCACTGCGTTATATACCAAGTATTCAATCCGAATATATTATCATTAGACACGCACAGGAAGCAAGAGGCGTACCTTTTGAAAAAGGAGAAGCGAGTTTGTGGATTCGTATGAAAAACCGTGTTTTAATTTTTTGGCCACTTATTATTCATTCATTAGAAAGAATTGATACTGTTTCAAATGCAATGGATTTAAGAGGGTTTGGAAAGAAAGATAAACGAACGTGGTACTATGCAAAGGACGCACAAAAGGAAGATTACATCACACTTTTTGTTGGTATTATCATTTTGATTATTGCAGTTTACTTAAAGCTGAATGTATTCCGAAGTTTCTGGTATCCATTTTAAAGCACTCTCAATAGAGTGCTTTTACTAATTTTTATGAAGACATGCTCAAAAAAGGGAGATACACATACTGTATAATTCGAACCAGTTAAAATGATCAACTACCTATTAGTTTTCAAACCAAAAGGAGGAGAAAATATGAGTTTCGGTGGTTCTTGTGGTTTTGGTGGAGGTTTCGCATTATTAGTTGTGTTATTTATTTTATTAATTATTGTTGGATGTAGCTGTTGGAGCTAAGGGTACTACTTTCTAATTAGTCTCTACAAAATGTAAACTTTAAAAAACATAGCAGATACTTTTTGTATCGAAATAAATGAAAAAGGAGCTTAATAGCTCCTTTTTCATTTATTATACGAAATCTCCTCATTACTGCATTTAGGTAATGTGATAGTTAAAGTAGTTCCTTTATTTATAACACTTCGGATTTTCAATGTGCCTCGCATCGTTTCGATAATTTTTACAGCAACCATCGTTCCTAAACCCGTACCTTTCGTTTTTGTACTAAAATATGGTTCGCCAAATCGATTAATTTGCTCTTGTGACATTCCAATTCCACTATCTTGAATCCGTATTATGACCTTATTATTACTAACAGTTGCAGAAATAATTAGATTACCGCCACTTGGCATTGCTTCTATACTGTTTTTTATTAAATTTAAAAAACATTGATGGAAGTGCTGTGTATTACCAATAATTGTTCCCTCTGAGAACTCTTTTGTAATATTAATATTATTCATGTTACAAAAAGGCAATATCATATTAATAACTCGATTTAACTCGTGCTCCACTGAAATATGATTTAGTTTTTCTGAAGCCGGTTTGGCAAAAGTTAAGTAATCATCAATAATTGCTTGTGCACGATTTAACTCTTCAAGAATATGTTGAATATACTCATCTCTGGATTGTTGAGTTATATTGGGTGTTTTTAAAAGTTGTGTAAATCCTTTTACAACAGTCAATGGATTCCTGACTTCATGTGAAATACTTGCAGCGAGCTGGCTGACAATCTCCATTTTTTCAACTTTTATTAATTTTGATCGCATGAATATTGCATCTTTTAAAACTTCATTAAAATAGATCATAAATAATATTAAAATAGTTGGTAATAGAATGAAATAAATAATGTACAAATTATTCACTTCAAAATCTGA
>NZ_BOQD01000574.1 GCF_018332515.1 Bacillus hominis | reverse complement strand
TTCATTAAATCTTGTGTTTCATGCTGTCCATGAATATCAACTAGCGTTTTTCCAATCTCTTTTAATATGCTGAGTGTAACAAGTTTCCCATTTACACGACAGACACTTTTTCCATTCGCAGCGATGTCACGCTTCAAAATAATCATGCCATCTTCTATTTCTATATCTAACTCTTCTGCTTTTTCAATACATGGATGCTTGTCATCTTCTACATAGAATAATCCTTCTATCTCAGCCTTTTCTGTTCCATATCGAACAAATTCTGCTGAACCACGGCCACCAACAAGCAAACTAATCGCATCAATAATAATGGATTTCCCAGCTCCTGTTTCACCACTTAAAACGGTTAAACCTTTTTGAAAAGAAATATTTAATGCCTCAATAATAGCAAAGTTTCTGATCGATAATTCCGATAACAATGCCCCATTCACCTCGTTATAAACTAATCCCCTATTAAGGGCTTTTCTCAGTATTCTTCATTCAAATAGTTATACTATATG
>NZ_BOQD01000573.1 GCF_018332515.1 Bacillus hominis | reverse complement strand
TAGCATTCTATGAAAAAGGATTAGGCTTAAAACGTATAGGTGAATTCTACGATCATGAAGGCTATGATGGGATCATGTTCGGTCTACCAGATGAAGAGTATCATTTAGAATTTACAAGACATGTAGATGGAAGTCCATGTCCGGCTCCAACAAAAGATAATTTACTAGTATTTTATATGCAAGAATATAGTGAAATAGAAAAAGTGAGTAAGAGGCTGCATGTAATGGGATACGAAGAGGTAGAGCCAGAAAATCCGTATTGGAAAGAAAAAGGAATTACAATAGAGGATCCAGATGGCTGGAGAATTGTGTTGATGAAAATAGAAGAATAAAGGGTAATGAAACAAATAGGAATAAGGTTTCAAATTTCGATAAGGTAAAAATATATTAGCTTCCTTCTAAGAAATAAAACTAGGAGGAAGTTTTTTTGTTTTTAAGTCTGAAAATTAATATTTGAAAAAATATTATGAAAAGATGTAAAATAAGAACGTATATTCCTATTGGTTTGAGACAGTTGTCTTTAAAGATAAATATAAAACTAGGGAGGTTTTTTT
>NZ_BOQD01000572.1 GCF_018332515.1 Bacillus hominis | reverse complement strand
TTTTTTAATATCTTCAAATAGCTGCTCATATAATGATTTCCCTTCTACATATAATTGAAAATCACTATAATGAGACGCATACTCTGTCGGCATATTTTTCCCGGCTTCCATTTTCCGTCCGAGCGTAACGTCAATATGCATCCCAATTAAAACAAAAACGAATATACCAATAATAATAGAAGCAACTCGCAATATCTTTTTTATCATTTTAATTTCCTTCCGCTCAAATTACTTTCTAACCCGTAGTGTTTCATTAAAATAAATTTTCATTCAAAATGTATTTCCCACTTTTTTGGATGTTACAAAGTTAAAGGAGAGTAGCATATGAAAATAAGAAAAACTCCTATTATTTTTATCCCAGGTCTTTTCGGTTCAATGAGTAATATTATTATTCCGGGTACTGGTAATTGGAGCTTTGGACTTTCTTCGTTTGTTTATGAACCATTCATCATAATGTTAGAAAGTATCGGCTATGAACGCAATAAAAACCTGTTTATCTGTTTTTATGACTGGCGTCAGCGTATTGCTGTTTCTACTCAAAAATATTTATTAAAAACGATTGCTTATGTTAAAAAATTTACAGGGTGCGACAAACTAAATTTAGTTT
>NZ_BOQD01000571.1 GCF_018332515.1 Bacillus hominis | reverse complement strand
ATTCTTTTTTACAAGTTGCAATGAAACAGTTAGCTTTTTTCTAACTATCCTGTTTTTATTTTTCACTTTTTAGTTAAACGTACATATATTAACTTTGAACAATGGCCAATAGGATACTTAACCTACCTCTCTAAGAGCACATTTATATCTGTGCTCTTTTTTGAGTCACTTTAAAATAACGATTTTGTTTAGTTATCATTTGATTAATCA
>NZ_BOQD01000570.1 GCF_018332515.1 Bacillus hominis | reverse complement strand
CCCGATTGGTGAAGGCTAATAATCAGTGGGGGATGGACAGAACCCCCACTGATTAAAGTTTCACTTTACAAGGTAAAATAATTAGAGTGGAAGGAATGTGTATGATGATTACTCACGAACAAATTATGAACGCTTTAAGCCATGTAGAAGATCCAGAGTTACACAAAAGTATTGTGGAATTAAACATGGTAAGAAATATAAAAATTGATGGTACAGAAGTTGGACTAGAAGTAGTATTAACGATACAAGGTTGTCCGTTGAAAGCGAAAATTCAAAACGATATTGAAGACTCTCTTCGAAACATTGGAGCATCAAAAGTTTCTTTAACATTCGGCTCTATGACGCCAGAAGAACGAGCAGCATTAACAGCGTCTTTAAAGAAAGAAGCTAGAACAGAAACAGGCATGCCTAGTATGCTGAGACCTGATTCAGGTGTACGTTTTATTACAGTAACGAGCGGAAAAGGGGGAGTCGGGAAATCAACTGTGACGATTAACCTTGCCACTGCGTTAGCTCGTATGGGGAAAAAGGTTGGGATTTTAGATGCGGATATATATGGATTTAGTATTCCAGCTATGATGGAAACAAATGAAAAGCCAACAATGATCGATCAAACGGCAATTCCAGTCGTAAGTCACGGTGTTAAAATTATGTCGATGGGATTCTTCACAGAAGGTAATAACCCAGTAATGTGGCGCGGACCGATGTTAAACAAATGGATTCAAAACTTCCTTGCGAATACGCACTGGGGAGAATTAGACTATCTTCTTCTTGATTTACCACCTGGGACAGGAGACGTTGCGATAGATGTTGCGGCGATGATCCCGCAGGCGAAGGAAATAATCGTTACAACTCCTCATAGTGTAGCTTCATTTGTCGCTTCTAGAGTAGGAGTCATGGCAAAACATACGAAACACGATATTTTAGGTATCGTTGAAAACATGGCATATTATGAAGAACAAGACGGATCAAGAAATTATCTCTTTGGAAAAGGCGGCGGTGAAACGTTAGCAGAACAACTGCAAAACGAAGTAATCGCTCAAATACCATTTGCGAAGCGTGAAGAGAATGGTGGTTCATGTGTATATGATGAAGATTCACTCGTTGGGGAGATGTTTACTTCTTTAGCTGAGGATCTTATGTATAAAGGATAAGTTGAAATGAAAGTGGGATGCATAATACATATGTATCTCGCTTTTTATTTTTTATGGAGTTATTTCAATAGTCTTAAAGGTTATGTTTAAGATTGTAATGACTTAGAGACCATTTGTGGAATTTGATTAGCCTGTGAAACCATAGTAATTGCAACTAAATGCTCCATCGCAACATACATCCTATATAAAGGCTGCCTAGCATTCATACATATAATTGGTTTTCTAGAGCTAATAAACGGCTATGAAAAGAAAAAAGGGCTTATGCTCATTTTCTGTTTATGTTTTAACATAAGAGGGGATCCAGATAGGAACTAACCGCTTCTGCACACTGCGGATGCTCTATTCTACCTAAAAAAAGAGAGGTTTTATAAATAATTCATTTATCCCGCATTAACGGGCAGTAAGATTTCCGCCTGAAGACGAGGAAGACTCAAAGAAGTTAGGCGGAAAATCAACTGTCCGTAAAAGCCCGATTGGTTCAACTAATAATCAG
>NZ_BOQD01000569.1 GCF_018332515.1 Bacillus hominis | reverse complement strand
TTATTGTAAAACGATAAATCGTATGGTAAAATCATGTTGTCATTAAATAAACGAGGTGCTTTTTATGAAACAAGTTACGACACTCTTTTTAAAGTTAGCTATTATTTTTATAGGAACCCCGGTTCTTGCATTGTGCATATTTTTGGTGCCTAAGATCGGGAATTTTGCTGGAGAATTGTATCCAGATATTGCTTATATGAAATCTCTCGTTTTAATCGATATGTACGCGGCAGCGATACCTTTTTACTTTGCTCTGTATCAAGCTTTTA
>NZ_BOQD01000568.1 GCF_018332515.1 Bacillus hominis | reverse complement strand
CAGTTTTCAAAGAACTTTTTTTGGTGGAGCCTAGCGGGATCGAACCGCTGACCTCCTGCGTGCAAGGCAGGCGCTCTCCCAGCTGAGCTAAGGCCCCAAACAAGTATCGGGAAGACAGGATTTGAACCTGCGACCCCCTGGTCCCAAACCAGGTGCTCTACCAAGCTGAGCCACTTCCCGAAAGAAAACGCGCCCGAGAGGAG
>NZ_BOQD01000567.1 GCF_018332515.1 Bacillus hominis | reverse complement strand
AGAATATAAAGGTTCACTTGAAGATAATGTATTACAATTATTGAACGATAAGAATGGGTACGTGAGAGAAGACTCTTCCTTCTTTAAAGTATTTTTTACAATTAAAAAACTACCGTATTTATCAGTAGTTGATGAAAAAGGGGTCTTCCTTGGTATTTTAACTCATAAAAAAGTTTTTGAACTATTAGAAGATGCATGGGGAGTCCATTCTAGTAAATATTCTGTCATGATTGGAACACAAGATTATAATGGAGCCATTCAAAAATTATCGACAGTGCTAAAGAAATACACTGGTATTCAAAGCTTAATGACTTTTGATAATGATGCTTTATTAGTACGTAGAATTATGTTTACATTGGGAGAAGAGTTTGAAGATAGTGAATTAGAAACATTGCTAAAGGATTTAGAAGATCACGGATTTAGAGTTGTGTATGTAGAAGAGATGAATAATCCACGTGAAGTGGAAACAATAGAGTAACATGCAAAAGCCATCTAATGATGTTGGATGGCTTTTGCTATGTTATCTACATAAAGTTATTTCGAGATAATAAATTAAAAATGGTGTACTGACGGAATGAAATTTGTGTAAAAGAATAAAAA
>NZ_BOQD01000566.1 GCF_018332515.1 Bacillus hominis | reverse complement strand
CTAACCTTACTCTTTCTTCATTATCGACTCCTTCCTTTTGTAATTTAGGTATCAGATTTTCTTGCTTCTCCACTCTCTTTGACTTCCAATCTTGCCAAAGTGTAATAGAATTAAGAATAAGGGAAATCAATTGGTCTCCAATAGCCAAAATATCCTCAAGGTTAAGAAAAAGCATATGCTTATTTCTATCATATGAGCTAAATAGATTGTTACGGACACCTAATGCTGCTACTACCTCTTGTTCAAATACCCCTTCTATCTGAACCGTTATATAATTTTCGTCAGCAAGGAATGCAACCTCACATTCATCCAAAACCTGTTCCTTATATAAATCAGATATATAGTTAACTAGCTTTCGAATAGCTTCTTTAGTATCAGTTTCTTCAAGTAGAAGCCTGATACGCTGTTCTAAAACGTATTCCTCAATTTTTGATTTTAGGAACTGATGCTGCTCAAGCTGAAGTTTATGTATATTTTTTAAATCATACTCATAAAGTTGTTGCACTTTAGGTTCATCGGAATTCTCCATATCGGTATTCCAGATGTAGTAATTCCCTTTAAAATATGCTAGACCTTCTACAACATCTTGACCCTCAACTGTTCTT
>NZ_BOQD01000565.1 GCF_018332515.1 Bacillus hominis | reverse complement strand
ATGATCATCACTATTCATCGCAACGTAATTTGCTTTTCCAAATGATAAAGTCTCTTTATCGTGTATTACTTCTATCTTGTTTTTTAATTGTGTATACATATCTTCCCAAGCTTTTAATTCATTTTCTATTAGTTTAATACTTGAATGATTTGCATTAACACTTTGTCCCTTACTAGATTCTATTAATAGTTGAACTTCTTTCTTTAATTGATTTACTTTTACACTTAGTAAAGTATCTTCAGGATGCTTCTCATCTTCAACAGCACGGCAATATAAGTAATACTCTGCTTTTTCGATAGCCTGTATAAGTTGTGAAAGGATTACTGAGTCTTTTGTTGCTTTATATTCAATTTTTAATCTTTCTAGCGTTTCTATAGAAAACGTGAAGTTTTGTTCTTGAGGATATAGCCTGTCCAAATCCCATTGAGATTGGGCTTGTATTATTTTATTCATTTTGCATCCTCCTTTTTTACAAATAGTTACAAAACTCTACTCTTTTCACTATTATATATGAACCATCAAAATTTTAACATCTTGAAATATTCAAACTTATATGAATGTAATTTGATATTTCATTTTCTATTTCTTCCTATTTAAATAAGTTGTAAGTATTACTACTTATTCTAGGGAATTTCTAAAT
>NZ_BOQD01000564.1 GCF_018332515.1 Bacillus hominis | reverse complement strand
TCCATTTTATATAATCCCCTTTTGACTCAAAAGCTCTATAATCAACAGTGTATCAAGTGAAAGAGAGAATAAAATGAGAGAAAGATTAAAATAAAATGAGAATCTGCAAACCACTTATATTTTATTTATATCCTTTTTGGCCAATTCTAATATGTTGCAAATAAACGGTGCTTTTTCATTTGTATATGAAACACGATCAAAAGGATATGTAGCAGCAAGTTTCTCTTTTAATTCTCTATATTCTTTTCGTGCCCATTCATTATTTATGAGAAAATCTCTAAATAAAAGGTTGTTCTTCCATTCCTCACTATTATAAATATAAACATGTAAATGGTGGGTACCAGCTCTCCATTTCCCTTTTCTAAAAAAACGCCAATTAGTTGTTTCTTTTGGAACATATTCATATCCAATTTTTGCAAGGTTTTCAATCCAATTTTCAGTAATTTGTAAATTTGTTACGCCAACCATCATATCAATAAGAGGTTTAGCTCCTAATCCTTCTACCGCTGTGCTTCCTATATGTTCAATAGTGATAATTTCTTCCTTTAGTAACGGCGAAATTTTATTTTTTTCATTTAAAAACTCTTTATGCCAATAATGTTGGTACGGTTTAATTATGATTTTTCCATCCATTTTCTTTCCTCCTTATAACTGTACATCATTATATTTATAAAATTTAAGTATATTAACATAGGGATTTCACAAAATATGTCGAATACTTTGATAGACAACTTAATTATATTAAATATGAGGTGAATAATGAAAGATATTCCAGTTGAAATTCAGTTAAATGCTGTCACATTCCAGCTAAAAAAATATCATAATTTTGATTGGCTTACGAAACTAGGAACAATATTTGCAGTTTTTGACCAACAAGATTCCGGTAATATAAGTTTCGGTGTTGAAACGAATGGGAAAAAGAAATTTATTAAATATGCAGGCGCACAAACACTCGCATATAATGCTTCTACAAATGAAGCTATAGAAAGATTAAAAAACTCAGTTACTATATACAATGAATTAAAACACGTTTCTCTTATAAATTTAATTGATCATTATCCTGTACAACATGGATATGTTTTAATTTTTGATTGGTTTGATGGTGAATGTCTTCACCCACACTGGAGTTTCCCACCCCCAGCGAAATACACTGATCCTAACTCACCATTTTATAAATATAAGAGATTATCCGTTAGGGATCGACTAATTTCATTAAATTCTATTTTTTCTTTCCATCATTATGTAGAACAAAAAAAATATGTGGCCATTGATTTTTACGATGGGAGTATTTTATATAACTTTAAAACAAATGAAACAAAAATTTGCGACATTGATTTATACAGTAAAAAACCTTATGTAAATACAATGGGAAGACTTTGGGGGTCCTCACGTTTTATGTCACCTGAAGAGTTTCAGCTTAACGCTATAATTGATGGGAAAACAAACGTATTTAATATGGGAGCGATAGCTTTCACACTTTTAGGCGGTGGACAAGATCATTCCTTTATAAAATGGGAAGCTAGTGCAAGTTTATATGAGGTAGCATACCGTGCTGTAAATGAAAATCGTAGTGAGCGCTATGCGTCAATGGAAGAGTTTAATAATGCATGGTTAAAAGTCTATAACGCTGAAAAACTATAAAAATTACATATATTATAAAAGTACATGTAAAACTTGCACTTTTATAATGTATAATACATATGGGATTGAAATTCAGGATAACGGGGCATGTATTATGAACTTTGTTTACATTAATCAAAATGTTTTAAATAACCTTCTTTATATTTTAAGCAGTATATTTATTTTTTATTTTATTTATGATAGTGGATACTTTGGGAAGAAATATAAGAAACTACTTATCATTCTTTGTACGAGCATCCCACTAATTTTATGTATGCGGTATCCCATCTATATGGATGAAAATTGTATTCACGATTTAAGACAAATCCCCTTTTTAATTGGTACACTTTATGGTGGATTTCCTGTCGGTATTGCCTTACTCATAATTTTATTAATAACACGTTTTACGTTTTATAGTTTTAGCCTGTTAACAATCATTGTTTATGGAACGATGTTAATAATTACAGCATTCGCATCATCAAAATTTAAAACATACAATCGGAAAATGAAAGTAGCTTCATCTATGTTTTTAACTTTTTTCCTTGCAATATTTACAACAGT
>NZ_BOQD01000563.1 GCF_018332515.1 Bacillus hominis | reverse complement strand
AAAGAGATAATCATTGAATGCTCAGAAAATCAATTGAAACAAGTATTTATTAATATTTTGCAAAATTCAATTGAAGCAATGCTAGATGGCGGGAAAATTTCAATCCATATAAAAGAAATACATAAAAAAGGTGTCGTTATTAGTGTAATAGATGAAGGAATAGGAATACCTGAAGAAAGAATTAAAAGATTAGGTGAACCTTTCTATAGTACGAAAGAAAAAGGTACCGGTATTGGATTGATGCTAAGTTATAAAATAATTGAAGGTCATCAAGGAACAATAAGTATAATGAGTGAGGTTGGCGTCGGGACAACTGTAACTATTTACTTGCCGAAAATTCAGAGTAAACAATCTCTATCAAATTGTGATGATAGATGTATTTCAATACGTTCTAATATTAACTCCTAAAATACTTAATACCCAATAACAAAGCTAAGCTTTTGTT
>NZ_BOQD01000562.1 GCF_018332515.1 Bacillus hominis | reverse complement strand
CTTTTTACATACTTTTCTGCATTCCTACCAAATTGTTGTTTCACAAGCTCTTCTTTACTCATTTTTATCATCTTCTTTCTATAAGTATTCATATAATTAATAAGTTCTCTTTATATAATTTCAAATCCTCTTTTAGGATCTATCCCTTATAAAAGAGGACTAGTATCAAAATAAAATAACTCGTGAATTTTTATTTTCAAAACAAAAAAAGGTTACGGGAACAAATCCCATAACCTCGAAAAATAACTCTTACATCGTGGTACCTATATATACGTCTAAATAATTTATATTCTCCTTTAACCTCATAAAAATTTCTACTTCGCTAAGTGTAGCCTCTCTTGCATACAATCCAAATTGATTCATACCAACCCATATCCAGCCTGGTGAATTATAAAGCATATCAATGTTGAAATGCTCCAAATTAGTAAATTCTGACCTAATAAATTTATCCCTAATGGCGATTTGCTTATCTATCAAACCATATTCTTTTCCATTT
>NZ_BOQD01000561.1 GCF_018332515.1 Bacillus hominis | reverse complement strand
CTAATAATTTTATTTTTAAGACATGAAAAAATATATAAAATGTCTATAATCCATCAGGTGATATATTAAATTTAAAATCAGATAAGTATAATCAACATCATGAGTATATGTAAAACCTAACTTTCGTAAAATTTTTTTCGAAATCCTTCGCTTTCTGTTCTAAATCCCCATATTCATCAAATCTTGTTAACCCTTCGACCATCAGAGCTTGCTTATGTAAAGATT
>NZ_BOQD01000560.1 GCF_018332515.1 Bacillus hominis | reverse complement strand
AGTGCTCCTAGGTATATAGCTGTAGAATAATTATTCGAACAAATTCTATTTTTCAATTAAAAACAGAAAATAATATGGGAGTGTTACGCGCTGCTAGTAGAAGTATAAAAATACAATAAACATAAAATTCACAAAAAATTCACAACTATCATGAAAAATATATACATTTATTCCAATATATTCTATATAATGAGGTGTAATAAGGCTTCTATGAATCTCATAGAATACCTTACCCCTAATAAAAAGAAAAAAAGAATCTATTTGGATTCTTTTTTTCTTTTTTTATTACATTACATATTTATTTAGAGCATGTGCGACACCATGTTCTTCATTTGTTAACGTTTCGTATTGACACATCGCTTTTATTTCTTCAACTGCATTTCCCATTGCAATTGATATATTTGCTTTCTCCATCATAGAAACATCGTTTAAGCCATCGCCTATTGCTACAGTGTTTTCAACTGGAATATTAAGATGTTCTGCTAAAGTATATAATCCATTTCCTTTTTGAGCATCTCGATGGTTAATCTCTAAATTATGCCAATAGGAAGATGTAATAGCTAAATCAGTATTATGCAGAAACGTTTCTTTTAATTTTTTTAATTTCTCTATGTCATAAGAAAACGGTAAAAGTTTATGCACATGTATATCCATTTCTACAATTGGTTTACAACTTGCTGTACTATGAAATGCTGTATGTTCAAGATATAATGCAGCAATCGTTTCTAACTCTTTCAAATCGAAATTTTCTTTTGTATTCTTCACATACTCGATTTCATTACGCACACTCTCTACGCCATAATCCGGTACATACACACCTTTATTAGTATAAAGCTGATAATACAAGCCATTCTCTTCAAGATATTCTACAATCTCAAGTGCCTGCATATTTTGAATTGGATATCTCTTCATCATTTTTTTATCTTTATATATAAGTGCACCATTTTCCGCGATAATCGGACACTCCAAATCAACTTCTAACAATAGTCGTTCAATATCCACAATAGAACGTCCTGTACAAATTGCTACAACATGGCCAGCTTCTTGACACTTTCGAATTGCTTCTGCATTTTCTTTACTAATCATTTTATTCCCTGAAAGAAGAGTTCCATCTAAATCAATTGCGATTAATTTCATTATTTCTTCACCACTTTCTATAAATACACGAGTTTTTATTAAATAAAAGGTATCGTTTTCATACGAATCTCGTGAAGTACT
>NZ_BOQD01000559.1 GCF_018332515.1 Bacillus hominis | reverse complement strand
ATCCATTAATGATATTATCCTAAATCATCATATATTTCAAGAAACACATTATAACTATTAAATTTTACCATAATTCTTATAAGATGTTTTACTCTTTAGTATCTTTTTTAATAAATAAGCTATACTATTTTAAATGATTTTGAAAAAATTAGAAGTTTTTCATCTTTATTTTTTACGAGATATGATTTTTTAAATAAGGAACGTTTAAAATTCAAAAAAAAACAAACTCCTGTAAATGCTTACAGGAGTTTGCTACAAAATTATAGGGATTTCTTTAAAAGCCCTTTTCATTCGAATTTTACGAAGCACCTGCTTCTTCAAACTCAACCTCTTCCAACTCGCCTAAACGGTGATACTCTGTTAAAACCGCATCTTGAATTTTAGAGCGTGTACCAGAATTAATCGGATGTGCAATGTCACGGAATTCTCCATCTGGAGTACGTTTACTTGGCATTGCTACAAATAAT
>NZ_BOQD01000558.1 GCF_018332515.1 Bacillus hominis | reverse complement strand
ATTGTTGTTCATGAAATAAAGGATGGATATGGTGAAGGGAATTCATTTCATGTGTTTGAATGTAGTATATAACTAGTCAAAACGGAGGATTATACTTATATGATTCAATACAAAAGATGTAGTGAAGTGAGTATAGATTTAGTGTATGAAGCTTTTAAGGACGGGTTTTCAGATTATATTATTAAGATGGAAGTTTCAAAAGAGGATTTTATAAAAAGATTTTTTGGTCCAGAAGGGAATTCACTTGAATACTCCTTTCTTGCTTTAGACGGTGACAAATGTGTTGGTGTAATACTTGGTGGTATTAAGGTATATGAAAGTATAAAAACAATGCGCTGCGGAACATTAGCGGTTCATCCAGAGTTTCGCGGCATTGGTGTAAGTCAAAAGTTATTTGAGTTACATAAAGAAGAAGCGACACAAAATAAATGTAAGCAGCTTTTTCTTGAAGTTATTGTAGGAAACGAT
>NZ_BOQD01000557.1 GCF_018332515.1 Bacillus hominis | reverse complement strand
TTAACTAAAAGTATAATGTATTATTTCCCCTTGCAATCTATTGTAAGGACTTCAGTGCATTGTGTCTATTTAACAGCAAATACAAAAACTCCATTTTTCAAAAAGATTGATTAAAATGGAGTTTTGTTATTATTTGATTTTTACAATTATCTTTCCTTTAGCTCTTCCAGACTCTGAATATTCCATTGCTTTTTGAGCATCTTCAAAAGGGAAAACTCGATCAATTATAGGTTTGATTTTTCCAGCTTCAATATAGTTTGCAATAATACGCAATTGATCTCCGCTTGGTTTCATAAATAAAAATGAGTACTGAGCATTATGCTTTTTTTCAAGTGCAGTAAGTTTTTTACTTGCGAATGAAAATAAGAGTGTTTTAAAAAATCCGGAACCAAATTCTTTACCGAATCGAGCATTCGGCATTCCTGAAACGGAAACAATGTTCCCTCCGCTTTTTATAATATTGAATGATTTTTCAAGTGTTGTCCCGCCGATTGTATCAAATACCGCATCATAATTTGTTAGTATATCTTCAAATTTCTCTGTTTTGTAATTAATAATTTCATCTGCGCCAAGAGACTTTACTAAATTCGCACCAGCCTCACTAGCAGTTGTTGTAACGGTAGCACCCATTATTTTTGCTAACTGAATAGCGAAAGTACCGACACCACCGGATCCAGCGTGAATTAAAATCTTTTGTCCTTGTTGTAATTGTATGATGTCATGTAAGGCTTGATATGATGTTAATCCAACGAGTGGAATCGAAGCAGCTTCCTCAAAACTTAAATTTTTTGGCTTTAAGGCTATATCATCCTCATGAATGGCTATATATTCCGCAAAAGTACCGATTTTATCTTTTCTTGGACGTGCATATATTTCATCGCCAACTTTAAAGCGAGTCACTTTTGCTCCAACCTTTACGATGACACCGGAAAAATCATTACCAAGGATTAGGGGCATTTCATATTTAAGCAACATCTTCACTTTTCCATCGCGTATTTTAAAATCAATTGGGTTAATACTAGCTGCATGAATTTCTGCGAGCACCTCATACTCATTTATTTCAGGAGTAGGTACCTCTGTCATACGCATTGGGATTTTTCCATATTTATCAATTATCATTGCTTTCATTTCTTATACCTCCAAATTTCAATAAAAGTTTTGCAATAGCTTTTCAATATCTAATACAAGATTTTTTAATAAACTTAATTTTGTACGTATATCAATATAATAAAAATTCTTTGTACCTTCTTTTCTCATTAAAATAATGCCAGCTTCTCGTAAAATTTTAAGATGATGTGATACTGCTGGACGGGAAAGGTGTGTTTGCTTCGTGATTTCTCCTACACGTAATCCTGTTTGACATTCCGTTTCCATTAGCACTAACAAAATAGACTGACGCGTTTCATCACCAATTGCCAATAATACTTTTTGAGAATCAATAAAAT
>NZ_BOQD01000556.1 GCF_018332515.1 Bacillus hominis | reverse complement strand
TTTAATTATTTACTTAACATTGGCAGCCTCTAGCGAAAAAGATACTCTTACTCAAGTGAAAAAAGCTCCCAATATCCCATCTGCTATTCAAGATTCAAACGATATGGAAGACCCTACAGGATATTGGACAACAGAAAAGATGAAAAATGCAATTCCAGTAGATAAAACAAAGAATTTTAATAGATGAGTCATAAATGAATAAAAAGCGAACCCTCAATATTTAATCGGTTCGCTTTTTATTATAATTATACTTCTCGCCACCAAGCAGCCGTAGGATAATCTTTAGATTGTAACGTAATAGCTTCACCGATTTGTGGCGTTGAAATATTAACTCCTAAACGATTTGCTTCTTTCGTAACACGTTCAATAGGATCACTCCATTCATGTAATGCTAACGTAAACGCACCCCAATGAATAGGAACGAGCAATTCTCCTTTAACGTCAATATGAGCTTGTACTGTTTCTTCTGGCAACATATGAATAGCAGACCATCTCGTATCGTATTGTCCGCATTCCATTAAAGTAAGATTGAATGGACCGTATTTATCACCAATTTCCTTAAAGTGAGGAGCATAGCCACTATCTCCGCTAAAGAAGACTTTCGTTTCTTGACCGAGGATAACCCATGAACACCATAATGAACAATCTCTATCTGTCATACTTCGTCCAGAAAAATGCCTTGCAGGTGTACAAACTAATTTAATATTTTCAAACGTGATTTCATCCCACCAATTATGCTCACTTATTTTATCAGGTGAAACACCCCATTTAATAAGATAACGCGCAACTCCAGTCGGAACATAAAAATGCTTTACACGATCTTTTAACTGCATAATACTTTTGTAATTCAAATGATCGTAGTGATTATGCGAAATGATAATCGCATCAATTTCCTGAAGATCTTCACGTTCTAAAGAAAAAGCACCACTATATCGCTTACTATTAAAAACAGGAAATGGGGAAGAGGCATCGCCAAGCATAGGATCTAATAATAGTTTTTTACCTTCTATTTTTAAAAGAGAAGCAGAATGACCAAACCATGTAACACTATCTATAGATTCATTATGCAGATTCGGTAACACAATAGGTAAATTCTTTATAGGACGCAGCTTTGTTTTTATTTTAAAGTAATCAGACATTAAACCTATAATATCTTTTGGTTTAAAACTTACATCAGTATGAATTTGATTTATA
>NZ_BOQD01000555.1 GCF_018332515.1 Bacillus hominis | reverse complement strand
TGCGCTTTTTTCTTATTTTTAATTGTTTATTTGTATATTAATTCTGCTGGTCATAGTTTGAGTAGTGGTATTAAATGGGAAAAATAGGTTGATTTTGGTTACTTTTTATAATGTAAAAGTATGATTTAGTAACTTCATTGTTAATTAGGTGTAAAGAAAAGTATGTGAAATACAGTTCACAAATTAGACAAACTTATATGGATAAGTGTATTGTTACTTTTTCGTGAATTCTTTATATTAGAAAAAAATATGTTTTTTTTAGGGAGAGAATACAGTGAAGAAAAAGATTTTGAAAGTAGCGACAGCTTTAACAATTATGGGTGGAATTGGATTAAGCGCACAAGGTACTACAGCAAATGCTGAAGTAGCTGTGAAACAACAAGCTGCATCTGTTACATTTAAAGATGTACCGACAGGACATTGGTCTTATGAAGCAATCCAAAATCTAGCAGATTGGGGAATCGTTGCTGGTTATGGAGATGGAAGATTCGGTTTTGGTGATAATGTAACACGTG
>NZ_BOQD01000554.1 GCF_018332515.1 Bacillus hominis | reverse complement strand
ATGCTTTAAATACTAATACTGCGTTATGACCACCGAATCCTAATGAATTACTTAATACAGCACGTACTTCTTGCTGTCTTGCTTTATTTGGTACATAATCTAAATCACATTCTGGATCTGGTGTTTCATAGTTAATCGTCGGAGGAATCACTCCGTCTGTAATTGATTTAATAGAGAAAATCGCTTCAACAGCACCTGCTGCTCCTAATAAGTGACCTGTCATTGATTTCGTCGAGCTAATCGCTACTTTATATGCATGCTCACCGAAAGCTTCTTTAATTGCCATCGTTTCATACTTTTCATTTGCA
>NZ_BOQD01000553.1 GCF_018332515.1 Bacillus hominis | reverse complement strand
ATTACAAATGTTAAAACAAGACAAAATAAGTAAAGATAGCATTTCACCTATTTTGTCTATAAAGCAACATAACGAAACTATAATCGATTACTTCAATTGAATCGGTTGTTGCTGTGTCACACAATGGATCATTCCGCCATTTTTATAAAGTTCTCTCACATCAATTCCCACTACTTTACGATCCGGATATAACTTCTGAATCGTATCGTTTGCGATTTTGTCATTTGGATCATTATAGTTAGGCACCAATACAACTTTATTTCCAATATAATAATTGATATACGACCCTTTATAATCGAGAGTTTTTCCGTTTTCTAAAGCAACCTTCTCTTTACTAAGCGGTAAGTATTCATACTTATACTTCTGTCCTGAAGCATTTTTTGCATCTAACAATGTATCCATATCTTTG
>NZ_BOQD01000552.1 GCF_018332515.1 Bacillus hominis | reverse complement strand
GTGTAGGCGGTTCCATTAGCCTTTCCTCCACTTCCTTCCCATTCTCCATAAGAATCCCAACTAATTGAAGCAAATGAAACGGAAGAAACCATACCTAATAAACAAGCAGTTAGCCCTGTAGTAGCTAAAGTTTTTTGAAGTAAGTTTTTCATATAAACTCAATCTCCCTTGTTTAAAATATTCACTTAAATATTTAAGTATTTT
>NZ_BOQD01000551.1 GCF_018332515.1 Bacillus hominis | reverse complement strand
GCGAAAACAAATGAACCTCATTTTTACAAGATGACTGTAAGGGCTAGCTTTGATGACGGGTCTTCTAGAGAGGCAGAAAAGAATAATGCTAAAATTACAGATCGTGTGAACGTTAAAGTTTCATCCAGAGGGCCAATTACCACTGGTTATTCGGGTCATGAATGGGTAATGAAAGGGGATAGTGCCTACACCTCTAAGGAAATGGTAATTAAATAACAATCAACAAAAACCGTGAAAAAGGATAAATACCTTTTTCGCGGTTTTTA
>NZ_BOQD01000550.1 GCF_018332515.1 Bacillus hominis | reverse complement strand
GTGCACCTTTTGGGGTTTTTCGTTACTGATTCTTTTTTCGTTTCTTATTATTTTGTCGCTGCGCTGGTGTTAAAGGTTCATTTGCGAACTCTTCGTTATAACCAGCTCCTTGTCCTTGTGCAGATGCAGCATTCATTCCTGAAATAATATGATTGGCTTTTCGTTTACCCATTTTTCTCACCTCTATAATGTTTTTTATAGACGAACCATGAGTTGTTCATAGCATATATGAACGTAAAGTAAAACGCTGAAAGAGTGCTTTACTTTATGGTAATAGTATTAATAAAGAGCATGGACACTATTCAAATTTAGAAAGATAAAGAAAACTTATGATAATCCATAAGTTTCTTATTATTTACTTATTTAGAAAGTTGTAATAAGATATTATCGTAAGGTATTGAAAAGTTTGTCTACATTTTATATTCAGACAACTTAGCCACGTTTAACAGGGGGGAAACATAATGGTCAAACATAATCCATTTCAATCACGTGCAACTTTTGAACTAGATGGAAAGACGTATCATTATTATCAATTGAAAGCGCTTGAAAACGCAGGGGTTGGCAACGTAT
>NZ_BOQD01000549.1 GCF_018332515.1 Bacillus hominis | reverse complement strand
CTGTCATGATTACTCACTCCTTTTTTTAATTAATTGAATTATAAGATTATTTAAAGCGTAGGTAAATTGGCAGGGTGCACAAAAGAATGAGAGGTTTTTATGCAAGTTTACGAAATATCCAATGAAAGCAAAGCCATATAAACTGTTACTGCACCTTCAAAAGTTTTTATATTAATTCCTGTCTTTTCAATGAATTTATCAATGCGATATTGTAAAGTATTACGATGTAAATATAATTGTTTAGCTGCAAGTGATACATTTAAATTACATTGGAAGAATACTTTAACACTATCTATTAGTTCCTTGTTATTAGAAATGTGTGCTAATAATTGATTCGTGTATTTTTCTCTTTCTTCTTTCGGTAATGAGATCATTAATTGATAAGGGAGTAGTTGTTCAATGTGTATAATTTTTTGCGATAAATAGGGAGAAAGAACAGAAAATAAATTTCGCTCCCATTGATATAGTCGAGCAATTTCATTTGTTTGTGTATAGTGTCTTCCCATAAAAAAGGATAGAGATATAAAAAAATCTGTTTCTAGTGTATCAAGGGCTGCTTGCAATACAGACTCCGGTACATTTTCTTCTAAGATGAGGGTGCCAGTTTGCGAAGTTTCCCATATTGTTGTAGTGGTGAAAGAAAACATAGACTGTAAAGCGTATTGAAATTCTTCTCTTTCTACTATAGGGTGCGTTGTGAAGAAATATAAAAAACGAACCGATACTATAGGGATGTTCTTATTTTTATATAATACTTCATACCATGATTTTTCTTTTTCTGTTTTATAAAATGTATCAGTATGAATAGGTGTTAAGATAGATGAAAGCAATAGATGTTCCTTTTTATGTAATCGAGTTTTTCGAATCCCTACTTTATGTTCTTCAACTAAAAACCAGCTATAATCCTCAGACAACACGGCTTCATTAATCTTTATATCTTTACCATAATATAATTTTAATTTTTGAATCATAGGAACACTCCCTTTTATATGAATTAGGCTTCATTTTTCGCTATTCGTTAAGACAAGGTAAACTAAAAACTT
>NZ_BOQD01000548.1 GCF_018332515.1 Bacillus hominis | reverse complement strand
ACAAAATTTTTCCTCCTACTCGTGCTGCCTTGCATTCATCGTATACTACTATAAACCTGTTAGAGAAGTTAATACAGTATAAACCATAAATGTTCTAATACTATTCATTTAAAAGTCATATTTTGAATTTTTAAATAGAATGTAATACATAAAAATTCAAAATATAAGTTGACACTATTTTTAATGTATGATAAAAATGATAGTAATCAATTCGGAAAATAATATTTGGGCAATGAAAGGGTATAGTAGTGAAAATCTCCCTATTTCAGAGAGCTGATGGTTGG
>NZ_BOQD01000547.1 GCF_018332515.1 Bacillus hominis | reverse complement strand
CTCAAGAACAACAATATCAACAAAATCCATATGCAACTCAGCCACAACAACCGCAATACCAACAACCGATGTATCAACCAAACTCCGACCAACGTGTCTCACCACCTGCACCACCAACTATCGATCCGACGCAACCACAAATTTTACCGCCTGGTCCAACATTCGATATTACACAGCCACAAATTTTACCACCAGGACCTATTACAGAACCAACACAACAACAAATCCAACAAGTTGTCGGTACACAGTTTTTACCTTTAAAGAAACCTGTACTTGATTTCGTAAAACCTTGGGTAGATTACGGTTTAAATGAAGCGAAACATACATCACACAAACATGCTTTAACAGAAGTTGCTGCGATTATGTTCTTAGTTGGTAAAGGCTTCAACCCAACGATTGCTCATTATATTGTAGAATCTTGGGAGAAGAATGAACAGTTTTAGAATTGTTTATTTAAAAAAACATAAAAACTTAAAAAATGCCAAATCCCT
>NZ_BOQD01000546.1 GCF_018332515.1 Bacillus hominis | reverse complement strand
TCGTAAGCCGTTTAATATTCCCTTTTGTCGCTTTACTATAATTCGCATCACCATTTCGCCCAATTAACACCGTGCCAATTACAGTAATCACTACAAGTAATATAACGATCATTATCCCAGTTAACATTTCTTCCTCCCCCTCCTTACAACCATTTTACAATATTATCCTCTTTATTTCGCAGCATATTTCCTCTTTTTACTATTATTATGAAAAGAACTGGAAAACTATTATTACCATGAATTTCTATATGTAATATATTTATAACATAACGTGAATTATTTCTAACATTATAAGGAGGACCCATCGTGAAAACAACTTGGATTAAATATTTAGGATTTCTCGGTTTCTTTGGATTTCTCGGATTTTTTTACGAAAAAGGATTGTTTACTATGTTCTGTTTCTTCTCCTTTTTCACGACGTATAGAAAAGTTCATCACGATGAGCTTTTTGAACAAATTGTCAATAAATCATGCCGAAATGCATTTATCGTTACATTACTAACTACCACTATTATTATGTTTATTGAAATGTTGTTTCCAAACCTTACACTACAAGAGATTGATATCGCTCTTATTTTCGCTACACTCATTCTTACATTCGGATTCTCAATCTTCTTTTACGATAAACCAGTTGATGAAATGGAAGATGTGCCATGGCGTTCGTAACGAAAATAAAAGAATTCCGAGCCAAATTAAACATGACACAAGAAGATTTAGCAAAACAAGT
>NZ_BOQD01000545.1 GCF_018332515.1 Bacillus hominis | reverse complement strand
TATATTTGATATTGAAAGAATTGTAATACCTGGATTAAGTAAATGAAGAAAACCAAATAAAAAGGACGTCACGGTAATCCCAATCCATATACGGCTTCTAACAGAAAGAACTGGAAATAACCAACCTCGTACAACAATTTCTTCCGTTGCACCTTGTATTAAAAAGGCAACTAAAGATCCCACAATACCAAATATGGTGGTTAGTGTAATATGTTGCATTTGGAGTTTTACATTTCCTGTTAATATGAGTACAATTACTGGTATTGAAATGAAGACAAATCCTATAAACGCACCTCTCAAATATCTTCTCATCCATTGATTTCTCCAAAAACCGATGGATGAAAACGACCTTTTCTCTACAAATTTAATCCATAAAAACACAAAAAATATAGCCCCACCAAACGTTAATATCATCTCAACATTACTATAAATCGCTTTTATAAATGTTGTTTCTGCTTTCGGTAAAAGCAGCATAAATAATATGAAAAATTCACCTAAAGTTAAAAATACAATTGCAAGTATAACAGCGAAAACAGGATGAACTTTTCTTCTTCCTTCTTTTGCTGCTTCAATTATTTTAAATTGTTTATTGTGCAATATTCTATCCCCCTCCTAATTATTGTACTCATCAGTA
>NZ_BOQD01000544.1 GCF_018332515.1 Bacillus hominis | reverse complement strand
TAAATATTCCTGATTTTCAAAGAAATCTTCTTTTATATTACTAGCAATCTCTCCAGCTAAAAAACTATGATCATGTTGACGAATTAATATACTTTCTTTCTCATTCTTTTCACGAAAAATCATCTATATAATCCCCCTCATCTTCATACTACAGCTTTTTATATGCATCAATTCTTAATTTATCCCTGATTATTAGCAGGGATTCAGTCTCTTGCAACGAAATTAACATAACTATACAGTATTCTTTCTACTAGCAAAAGTAGCTTATTCTATAACATTCATTATACTAAGACTTTTATTCTAAAATTTTTTTATGAGGTGAAAACATGAACAAAACAGAATTAGTTAAAAATGTCGCACAATCAGCTGATATTTCTCAAAAGGATGCTTCTGCAGCTGTACAATCCGTATTTGACACAATTGCTAATGCGTTACAATCTGGCGATAAAGTTCAATTGATCGGTTTTGGAACTTTTGAAGTGCGTGAAAGATCTGCTCGTACAGGACGTAATCCACAAACTGGTGAGGAAATTCAAATCGCTGCTGGTAAAGTTCCAGCATTTAAAGCAGGTAAAGAATTAAAAGAAGCTGTTAAATAAACAAGAAACCAGCCTTTTTATAGGCTGGTTTCTTGTTTTATTTAAGCAATTCCTTTATATTCTCCGCATGATACACTTCACAAATATAAAATATACATTTGCAGTTACTTACAACCTGATATTTTCTAGTCGGATAAACATTCGCCGCAACAGAACATCCATCAAACAATTCGATAATATTTCCGGATGGCTGATATCCTTCGTATAATACGTTTCTTCTTACTTCCATTTTTTCTATAAGTTTTTCAACTGGAATATTTCCATCCTCTAATTCTTGCTTTATAGTATCCGGTAAAAACGATGTGTCCACAAAAATTAGATTTTCAGATAACACCTTACCTTTATAACTAACATTAGATACGCGGTAAAGAAATGTTCCGTTTTTATCAAAGAAATTCTTTGCTTCTTTCGGAATGTACTGTCTATCGATTTCCTCTTGTTCGAGAACATCCAATTGAACTGTATCATTCAAAAGCTTTTCTAAAGCAAGAATAGATGATGTATCTCCAGAAAATAAAATATTTTTAATTACTTGTACATTATAAGTTAATTCACTTTTTCTATTTTCCGCCACTAACATGAGGAACACCTCTTC
>NZ_BOQD01000543.1 GCF_018332515.1 Bacillus hominis | reverse complement strand
AAAATTAATCCTGTATAATTTCATATAACTTTTTTAATTCACAGCTATTACTATAATCCGTTTGAGTACAATTAGTAATTAGTCTTTTTCTCTCCTGAGGATCCTTATATAACCTTTCAATCCCATTTGCAATCCCTTCAATTGACAGTTCCGTTATATACCCATCAAATCCATTTACCACTTGACTTTCAGCTGTAGAATAATTTGTTACCATAACCGGCTTTGAAAGAATCTGAGCTTCTCCTACTGTTACAGCTTTCCCTTCATACCTTGAGGGTTGCACATACAAATCCGCTTCTTTTATATATGGATAAGGGTTAATTTGCTTACCTAATAAG
>NZ_BOQD01000542.1 GCF_018332515.1 Bacillus hominis | reverse complement strand
GTGATATCGCGCCAAACGAATCTGCCATTGTAGAATTTCATATTACTTCAAATGAAATCCCGGCTATTAATCCAATTACGAATCAAGCTAGCGTTAGCTTTCAGCATATCGTTAATCCAGATAATCCTCCTGTTTCAAAAAACATTACTTCAAATAGTGTTATCACAACAATTGAAAGTGCTATTTTAACTACTACTAAAATCGGTGATAAAGCTTTTGCAACGATTGGTGATACAATTACGTAT
>NZ_BOQD01000541.1 GCF_018332515.1 Bacillus hominis | reverse complement strand
CTTTCGCTGTTACAGGTTCCCCGTTCGACCATTTCGCATCTTTTCTTAATTTAAATATGTATTTCTTCCCATCATCTAGCTTTTGGACGTCTTCAGCAACCCCAGGCATTCTCTTTTGATCTTTGCCAGTACGATATAAACCTTCCATCGTATTATTTAATGCTGTTGAAGATGCAGAATCTGATGCTAATGATGCATCCATTGACGGAATTTCAGATAACTCTGTTAGATTAAGAATCTGTTTCCCGTTACTACTACTAGTAGCGTTTTCTTTCCCTTTTGCTTTCGCGTCATCTTTCTCGTAGCTACACGCGCTAAGCAACATACTTGCAGTTAAAGTTGATGCAAGTAATAACGGTATCTTTTTCTTCATGTTGTGTTGCCTCCCCTAATTGCACTTCCTGTACCCTCACTTGTAGAAAAACAGAATTGAAAGAATAATCTCCAAGTTTCTACAATTTTCATTATACATATAATATGACGATTGTGAATATAGTTTTTTGTTTTTTTGTTAAAATTTTTAATAAAATGTTTATATTTTTAATTTTTTGTAAAGGAATACATTAGCACTGCTACCATCATCTTGAAATTAGAACTTCAATTACATGCAATTTTCAAAAAATTAT
>NZ_BOQD01000540.1 GCF_018332515.1 Bacillus hominis | reverse complement strand
AAACCTCGTATTTTTTAGTTCCTTTTTTATTTATACATTTAGTTTTTCTTTAATTTATTATCAATTTCACCTTTCGAAATTATTTATTCCAGCCACTTATTTATAATTCAATTCATAACAAATAACTACTTCTATTAAATAGATAATTATCCCATCTATTTCAACGAAAAAACTATCCAATCGCTCTTTGATTATTACGTGTAATAAAACTCTTGTTGTCAATCATTCGCGCTATAGGTTTGTATATACAATTGATTACATAAGATGAAGCAATACATAACGTTATCAACCAAATAAAAATTATGATTGGATATCCAGGTGCAAATATAAGCCCTGGAAAAATTGACATATAAAAAAACATATGAGTCAACCATATGTTTGTCGAATGCTCCCCCAAAAAGGATAATGTATGTTGTATAACACTACTCTTATTCATAAGAATAAAGAAACTTATAAATGCAATAGCCGTAAAAGGGGCGATAATCATAGATTCATAAAAAGCATGTAAAACTATTAACATAATAATCCCTATAGCACAAAGTATATTCTTATAGGGCATGTAATAGCATTTATTATATATTTTCGAATAAATTTTTTCTTTCGCAAAAATAGTACCCACAATAAATGGAAGTAAAGATGTACCAACCAATACCACGGCATTTACTGACATACCCAGAATTGTATGATGCTCAACATCCAAAACATTTTTTATACGTTGAATATAACTCACTAAATATATAGCACCAAAAAGCAGTAACAAACTTATTGAATTATATTTTCTCACCAATTTAGTCAATAACGGTGCTAAAAAGACAAGAATAATATATGTCTGTAAAAACCACCATGCACCATTATATGAAGATGATAGTACAAAGACATTGAGAAAAAAACTTATTATACCACCTGAGAAAACCTCTGATTTACCTGCAAAAAAGCCAACAATAATAAATAGAACAAGCACTATCCAATAATTCATTACTAGTTTTAATATACGCATACAATTTCTACTTACATCTAATCTTTGTTCTTTATAAAAAATTACATATAAGCCATAACCACTTACAAAACAATATATAGGTACACACGCGTCTCCAAATAATGCCAAATAGTAAATTAACGGTGTCCCATTGATTGTTAAAAAGGTTTCATACACCCCGTTAACTTCTTTCCTAGCAAACAGGTGAAGTAACAACATAAGTAATATAGCCGCTCCTTTTAACATTTTTGTATCACTTTTTGAAATTTCCATAAATCCAATCTCCTCCTTTCATATCTGCTGTTTTCTTGTTATACATTCCCCATCAGTTATTTTATTTAAATCGTATATATTTAATTTTAGCTGTCGTTATATGGCACTTCTTCCTAAAGTTCTAAAAACTCAGCATAAATAAAAAGCCCCTTTGCTTTGAAAACATGGTAGCCTTTCTTTTTTATATTAATAATGGAAATTGATATTCTTTTCTTTCAATCTCCTCATCACTATATACTTTAGGTGTGGGGATGTTATTAGAAACAAAGAAGTTATATGTGTATTTTTTATTATGAGCAATTTTATTTAATTCCTTCCCGGAAACTAATACTTTTACATCAAGTTCTGTGAAAAGATGTCTGTTTTCAGCAAAGATTAATAGCTCAGTATCAATTAAAGGAACAATTAAATCAATTCTTTCTATTTGACATATTTTTAATATCTCCTTTATATAATGTTCTTCAGTTACTTTTGGCACTATAAAATGATTATCACTAAAATAAGTGGTCGGAGCTGTTTTCTTTAAATCTGCCGTAATTATACTTACTTCCATCCCCTCTCGTATGAATGCTTCCTTAAATTTTTCAATTAAAGCTACTCTCCTACCCGAGCTGGTAAACAAAATATTCATATTATTTTTCTCCATGGTTTATACTCCCCTTAAAAACCGGCATAGTCGCATGATTACTATTCTGTATTCCGTCTGATTTTAAGACTTTCACAAAAGTTAAGAATAAAATTTTCAAATCTAAATAAAAATTATGATTCTCAACATACCAAATATCTAGTTTGAATTTTTCATCCCATGAAATACTATTTCGACCATTGATTTGAGCCCATCCAGTAATTCCTGGTCTTACATTATGTCTTTTTGCCTGCTCCTGGGAATATAAAGGTATATACGTCATTAATAATGGTCGAGGACCTACTAAACTTAAGTGGCCTTTTACAACATTTATTAATTGTGGTAATTCGTCTAAACTATACTTTCTTAAAAAATTCCCGAAAGAAGTTAACCTAATTTCATCTGACAATAAATATCCATTTTCATCTTTTTCATCCGTCATTGTACGAAATTTATAAAGATTAAATGGCTTTCCATATAATCCTGGACGCTCTTGTTTAAAAAATATTGGAGACCCCAATTTGAATTTAACAAGAATTGCTATTAAAGCTATAACAAAAGAAAAAAACAATAATAAAAATAGAGAAATAAACAAATCAAAACATCGTTTCATTCATTATCACTCTCCTAACCCTTTATTTGTTTTCAATCTTTTTTCGAAAGTTTCACCTATAAATCAATTCTTATTATTTACATAAAAAAGGTTAGAATAAAATTATTCTAACCTTCTATCAAACCAAAACGTTTAAATGCTGCTAACATATCAACATATTGCCACTCTAGCTTTCCATCACATAATAAAATGTTATATTTCGGAAGATTATTAGATTCCTTGATAAATATACAATTATAAAGCCCGTATGTTGTATTATCACAAAAGCTTATTGCATTATTTTTATCTATTAAATATTTCCCCATTGGTAACTGAACAGGTTGAAAACCATTATCCTTTGCCATACAAAAGCATTATTTATACCCTGTGTAGTTTGCAAAGCAGAAGTTGTATCACCTTTTATTCCCCAGCGATCGAGTTCAACTATATATAACCATTTAATTCATCTCCGCCCATTAATATCCACTTATCTTGTATACAGCTATATCTATCATATTCATTTAATGGATTTATTGTATGGATAGATATTCTACTTCTTTGACTAAAACGTACCCCCATATATTACAAACTATGTCTTGTATCTATTCGCAAAGTATCCTATTACCTCTTCATCTACACTTCGATCAAATTTCCTTGCAAAATATTGATTTGAACTTTCGATTGAATCAACATCTTTCAGTGTAAATACTATAGGATGATTTTTATTTGTATAATCTTCTCCCCATCTTAAATATACTAAGTTATTATTTATTACCTGACATTTAAAATCTGAGTTCATTATAATTGTCTGAAAAAACCATTCATCTGGACATAACGCATATTTAAACAAATAATAATACCAGCTATTTTGTTCCAAAAACTCTATAATATATTTTGCAACATCCAATGGAATACAAAACCATGATGAGCCGTGGTAAAATTCCAT
>NZ_BOQD01000539.1 GCF_018332515.1 Bacillus hominis | reverse complement strand
TAGTATTAGCTTTTGTATTTTCAAAATCGATTAACACAGTATTAAATAAAATTAATGTATTAAATCAAACGATTCGGGATTTAGCTAGTGATAAAAAAACCCCTAATATAATCGATGTCAAAAGCGATGACGAGATGGGGGAACTGATTAGGTCAGTAAACTTGCTTATAGAAAGAACGACTTATCGAGAATTAGAACTACAACAACAGGAACAAATAAAAAAAGAGCTATTAAATAAATTACGACATGATATTAATACACCCTTAACTGCGGTTAGATTACAATTATATTATTTAGAAGACGAATACGAAGAACAAGCACCAGTACTTGAATCAATGTATGAGCAGATACAATATATAAGTGATTTAACTAACGAATTTAATATTCAATCTACAGAGACATTAGAGAATACTTATATTGTGAATGATGAAGT
>NZ_BOQD01000538.1 GCF_018332515.1 Bacillus hominis | reverse complement strand
AAATATTGGGATAAAACTATAAATAATGTGCATACTATATATAAGCAATTTTCGCTTATACTCATGAATGACCTCCAAGATTTTTCAATTTCCCTGTAAAAAGGCAGCTAAAAAAGCTGCCTTTTTACAATTTATTATATAGAGAAAAGTTAATTACCACTTATTCCCTTGGATTAGTATTTTTTAAGCTTATTATTAACATGATATATTTTTTTCACAGCGCTATTTTGATACGTATTAGAAAAGACTTTTCCGATTTAGGAAAATGCCCCTTACTTTTCATAGTGATAAAACAATTTAGAAAAAGCATGCTAAATTTCCTCACCTTACTTTCAAATGATATAGTGAAATAAAACTCCATCTACTAATACCGTATATATAATAATCAAATACAATAAAATTACATAGTATATTAATATGTCTTCCTAATTAAAAAGAAATAAACATATAACCCCTATTATATAAGGAGCTGATTTAATGAAAAAAATCCCTATCGTATTCAAAGTTCCTCCGAATTCAAAGCTAAAAGTT
>NZ_BOQD01000537.1 GCF_018332515.1 Bacillus hominis | reverse complement strand
AATATACTGTGATTAGTGAAAATTTAGCAAATCTACCAGGTGTAGACGCATCAGTTGATTGGGAAAGGCTCTATGTAAATGATGGCTTATTCCGTTCAGTCCTTGGAAATATTTCGAATGCTGATGAAGGACTACCACGTGAACGATTAGATTATTATTTAGTGCGTGAGTATAGCCGGAATGATCGGGTCGGGAAAAGTTACATCGAACAGCAATACGAAGATGTGCTTCATGGTACGAAAAAAGAGGTAAGAAGTATTGCTGATAAACAAGGTAATACAATTAGAACGGAAACAGTTTCTGAAGGGAAAAGCGGCAAGAATTTAACTTTAACGATAGATATGGAATTACAGAAAAAAGTAGAAGAGAGCATAGAAAAAATATTAAAGGCCTATAAAGGTTCAGAATCGATGTTGGACCGTGCTTTCGTTGTAATGATAAATCCGAAAAATGGTCAAGTATTATCAATGGCAGGGAAAAAGTTAGTAGAAAAAGACGGGAAAACAGAAG
>NZ_BOQD01000536.1 GCF_018332515.1 Bacillus hominis | reverse complement strand
ATCTTCTTCAAATTGCTCTAATTCCGCAAAACCTTTCGCTTCATAAAAGCGTTTTCCTTTTTCATTTGCTGCTTCTACATGTATGTACAGTTTCCGGATCCCTTTTAATGCCTTAATCCCGCTTTGTAATAAAGCACTTCCTATCCCTTTTCCTTGCTGATCTGGCAACAAATAAATTGCACCTAATTCTGCTTCATTTTGCAGTCTAACAGGTGAAAAATTCGCAAACCCAATTACTTCTCCCTCTTCTTCTGCAACGAATAAATGTGTATTTTTAAGACGATATTTCATCTTTTCATCAGAATATGCTTCATCTAAAAAACTATCTTGAATCTCTCTCGGTATAATTCCTTCATATGTATCATGCCAAGCTATTTTTGCTACGTTTTGTACAGCATGAATATCTTCTTGCTTCATTTCTCTAATTACATATGTCATCTCGCTGTCTCCATTCTCTTTAAATTATATTCTGCTAATATACTAGAAGAAATGGCAGAACCATTTTCATAGTTTACCTTAATTAATTTTAACTTCTCAATCGAAGCTATTGTAACATCAAATTTTTCATATATATAATCCATTACACTTA
>NZ_BOQD01000535.1 GCF_018332515.1 Bacillus hominis | reverse complement strand
TGGGTATTGAATGATTACGAAAAGTTAATAAATCGCTTGTATAACACCTTATATTTTTATATCCGTGAAAACTACAAAATGTATAAAATTCCATTTGTCAAATGAATTTAATGCGGAAGGAGGTTTGTGGTTACTTCATCGGGATATAATAATCAGTTTTGAACTGATAAAAATATAGGAGGCGACATAATGTTTCGTACGATTTCAAATTTCATGAGAGTAGCTGAGATAAGAAACAAAATTCTTTTTACACTAGCGATGCTAATTGTTTTTCGAATTGGCACGTTTATTCCAGTTCCTCATACTAACGCAGAGGTATTAAAAGTACAAGATCAAGCCAACGTTTTAGGCATGCTGAACGTATTTGGCGGGGGAGCACTGCAACACTTCTCAATCTTTGCTGTAGGTATCACACCATATATTACAGCTTCTATCATTGTACAATTACTACAAATGGACGTTGTACCTAAATTTACAGAATGGGCAAAGCAAGGAGAAATGGGCCGTAAGAAATCAGCTCAATTTACTCGATACTTTACAATCATTCTCGCATTCATACAATCCATTGGGATGTCTTATGGTTTTAATAATATAGCAGGTGGACAATTAATTACAGATCAAAGCTGGACTACATACTTATTCATTGCGACAGTTTTAACTGCTGGTACTGCATTTT
>NZ_BOQD01000534.1 GCF_018332515.1 Bacillus hominis | reverse complement strand
ACTGCTGGTACTGCATTTTTACTTTGGTTAGGTGAACAAATCACCGCTAACGGCGTTGGTAATGGAATCTCAATGATTATCTTTGCAGGACTTGTTGCAGCGATTCCAAATGTTGCAAATCAAATTTATTTACAACAATTCCAAAACGCAGGCGATCAGTTATTTATGCACATTATAAAAATGGTCTTAATTGGACTCGTAATTTTAGCAATTGTTGTTGGTGTTATTTACATCCAACAAGCAGTTCGAAAAATACCGATTCAATATGCAAAAGCTGTTTCAGGAAACAATCAATATCAAGGAGCAAAAAATACTCATTTACCTCTTAAAGTAAATAGTGCAGGTGTAATTCCTGTTATCTTTGCTTCTGCCTTTTTAATGACGCCGCGTACAATTGCGCAGCTCTTCCCTGATTCAAGCGTATCTAAATGGATAATTGCGAATCTTGATTTTGCACATCCATTTGGAATGACACTTTATGTAGGTCTTATCGTTGCTTTCACATACTTCTACGCATTTATTCAAGTGAACCCTGAACAAATGGCTGAGAATTTGAAAAAGCAAAATGGATACGTACCTGGTATTCGTCCAGGTAAATCTACAGAACAGTATGTAACAAAAATTTTATACCGTTTAACATTTATCGGTGCGATTTTCTTAGGCGCAATTTCAATATTACCGCTTGTATTTACAAAAATCGCTACATTACCACCATCTGCTCAAATCGGTGGTACAAGTTTACTAATCATCGTAGGTGTTGCATTAGAAACGATGAAGACGTTAGAAAGTCAACTTGTGAAGCGTCATTATAAAGGTTTTATTAAAAAAGCAAATTAATTACGAAAACACACTAGAAGTCCCAATAGCGACCTAGTGTGTTTTTATTATAAAAACTTATAATAATGGGGGTTTTGTCTTATGAGTCAAAGAATTGCCTACTATGATATTTCGCCTGATGGTATGAAAATTATGATGGATATGGAGAAATACACGAAGAAATCCTCAATTAATCGCGCTGTTAGAGAGCTTATAAAAATTAGAGTCTCTCAAATTAATGGTTGTGCTTATTGTATCGATATGCATACTTCTGACGCTCGAAAATTAGGTGAAACCGAGCAAAGAATTTATTGCTTAAATGCTTGGGATGATTGTGATTTTTATACTCCTGAAGAAAAAGTTGCTCTGGAACTATCGGAGCATATTACTCTCATTCCTACTAAAAGAGTTCCTGAAAATCTATACAACCGAGTACGTGAATACTTTGACGAAAAACAATATGTTGATCTTGTGTTAATCATTAATCAAATAAACAGTTGGAATCGAATTTCTATTGCAATGGGCAATACCGTAATAAAAAAATAACACTCAACCACCAAACGATATGCGATTGATTTAGTTACGTGTAAAATTAAATACACCCTATATAAAAATACAGTTGGTT
>NZ_BOQD01000533.1 GCF_018332515.1 Bacillus hominis | reverse complement strand
AGCTAAAATTATAGGAGGAGAAAATATAGCTAAACTCAGAAAATTAATTTCAAAAACTTAGGAGGATAATAATGAAAAATATATTAATAGCCTCCTTTGATATGGAAATTGGAGGAGTAGAAAGAAGTCTCATAAGTCTGCTAGAGAACTTCGATTATGAAAATTATGCGGTTGATTTGATGTTATATAGACATAAAGGAGATTTTATGGGCTTAGTTACGCATAAAGTGAATTTATTAGAGGAAACTCCACAGTATACAACTTTTAGAAAATCAATAAGCAGGATTTTCAAAGAAAGACAATATAGTATTGGGGTAGGTAGAATTTTAGCAAGAGTAAATGCGGGTGTTATAGGTAAAATGAAAAAATTAACAGAATCTGGATACTATCAAATGCAATTAATGTGGAAGTACGCTTTACCATTTCTTCCTAAAGAGGAGAAAGAGTACGATGTGGCTATTAGTTATTTATGGCCACATTATTTTATAGCTCATAAGATTAATGCGAAAAAAAAAATAGCATGGATTCATACGGATTATTCTACAATAGAGCTCGATATAGCTATGGATATAAAAATGTGGGATAAATTTGATTAT
>NZ_BOQD01000532.1 GCF_018332515.1 Bacillus hominis | reverse complement strand
TTTATAACGCTCTGGGTTTTAAGAGCATGGATGGAGTGGAAATATGATAGGGAATCGAAAGAATACATCCTTTCAATAATTGCATTGGTTGCAATTGTTTTAATGGTTTCAATACTATTTTACTTCGCTTCACCTGCTGCATAACGATATAATTATTGATGTAAGAAGTATAAGGGGATGGATTAAGTTGGATTTAAACGTGATTTTAGAATGGATTCATGAAAAATGTGAAGAGCAATCACTTATAATAATTAGTATCGATGGTACGATTAATGCGATAACTAATTGATAAGCAACCATTTATCTATGTGTAAATGGTTGCTTATCATGTGTATGAAGTTCGGTCTTCGCAGTTTAATCATTTATTTTAGCCAAGATGGATTTAATGAAATTTATTTTATCCTCTGCATACGTATGTTTATCATTAGGATTAGCTTTTGAAAGTTGAATCTTTAACTGTTCATACTGCATACGAGAAGTTTTATTGCCTATTAAGTAATCTTTGAATTTTAATTGCTCCATTAAATATGTATTCCCTTGTTCATACATATGAATTTGATGAGTTCTCGGCTCTCCTTTATTGAAATAATATCGTTCAGGTAATACACCTTTTCTGTATTT
>NZ_BOQD01000531.1 GCF_018332515.1 Bacillus hominis | reverse complement strand
TTATTAGATATATTAAACCACGTATAGATATATTAGTGAATGTTTAGTTTTATTTATCAATAAAATATTTGTTGTTTAATAAAAATTAAAGTGCAACATTATGTAAATGAATTATATATTTTCTATTTTTATGTAGAAAATTGTAAAAAACGTTGTAATTCTGTATGTTTCGTTAGAAAAACAAAATATACGGTCGACGCATAATTTTTTATAAAAGCTGCTACGAAAACCCCCGTAAGTTGTATAGATGCAAAACATTATAAAAGCTGCTACGTATTTAACAAGTAGTTTTTTGTATTTCACCCTTCGTTTTATGTAACTGGTTCCATATATTTGACGCTCCGTCTTGTAAGTGCTTACATAGACGGGAATGTCCTATACAATGAAGTTGTTAAATCAAATGAGGTGGCGAAAATGAAAATAAAAAAAGCATATTTAGCGAATAGCATTGAAATAGAAAGAGGAGGAGAAATGGTATGAAAAAATCATCGGTTAATCCATGGCTTGTTGTTCTTGGCACAGTCATAGTACAAATGGGGCTTGGAACGATATATACATGGAGCTTATTCAATCAGCCTTTAGTTAGTAAATACGGTTGGAGTCTTAACGCAGTTGCTATAACTTTCTCAATTACTAGTCTTTCTTTAGCGTTTTCAACTTTGTTTGCAAGTAAATTGCAAGAAAAATGGGGACTTCGTAAACTAATTATGATAGCTGGACTAGCATTAGGACTAGGATTAATACTTAGTTCACAAGCTTCCTCATTAGTATTACTTTATGTACTAGCAGGATTTGTTGTAGGTTATGCAGATGGTACAGCATATATCACTTCACTATCCAATTTAATAAAGTGGTTTCCAGAGCGTAAAGGTTTAATCGCTGGTATTTCTGTCTCTGCATATGGTTCGGGTAGCTTAATCTTTAAATACATTAACGCACAATTGATTGAATCAGTTGGTGTATCACAAGCGTTTATATACTGGGGTGTAATTGTTACAGCTATGATCGTGATTGGCGCTTGTTTAATCCATCAAGCTGCTGATCAAGGTGCAGTTCAGGAAACAAAAACTAAAGAATATACAACAAAAGAAATGCTAGGCACAAAACAAGTATACTTATTATTTATTATGTTATTTACATCATGTATGAGTGGCTTATACTTAATTGGTATGGTAAAAGACATCGGTGTTCAACTTGTAGGGCTTAGCGCAGCAACAGCAGCTAATGCGGTGGCTATGGTTGCAATCTTCAATACATTGGGTCGTATCATTCTGGGACCGTTATCAGATAAAATTGGCCGTTTAAAAATCGTTACTGGTACTTTTGTTGCTATGGCGGCTTCAGTCTTGGTTCTAAGTTTCGTAGATTTAAATTATGGTATCTACTTCGTCTGTGTAGCAAGTGTAGCGTTTTGCTTTGGTGGAAATATCACTATTTTCCCAGCTATTGTTGGTGATTTCTTCGGTATGAAAAACCATAGTAAGAACTACGGAATTGTGTATCAAGGATTTGGATTTGGAGCGCTTGCAGGTTCCTTTATCGGTGCACTTCTAGGTGGATTCAAACCAACCTTTATGGTGATCGGAGTATTATGTGTCGTGTCATTCATTATCTCAATTTTAATTCAAGCACCTAATCAGAAAAAAGAAAAAGAAGAAGAGTATCGCAGCGTAGCGTAAGTATATAAATCTTCTATTACACTACTATAACTAAAAAGTACCCTAATAAATAGGGTGCTTTTTTATGGTATATTATAAAATTACGAAAGGGAAGTGGATGACAAACCACTTCCTTTTTTCTTCATGAACTATGTTTTTAGTATTTGCCTTTATTCAGGCTTTATTATCTTCGGAATTTTCTCAAACAGTGAAATCAACAGTATCTAAATTTTTTGGAAATCTTTATAAGCTAAAAAAATCAATATAGATAGTTGTATTTACAAAAGTGCAGCAATATTTATCTGAAAAATAAAAAAAGATTGACAAGTTAAATGAGAGAGATTATCATTTCGGTGTAGGTTATAAGTGAAAGTGATTATCAAGTGAGTGGTTTTCTGTACTTGTTATAATAAAAGCAATATTGATATTA
>NZ_BOQD01000530.1 GCF_018332515.1 Bacillus hominis | reverse complement strand
TAAATCATTTATGTTGCCGCCATTTTTCACGAAGTTTCTACGGAAGAAAAACTGTGAAGCTGCGATCGACATCCAAACGACAACAGCCGCCATAGCTGCAATCGATGTTAAAATTAAAAAGACAGTATCTGCCGCGAATATACTTGTTAATAAAGAAAGGCTTGCAAAAATTAGGCTGAAAATTAATGCGTTTAGCGGTACACCTTTTTTAGTTAGTTTTGTAAAAGCTGGACTTGCCATTCCTTGTTTTGCCATCGCCCAAAGCATACGAGAATTTGCGTATAGACCAGAGTTAGCTACGGATAATACAGCTGTAATAATAACAAAGTTCATAATGTCCGCTGCATATGGAATAC
>NZ_BOQD01000529.1 GCF_018332515.1 Bacillus hominis | reverse complement strand
ATACACTCTTTTCCATTTCTTCTACATAACTTCACGTATATTTCAAAACTAAAAATATTGATAATTCAAAAATCATCTGATATAATTTGGAAAAACTTAAATTAAGGAGAGATTTCTTATGCGTACTTTTAATACTTCTTTCCAACTTCATCATCATACGTAACGCCGTGTATCCGGAGAAAAATTTTTCTTCGTGGGTACAGGGCTTTTCCTGTTGACCCACGAAGCGTTCAAAAAGCTATGTGGGTATTTTTATACCTGCATAGCTTTTTTTAATTTAAAAGAGGAGTGATTACAATGGAAATGAAAAATGTAAAAGGAACAAAAGACTATTTACCAGAGGAACAAGTACTGAGAAATAAAATTAAAAGGGCGTGTGAAGATACATTTGAACGCTATGGATGTAAACCTTTAGAAACACCAACTTTAAATATGTATGAACTTATGTCATACAAGTACGGTGGTGGTGATGAAATTTTAAAAGAAATATATACGCTGCAAGATCAAGGAAAACGCAAACTTGCCTTACGCTACGATTTAACAATTCCATTCGCA
>NZ_BOQD01000528.1 GCF_018332515.1 Bacillus hominis | reverse complement strand
TGTAATTCTTTTGAATTCATAACTTCTTCATTCATTTTCTCTACCATGGAAATACCTCCCTACAGAATTGACAAAGCATTTTTATGTATACACGAAATGAAAACAGATGTTTTCATTTGCATGTTTAAGAATTTATCATCACATATTCTGTTTCAATACAGTTCTCCGAGAAACTATATTAAACCTATATACATAGTATACAGCAAAATCATCTTGAAGAAAGTATGATTTGAAATATAATAGCGAATATATTCTGACAGTTTTTTCCCTCTGTAACTAACTTCTTACAAATTAGCCCATTTGTCAAGAAAAGAGACTTATAATTCACTTATCCTTTACATTTCAAAAAAAAAAAAAAAAAGAAAGAGGATAGCCCTCTTTCTTTATTTCGCAAATACTCCTGAAACAATACCCATAATTTTTTGGACAACTTCTTCAATTGATAAAGAAGTTGTATCTAATTCCAATGCATCATCAGCTTTTTTCAAAGGAGAAACTTCACGTTCTGAATCTAATTTATCACGCCTAGCAATTTCTTCTTTCAACTGCTCTAAATTAGAATCGAAACCTTTATTCATATTTTCTAAATGTCTTCTCTCTGCTCTTTCTTCTACAGAAGCAAGCATAAAGATTTTCACTTCAGCATCTGGTAGTACATGTGTACCAATATCACGGCCATCCATTACTACGCCGCCTTTTTCAGCTAATTCTTGTTGACGACGTACCATTTCTTCACGAACAAGACGATGCTTTGCTACAATAGATACGCGATTCGTCACATCAGGCGTACGAATCACTTCAGAAACATCTTGTCCATTTAAAAATACAAGTTGTGTATTTTCCCCTTGCTGAAATTCAATATTCACATTTTTTACAACTTCCATTAACTTTTCTTCATTTTCAATATCCACTTTTTGTTCAAGGGCTGCATATGTAATAGTACGGTACATTGCGCCTGTATCAATGTAAACATATGAAAGTTTTTTTGCAACAACTTTTGCAACTGTACTTTTCCCAGCAGCCGCTGGACCATCTATAGCAATCGAAATTCGTTTATCCATTGTAACACCTCATTTTTCACTTATAAAACAAAACGAAAAGCAGGTATTCTCCCCCTGCTTCTTCTCATTTGCTTCACGTCATTAAATCCTCAATAATTGTAGCATAATCCATCATAGAAGAAAATGAAAACTACTTATTCACCTGTAAGATTTCCGCCCTATTTTTCGTGACGACACCTTCGTAATAAACAATTTTCGATAAATATTTCACTGAAGATTTATGTATAAAAAGCAGTTGGATGACAGAAAGACAAACAAATTGAATTAGTAATATACGAATTATAATTTTCTCCACTTTTTTCAAAA
>NZ_BOQD01000527.1 GCF_018332515.1 Bacillus hominis | reverse complement strand
TATATTACACTAGACATAACGTATATAACAATTTTTAAGAACTACATAATTGAGGTGTCTCATGGATAAAAAAATGGTCTTCCCTTACGCTCTTATTAAATTTCCAGCGGCCTGTTCTCTCTTTTTTTCTTTTTTATTATTTTTCTTTATAGGAAGTGATATGAACTTCTTTAAAACTTCCGAATACTTAACTGGCTTTTCTAGTGAATTTAATAAATATGAACCCCTTTCCGAACTAAGCGACGATACATATGAACTTTCACCTAGTAAAACGGGAACATATTATATAGTAGTGACCGGTTACGGTATCGAAGGAAAAATAAAAACAAACTGGAAAATAAAATAAAAAAGGCAGTGCTTTTGCACTGCCTCCCTAAAATTTGACATAGAATGGATTCCATATTAACTTGCGTTTTGTAAGAATACTCGTTTCAGTTGTTTGCGGAAACGAACACTTAGCGTGATCGCTACAATAACAATAACCCCAAAAATAATTTTACCGATATGATCTTCTAGCACTCCAAAGATATCCTGTAAGTTTCCACCTAACCAGTAACCACCGA
>NZ_BOQD01000526.1 GCF_018332515.1 Bacillus hominis | reverse complement strand
GAGTACTCACCAGTCACAGAAAAGCATCTTACGGATGGCATGACAGTAAGAGAATTATGCAGTGCTGCCATAACCATGAGTGATAACACTGCGGCCAACTTACTTCTGACAACGATCGGAGGACCGAAGGAGCTAACCGCTTTTTTGCACAACATGGGGGATCATGTAACTCGCCTTGATCGTTGGGAACCGGAGCTGAATGAAGCCATACCAAACGACGAGCGTGACACCACGATGCCTGCAGCAATGGCAACAACGTTGCGCAAACTATTAACTGGCGAACTACTTACTCTAGCTTCCCGGCAACAATTAATAGACTGGATGGAGGCGGATAAAGTTGCAGGACCACTTCTGCGCTCGGCCCTTCCGGCTGGCTGGTTTATTGCTGATAAATCTGGAGCCGGTGAGCGTGGGTCTCGCGGTATCATTGCAGC
>NZ_BOQD01000525.1 GCF_018332515.1 Bacillus hominis | reverse complement strand
ATCATGAGCAGTTTTAGCTGCAACGTAAGTTTTAGCAACAGCATCTCCATCAAGAGCTTTTTTAGCATCGATGAATGCAGTCGCTGCTACATTTTTTGCTAATGCGTCTTTAGCGTCAACATAATTTTTAGCTTCAGTACTTCCAACAGCACCAACTGTTAAGTCTTTAATACCTAATGCTTCAAGGGTAGCAGATTTTAAATCAATACCGATTTGTTTAGTAGAATCATGTGAATCAAGAGTTTGAATATCGATAGTTTGGTTACCATTTAATAGGTTTTTGTCATTGAATTGTGTGTTGTCTGCAATGTAAGTGATTTGCTCTTTTAATGCAGAAAATTCTTTTTGAAGAGCAACTTGGTTTTTGTCAGTATTCGTACCATTTGCAGATTGGTTAGCGATGTCACGCATACGAAGTAAGATGTTAGATACAGAGTTCATTGCTGAATCAGCTGTACGGATTAATGACATACCGTCTTGTGTGTTGTTAGCAGCTACGCTTAATCCGCTTTCACGTGCACGCATACGAGTTGCGATTGCAAGACCTGCTGCATCGTCAGAAGCGTTGTTGATACGTTTACCGCTTGATAAACGGTCCATAGCGTTACTCATTTTAGCTTGGTTTTGGCGCATGTATTCTTGTGTACGCATGCTATTAATATTTGTATTGATTCTCATGTAAAGAACCCCCATTTTTTTATATTGACTTTTCTGCAAATTGAAAAACGGTAATATGCGAAAAAATCGATTTCGAATTTATTGTAAGTCTTGCTATATCAAGTGTCAACTTAAAATTTGAATTAATAAATATAAAAAAATAACAGTTTAGCAATTTAGTTGTTTTTTTATTACAAAGGATTATTGCAAACTTTTTTAAAAAAC
>NZ_BOQD01000524.1 GCF_018332515.1 Bacillus hominis | reverse complement strand
ATATGTTACAGTAACGGTTTATTTTAAATATTTTATGAGTGATATAATGATGCAAAATAGCGATGTAAGTAAAAGTAAAAGTCCCATATTCTTATTTTCTTTTTCATCCTTCTTAAAACTTTGTATCCCCATTCCAGCAAGCATAAAACCTAACAGTACTTGTAAAATGAGCATACTTTGCTTTGAATCATCATTCCAACTATAAATGGAATAGCCCATAATAATAATAGCGAGTATGAATGTGGTAATTCTAATCATAAGAACACCCCTGTTTTATTCTATTGTTTTAACCTACTCACAATTCCAACAATAAACTTATACTCATCTCTACTTTTCCTTACTTTCTTAAAACCTTCTTTCGTATCAAAAATAAAACACGTTTTCCGAAACCAAATTCGTACATATAAAGACTCAAAATAAATAGGTTTTATAATTCCTCGTTCCTCAAATTCAGTCCCATCTTTATTTTCAGTTTCTGTTCGAACAAACCACCTATTCCCGATTCCAATTTCAACATACTTCACATGCTAACCCCCTTCAGGAAATCTTATTTCTAACTATTCTATTATTTCCCCGGTAAGCGCACATTCCGACAGAACGTGAGCCCATAAAGAAAAAGTAAATTACAAAATTCTACTTTTATAGCCTGAATTTTTGCATTCGTTTATAAAATGTACTGCGTGGCACATCTAATAGTTTTGCAGCTAACGAAACATTTCCATTCGTCTTTTCTAGCGCTTCAATCATACTATCACGCTGTATTTTTTCACGGAAATTTAATGTATGCTCCGTTTTATTTTCTGCTTGCAATTCAAGTTGATGTTGATTTCCCATCATTGTTTGTAATAAAAAAGAGATTTGTTTTTCGCATATTTCCCGTCCTTGTGACAAAATGTAAATACGTTCTAATACATTTAATAATTCCCGAATATTTCCGGGCCATGTATGTTGTGAAAATTGATTACAAATACTCTTTGGAAATACAACATTCCAATTCTTTCGTTCACAAAAATGATGTATGAAGTACGGAATATCCTCTTTTCTTTCCATTAGCGATGGAACATATAGCGGATACACATGTAAACGATAATATAAATCTTGACGGAATATCCCTTCTTCTACTAATCGCAGTAAATCTTGATGTGTCGCAGTAATAATACGAATATTTACCGGTACCTCTTTTAAACTGCCAATTGGGGTTACTGTTCGTTCTTGTAAAACTCGCAATAATGCTACTTGCATCTCTGGCGGTACTTCACCAATTTCATCTAAAAATATTGTCCCTCCGTCTGCTTGTTCGAATTTCCCTTTATATCCTTGGCGCCGTGCACCTGTAAACGCTCCTTCAGCATAACCAAATAATTCACTTTCCATTAATTCTTTCGGCAATGAACCACAGTTAACAGCTATAAAAGGACCATTTTTTCTTGGACTATTTTCATGAATCGCTCTCGCTACATATTCTTTCCCTACACCTGTTTCACCACAAACATATACACTAGCGTCAGTTGGTGACACAAGCTTAATTTCTTCTAAAGTATGTTGAAATACACTGCTTGTCCCAATAACTCCAGGGAAAGTAATTCCGTTTATAAGTGGGGAAGTTGAAAATACATTTCCTTGTTTATTTTCCTTTACATAAACACATTTTCCGATCATTCTATCATTACTATATACTGGTACTTCTAATTTAGACTTCAATCCATATTGCATTAAATCTTCAAGTTTCATTCGTGACCAATTAGAAACTCGTTCCCGAATCCTCTTACTCGCAGAAACGATAACATCACGATGATTACAAATAACAACTTGTTCATCACTGTCAATTACATCTAAAAAACGATGGATTAAGTGTAGTTCGTTTTGATGCACTCGAATACTACATTCACGTTCAATCGCATGTGCAATCGAAGTTACCATCCCAAGCATATATGGGTGGGAAAACTCAATTGGACAGGAGAAATCTAGAACACCAATTAATTTCCCATCATCATTATGAATGGGAGCGGCCGCACAACTCCAGCTATGAGATGCGACAGAATAATGTTCTGTACCACTTATCATAATAGCCTCTTCAATCTGTAACGCGGTTCCTATCGCATTTGTACCAACAGCTGCTTCCGTCCATTTCACACCTTCAATGAAATTAATATGTTTCGCTCGTTTCAACGTTTGTTGATTTCCACTTAACGATAGAACGTAACCGTCTGGATCGATTAATAATGCCATCATTTGCAGTTCATCAATGGTTTTTCTCATATTTTGTATTTGAGGTATTGCTATATCAAGGAAGATTTCACTCTTTTTCTTTTGGTCTTTAAAAAAATTAGAAGACAAAATTTTCTGATCTTTATTCATATAAGGATTCACATTTGCTTGTTTACATCGATGCCATGACTCTGAAATTCTTTCGTTTATACGGTTCGAATCAAGGACTCCTTCATCAATAAACTTTTTCCATGTATGTAAGTAAAACGGTGAAGCTAACATCGTATCATCTCCCTATTCATTGTTTTGGAGATCTGTAAAAACATACTTTTATTATAAAACTGAATAAAAGCGTTTTCAATAAAACTAGAAAGACGACACAAATATGTTAATAATTAGAATATATTAATGAACTTCTTTATTCTTTTTTAGTAGAACTATATTTTGCATAATGG
>NZ_BOQD01000523.1 GCF_018332515.1 Bacillus hominis | reverse complement strand
TTTTACAGAAACAAAAAGATATAGAAAAGAAAGATTAAAATGTAGATATAGTATGGAATTCTTCTAGTAGTTTGAAATTACAAGATGTAAAAGTAAATAATGATGAATCTGAAAAGGCTATATTAGAGGGAATTGATTTTACTTGGCAAGGTAACGGTGCTATAGGCATTATTGGTGAAAGTGGGGCAGGGAAATCAACGTTAATCGATGTGTTAGCAGGATTTCTACCTCCTTCGGGTGGGAAGATGTTAGTAAATGGTGTGGAAATTGGTGAATCTACTCGAGAAGATTGGCAAAAAAATATTGCTTATATTCCGCAGCAACCTTATATTTTTCCACTTTCATTAAAAGATAATATTTGTTTCTATGAAACGAATACAACTGATGAAGAAGTTGAGAGAGTTATTAATGAAGTTGGTCTTCGTTCGCTCGTTGCATTATTACCACATGGGATGTACGAAAGAATTGGAGAAGGTGGACGTATGCTTAGTGGCGGACAAGAACAACGTGTCGCTATGGCACGTGCACTTTTAAGTAAAAAGCCAATCATTTTATTAGATGAACCTACAGC
>NZ_BOQD01000522.1 GCF_018332515.1 Bacillus hominis | reverse complement strand
TCGTCAATGATGACTTGTAATTGTAGCATTTCGCTAGGAGTCATGTGAGGAGATGGAAGATGGAACACATCTTCGACAATTAAATCAACATCGCCTTCTAAATCAGGAATGAATTTTAAAAGAGGATTCTTTTCACCTGGTTGTACGACCCCAGTTTCTTTATCTTCCTCCATTGCAATTGTTCCACCTGTGTGTAAAACTAGGATTCTTTTCAATGCTTATACCCCTTTCAAGTTGAAAAATACATTTAGAACATAACATGGTTTGAGTAAATTCGACAATGAAAATGTAT
>NZ_BOQD01000521.1 GCF_018332515.1 Bacillus hominis | reverse complement strand
AATTTTCTCTTTAATTTCCCCAATGTTATCAACTAGCGCTTCCATTTGTTCTAACAATTTATCTTTTTTCGGATCTGCATGCAAATTATCCGAAAATGCAAGTCCTGTCCTGACATTTGCTTCTTTCGGCATTTGAGTAGCAGGCGGTATATGCGATAAAATCGGATTGTGCGAGATAGAACGCAACATATATATCACCTATTTATTTTTTTATTTCTTTCAAAACTTAATCGTAAAATCCATTTATTTATAATTATACTCTGAACACTCATATTTTGCAGTTATTTTTTATAGAAGATATGTTACAATTTAGCATGAGGTGGCACAAATCTATGAATATTTTTCTTTGTGGTTCAAATCAATTAACAGCATTAGATCAAGAAGAAATAAAAAAATTTTTAATTGACTATGCTCACAAGCATAAAATTTACATATTATGTTATAAAACTATTGAAAATGAAGTTCTTCGTTTTTTCATTGAAAACGAGAGACTCGCTCAAAACTTATGCCTTTATACGCTACAACCGTTACATGTATTAACAGACGAATTTCAAGAAGTCGTTGATTATTTAAAAAAACAC
>NZ_BOQD01000520.1 GCF_018332515.1 Bacillus hominis | reverse complement strand
ATATAGTTTAATGCATATGTATTGGGATAAAGAAGAATTAACTGAGGAACAAGTACGGATAATGAATCTTTATAGAATGAAGATAGAAAATAAGCATGCCTATATCAATATATAAAACGGATGTTGTTTAACTACATATAGTTAAACAACATCCTATATAAGGATAATTACTTGCTTACTGGATTGTATTTATTTTTTAATTACACATACTGATCTAATAATCCATTTAAATATACTACGTTTTGCGGAGATACTTTCTCAGAAAATCTAGCTGCAATAATAATAGGAGCCCATTGAAAAATCTCATCTCTTGATAAGCCAGTATTTCTGCGATATATATGTAAATACATTTCAGCTAATTCTACTGAGGCCTGTGCGTACAATAAGTATGTACGAAATACATCTGCACGAATATCACCTGAACTTGCATCTACCCAATCTATAATTTTCACTTTCTCTTCCTTACTCAAAATCAAATTAAATGGATGGAAATCTCCATGACATAGCCTAAAATCAAATGTAATAGAATCTAATTTTAGTAATATGTTTTTCTTTTTGTTTTCATCCAATTTATGTACAGATTTAATTTGACGCTCTAACCTTTCCCTCATTAACTCCATTTCATCTGTATTCACACGTATAGCATGAATCTTTTTTTGTTCATTAACACAAATATTGATGTAATGCTCTGCCTCATTTAAATTATTAAGCAGGAGATCACCAATGTTGCCCCCTTTTACATGTTCCATAATAATTGCCTGTCTATTTTGTATCTTTGTCACTTCAAATACGTTTGGAACTGGCAGCCCGCATGAATAAGCATATTTTTGTTTTTTTGCTTCATTCATAGACTCTGTATCTGGGAGGTAATCTTTAAATAGTTTTACAACCTTATTATCATAGAGATAGATTTCTGCTGTATCCCCTTTTGCAATTGGATTACCTAGATTCACTTCATTTCTCTCCTTAAAATAAATTTGAATAACGCCTTACACTTCTCTATAAATTCACTGTAATCATAATGAAACCCTTCTTCATGAATATGCAAAAAACTTACCACTTTCTATTTAAGGATAGAAAGTGGTAAGTTTA
>NZ_BOQD01000519.1 GCF_018332515.1 Bacillus hominis | reverse complement strand
TCCATTCAATAATATATAAATTGGATAGCATAAATAAAATATTTGTTTTTGCATAATAGACTGTTGTTAACAAGACATTCCTTGAAATATGGTGCGTCAAAATATGCCTTAAACTTAGTCCTTTGCTCTTTGCAAATATACTATAATCTTTCTCTAATTCTTCCCTAAAACGTAATAATAGTAGCTTAATAAATAATAATGTTGTAGGTATAGTAAGGCATATTATTGGTAACAAACGTACTTTTTCTTCTCCTAATCCAGCAAGTTTGATAGGCATAAAACCTGTTTTTTGAAAAATAATTATGACAAGAAGTTGCGATAATAAAATAAGTAAAATATCTGGTATGCTCTCAAGCGCAAGAAAAATCCCGTTCCATATTCTTTGTTTCATAGGAGAACGCTGTAGCACAAAAACAACAAGTACATATGCTATACATAAGGAAAGTAAAAAAGCTGAAAGAAATACTATCATCGTTTCAATATAATGGATCCAAATTTGCGGAAATAATTTTCTCGGTGCCTGAAACCCATATGTAATTTCAGTTGGATGAAGTAATTGCTCTCCTACATATATGATTGCATTCCAAAAACCGATTAAATCAATTTGCAGCCCCTTAAATAACTTAGGGAGCGCGCCTAGACAAATTATGCATAGGGTTGCAACAAATAATTGTAAACATGTAACGCCACACCACTTACCAATTCGAATAAACATAACAATTACCCCTTTTATTTAAATGAATATTCAGAAATAAAAACCATGTATTGCGCCTATACCTTGTAATGAAATCACTCCTCCCTCGACAAAATGTAGCGATTTCCGTCATTTCTCGGAAGCTTTATTATATTTTTCGACTATTATCCAACATTTCCCTTCTTAATTCATTACATACTAGAAAAGAGCCCTTGTTTTCAAAACAAGGACTCTTTTCTTAAACTATTTCGCTACCTCTTCTTTCGGCATTACCATACCTTTATAAAGTTGAACCGTTATCCAGTAATAAATAAAGTAAATGACTAAGAAGATCCCTATCGGCACCCATACTTTCACAAATGGGTCAACTAATATAAAGCTGAATAAGTTAAGCCCTACTAAAACGTGGGAAATTCCAATAATTGCTGGGAAGATAAATAAATATGAAATTTCTTTATATATACTTTTTGTTAACATACTACGTCTCACACCGATTTTCCGTAGCATTTCATAACGACGTACATCACGAGAGGCTCCTGTTAATATTTTAAACATAAGAGAACTCGCCATCATTGCTAAAAAGGCAATTCCGAGGAAGAATCCCATAAACATTGTTCCGCTCATGAAACTATTCATGAACTGATAAATTGTCATTTTCGTAAATAAGTCCACTTTTGCACCTATTGTTTTTTCAATTTGTTCTTTTTGTCTCTTGTCTATTTCGATCAACAGTGGTTTATATTTTTTCATATCATCTACTTTTGCTAGTGTTACAGTGTGTTCTGTTCCTTGAATTCCTTTATAATGCTCTTCATCAGCAATTCTTACAGGTTTTCCGTTAAATTGATTATGTGTAATTTGTATTTCTCTTACAACTGCATCTTCCCAATCTTTTGGCATGCGAGGAAGCTTATTCGCTGCTTCGGGAGCTTCCAAAGCAGAATATACAGGTTCAGTTAAAGGTTCAGCCACACGTTTACGAGCAGGCTCTTTTAAAGTTTTTGTATCAAAATGATCTGAAATAAGTGGTGGTTTTTCAGTTAAGTCGTTACGTAAGTAATAAACTGCTTCTTCATCTACTTTATACTTATACTTACTTTCTTCAACAATTTCCATTTCTTTTAATGCTGCTTTATCTTGTTCATTTGGATCATGAATTACGACATCATACACACGTGAGAAGTCTGTCATAATACCTACGTTCTTTTGAAACGCCATACCTGCTGTCATCGCACCTGCACCCAATGCAATTAACATCGCTACAGTACCTAGTACTCTCGATAAACTAGTTACTCGAAAACGTAACTGTGCATAAGTAAAACTATTTAAGCCCGTTTCATTTCGTTTTTTATTCCCCTTAATTTTCATTACAAAAAGTGGAAGTAATGAGTTGAAAATGAAATACGTTCCTAATGTCGTAACGATTGTCGCTATTATAAATCCTAGTTCAGCAAACATTTTTATATTTACCATAAAATAGTATCCTGTACTTACTAGTAACACACCTAGTGCTGTCATAATAACTGTGCGAGTTTTGCTTTTCTTAACTTCATCTTGCGTTTCGTCTTCACGTATTAACTCTAATTCTGTTTTACGTAATAATCGGAAACTATTCATTAAACCAGTAATGAAAAATAATATTAAGAAGAAAATAGATGTAACTAATATAGCTGGTGTGTACACAGATGCGTAATTACCTTTTGCTGAAATTTCCATTCCATTCATTAAAAAATTCCCTGCTACACTAGCAAGTACTATTCCTACTAAAATACCGATAATAATACTGACAATACCCATACCAAAAGTCTCAATAAATAATAATTGCGCTACTTTTTTCTTTTTCGCTCCAAGCATCATGTACATACCGAGTTCTTTTCTTCTTAATGTAAGTAAAAAAGAATTGGCATATATAATATAAAATACAGTTATGAAAGAAAGTAATATTGCACCTACCCAGAATACGAGTCTAATACTACTAATAAGACTATTATCCTTCGTAAATTCACTATTCATCGCCATCGTTTGGAACATGTAAAAGATACTAATACTAATAACGAGACCAATAAGTAAAACCATATAATCCTTTAACATCTTTTTCATACTATGACGTGATAATTTGAATAACATAGTCTCGCCCCCCTACTTAGACTCAGCAGCTGAGCCCATATGAGCGAGCACACCTAAAATGTCTTGATAGAAATTTTCTCGTGTTCCTTGACGCTTTAATTCTTTATAAAGAAGACCGTCTTGGATAAATAATATTCGCTCACAGTAACTCGCACTAAATGCATCGTGTGTCACCATCAAAATACTTACATTGTGATTTTCATGTAAATCTTGCATCGCTTCTAATAAGCTTTTTGCATTTTTACTATCAAGTGCCCCAGTCGGTTCATCTGCTAATACGATTGCTGGATTATGTACTAAAGCCCGTGCTGCGGCTGTTCTTTGCTTTTGTCCACCAGAAACGGATGACGGATATTTAGCTAAAATTTCAGTAATCCCTAATTTCTTTGCTACCTCATTTACCTTTCCAGTAATCTCACTTGATGGTACGCCTTGCAGAGAAAGTGGTAAAGCGATATTTTCATAAATTGATAAGTTTTCTAGTAAATTAAAATCTTGAAAAATAAAACCTAATTTTTGAGACCGAAAATCTG
>NZ_BOQD01000518.1 GCF_018332515.1 Bacillus hominis | reverse complement strand
TTATACAACAACATGATCGTATTGTGAACAAAAAAAGTGTAACTTATTAAAAATAAGTTATTTATTTTATGATATTAAAGAAACAATCACTATATTTTACAATACAACCCATATTTTTTATAATTCGGTATTTCTCTTATGAATCCCCTAGTCATATATCGTTAAAAGTGATAAGATGTTGAATTGTTAAGATAAGAACATTTTCTGAGTTATGGAGGAAATGTCATGAAGAAAGATAAAAGACACTCTATTCGAGAAGCAATGAAAAAGAATTTAAGAAAAGAATACTTTTATTTGAAAAAAGAATTACTTTTCTACTGTCCAATTGATCTAGGCACATTCTCAAGAGAGACATACTACGCTACTTTTGACCAAGATGGCATAAGTATTTATCAGTATGATAAAAAAACAGAAAGTAAATTAAAATTGTGTGAGCGTCATCCATGGAAGAGTTGGAATAAGGTAAAAGTTGATCATTATTTAACAACTTCTCAATTTATTTTCCAAGGTGAGCGAAACTGGATTTTATCCCTTTTCCAAAAAGGAAAAGAAGCTCAAAAAATAATTGAAGAACATACATCTTTACAAACGGAAGTTGTTTCCCGTCCTTTTTCCAAGAAACTTCCTGGTTTCCGTTCTAATACACCATTGAATAAATACATCGGTAGCATTTGTTACACTGCACTTATTGCATTTTTATTAAAATGGATGATTCCATTTCAAGCACCACAAATCGCCCTGTATTCTATTTCAATTGGCTTTATGCTTCTTGGTTTACTTTGTCTTACAATTGGTCTAATCGAACCAACTATCGTACTATTTCGGACAAAAGAAAAAACAAGAACAAAAGTCTTTTACTTATATAGCTACTTAGCTATTTCTGGATTTATATGTGTCTTTATTTTTTGGTAAAAGAAGCCGTCCCAAAAGAT
>NZ_BOQD01000517.1 GCF_018332515.1 Bacillus hominis | reverse complement strand
AGGAATAAAAATTCGTATCATATGGAATATCATCTTGATACATATAGTTTTTTAGGACCCCTTCTTTTTCAAAACCTAATTTTAATAGCACTTTATTGGACGCTTCGTTTTCGAGAAAGACAATGGCACCAATCCGTTTTAAATGAATCGTGTGGAAACCGTATGATATAACTTCAGAAACCGCTTCAGTGGCATATCCATTTCCCCAGTGTTCAGGGAAAAAGGCATAACTTATATTTGCTCGTTTATGTTCAGAAGACCAATCGTGAAAACCAATTGTTCCAATGAGCCCTTTTTTGTCTTTTAATTCGATTCCCCATTTTATACCGTTTCTTGCATTGTAACTCAACTTAAAGTTATTAACGATTTGTTTTACTTGATCCAAATTTTGTAATGGCTTTTGGCCATAATGGCGCAGTACATCGTTATTAGAAAAGCATTGTAGTATACCTGGTGCATCTTCTTCAGTAAGTTCTCGCAAAATGAGTCGTTCGGTTTTTAATATAGGAAACATGTCTTCACTCCTGTTCATATGAAACTAGAATGTATCTGTTATTATATAATTTAATCTGAAAATAAAGATTATTCAAGGTGTAATGATGATTTTCAGTCAATGGCGGGGAATCATATTTATTTACGACTAGATGAATCAGGGACATTTTTGATTCTTGCCCATTTAAAGAAAGGATCAATTAAAGTGAGGGAAGGACAACATGTAGATGAAGGAGAGGTTCTTGCTCAAGTCGGTAACTCAGGAAGTTCAAGTGAGCCGCATTTACATATTCATCATCAGAGACAGGACCTATCCAATACGAGTATGTTTATTACGGAAGGATTGCCACTTTATTTTCGAACTGAAAAAGGTGTAGTGATGCCAGAAAGAGGCACATACATAAGTGGTAATTAGAAGAGACTCATTTCGTTAAAAAAGGGTATTCCGAATTAAAATCGGAATACCCTTTTTTCATTAACCTACAAATGTTTGATACAGTAAGAAAATATTTAAAACGATAATGAGTGCAGCGATTATCCAAGCGATAAATGTTGTAATACGATGGTTAACTAATGCACCCATAATCTTTTTACTACTAGTAAACATAATAAGTGGTACTAATGCAAAGGCAATACCGAATGATAAGACAACTTGGCTCATAACGAGAGCGTAAGTTGGATTTACACCTAAAGCGATAATAACAAGCGGTGGAATCATTGTTATAAATCGGCGTAAGTATAACGGAATATGCATACGAATGAAGCCTTGCATAATAATATCACCGGACATTGTACCGACAGAAGAGCTAGATAATCCGGCTGTTAACAGTCCAATTCCAAATAAAGCAGCGGATACTGGCCCAACTAAGTTACTAAATTGGTTAAAAGCAACATCAAGGTCTTCAACGTGTAGACCATTTTTAAAGAATAGTGCAGCAGCAACAATTAACATACTTGCATTAATTGCTCCAGCGATAACCATTGCAATAATAATGTCAATGAATTCGAAGCGGAAAATCTTTTTCTTTTGTTCATCATTTGTTCCGACTACGCGGCGCTGCGTTAAGGCGGAATGTAAATATATTGCGTGTGGCATTACTGTCGCACCTAAAATTCCAGCTGCTAAAAGAATACTATCTACACCTTGGAATTTTGGAGTAAATAGTCCTGAAAGAAGAGGGCTTAATTCCGGTTTTGCATAAAAGACCTGGACACCAAAAGCGATAACAACGATAAAAATCATTCCTGTTATGATAGCTTCTAACGGACGAAAGCCTCTGCGCTGAAATTCAAGAATAATAAATGACCCGACTGCTGTAATTAAAGCAGCTGGTAACATCGGAATTCCAAATAGTAAGTATAAGCCGAGTGCTGCCCCGATAAATTCAGCTAAATCTGTAGCCATAATAACGAGTTCGCCTTGTATCCATAAACCGATGGAAACTGGTTTTGGGAAGTTTTCGCGAGCTATTTCAGGAAGGTTTTTCCCAGTAGCGATTCCTAATTTAGCTGATAAAGTTTGGATTAATACAGCCATTAAATTAGAAGCGAGAATTACCCAAAGTAGTAAATAACCATATTGTGATCCAGCAGCTATATTCGTTGCGAAATTCCCAGGATCAATATAAGCAACTGATGCGATAAAAGCAGGTCCTAAGAATGGTAATAGTCTCTTTAAGCCTTTCGTTTGTCCGCTTAATGCTAAATGTGCGGATTGAACAGTTGTACTTTGAGAACGGACTTGTTCATCTTTTGATATATCTTTATTCATAGTAGTGTTCCCCTTTGAAATGTTAACTTGATGAAATTATTGTATTTGCTCTTATTCATTATTTCAATACATTTAAATATATTATGTGGCAATTTCATTTGAACACAAAAGTTTCCTTAATGCAAATTATATGACTGTGTGCAATGAATGGTGTGAAGATGCGAAAATCTTTTGGGAGTTTATGGTTGCTGAATAAGGGGGAAGATAATAAATTATAGGGCTGTTTTTGAAATTTTTGTGAACATACAGCCTATATTACAGCATATTAATTGATGGAAATGAAATTGTATGATATATAATATATTGGGATTACAACATAACCATAGTGTTTTGTGATGTAATCTTGTTTTTATTTTTGTTAACTTATAGAAAAAATTGTAAATAGAAGAAAATAGGCTAAGTACAATTTTGTATGTATTTTCTTATTATATATGTTTTGATATGAACGTTAACTTATACATGATTTTAAAATTTAGATAGGTGGTAGAAATACATTGGCAACTACAAAACCATATAGAGTATTACTGT
>NZ_BOQD01000516.1 GCF_018332515.1 Bacillus hominis | reverse complement strand
ACATCGCTATCAAGCTAAGGTTACGCCAGGAAAACTTCAAAAGAAAAGCTCACTTCTTATATAAAAATAGATAAGGAGTGAGCTTTTTTTGGCTATCGATAATGATAGGTTAGGTTAATTTTACATGTATACGAGATTTATCATTATTTATCATGAACTTTTATTGATGGTATTTATATATATATTTGCTCATAAGAATGGAACTAGCTTAGTATTTACTGGGGGGGATTAAGAATGAATAGGGATGAAACCTCATTACATCCTGATACGGGTGTTACGTCTGTAATGTTTGTTGAACGATCATTAAATGAAATTCGCTTTTGGTCTAGAATCATGAAGGAGCATTCTTTTTTTCTTCGATTGGGGTTTAGATGTGAGGATACCCAACTAATCGAAGAGGCTAATCAATTTTATCGATTGTTTGAACATATCGAACAAATAGCGTATTCCTATACAAATGAAACAGATCCTGGGCAAATAAAAAGATTTAATTCAGAAGTACAACAAGCTGCAACTAATATTTGGGGATTTAAACGAAAAATTCTAGGATTAATTCTCACATGTAAATTGCCAGGGCAAAATAATTTTCCACTGTTAGTTGACCACACAAGTAGGGAAGCTGATTATTTTAGAAGACGTTTAATTGAATTAAATGAAGGTAAATTAGATGCCCTTCCTGATGCTATTATTAAAGAAAATGTTTTCTTTTTAAGGATTATGGCAGACCATGCTAAATTTATTGGTCATCTTCTTGATCCATCGGAAAGAAAGCTTGTAGATACAGCCCGGAATTTCAGCAATGATTTTGATGAATTGATGTATCAAGCAATTGACCTAGAATCTATGAAACCACAATCTCAAACAGTTCCTCTTTTAGATCAATTTTTAGATCAAA
>NZ_BOQD01000515.1 GCF_018332515.1 Bacillus hominis | reverse complement strand
TTAGTCACATATTCCTTATGAAATATTTTTTATAAGGAATAAAAATTACTATTTATATGCTATAGCACATAAATACCACCTCTTAACTTGTAATGGCAAAAATTTAAATAATACAGTAGATATATTATGAAATGAGGAGATTTTAGTTATGGGAAAATTCATTTTAGCGTTTGATAGAGAACTTGTAATCGTAGAAAAAAAAGACTCAACATGGAGCGTCCAATCGCAGTTTGCAGGTGCTAATCCAGTTGCGTTAGCTTCAGATCCATATGACCCAGAAAGAATGTATTGTGGTACTTTTGATAGGGGATTATGGAGAAGTAAAGATGGAGGAAGTTCATGGGAAGCGATTGGTACGTTACCTTCATTTGGTGAAGTGTTCCCAGCTAATTCTATTCATATGAGAGCTATTACAGCAGTTTCTGTATCTCCAGCGAAGGGGGATGACGGTAACGGGATTGTATATGTAGGAACTGAACCGAGCGCAATGTTCGTATCCAAAAATGGAGGAGACAGTTTTGAATTGCTAACTGATTATCGACAAATGCCATCATATTCATCATGGTTCTTTCCTCAACGAACATATACACACCATGTAAAACATATTGAAATTGATGCTAATAATCCGCAAATCATTTATACGACTATTGAGGTAGGTGGATTAATTAAAAGTGTAGATGGTGGTATGACATGGACTGAGGAAAAAGAGGGGAACTATCCTCAAGATATTCACGTTCTTAAATCACATCGCAATGCGCCAAATCGTTTATACGGGGTTTTAGGGGATTCATTCTTGAAAGAACCAGGTCAAGAGTACGCGGAGAGTTGTGATGGAGGTAAGACTTGGAACTATATTTGTAGTGGGCTAAAGCACCATTATGCATACCAAATGGCAGTTAATCCAACTGATCCGGAAAATATTATTATTGCGACATCTTCAAATCCACACGTAGCGCATGATTATAATAATGGAAATTGTGAATCATTTATTTATAAGAAAGAAAAAGATCAGTCTTGGACAGAAATGAATGCAGGTTTACCAACTCCTAAAGGCACAATCATACCAGTATTAAAGGCAACAAGTGATGGGACGTTCTATCTATTTAGCAATAAAGGTGTTTACCAGTCAGTAGACGGTGGGTCAAATTGGACGTCACTAGAGATTCCTTGGGAGAATAGATTTATGGAACAACATCCATATGAGATATTAATTATTAAATAAGCGATGAGTATAGTTTTTACAACTATTCATTAGGAACGGTTAGTTGAATTTAAATTTAAAATGTAAAAAGCCAGGTAATGCGTTATTCGTGCTACCTGGCTTTTTTGACCATCAATTTAAGGTTATTTTCATATTTGTGTAAATATGAAACAAGCAGGATACATTAATAGAGAATGGATAAAATAGTACTGAATGATGACTAGATTTTATCAATGATGTTATAAGGTGCTTTTTTAGTAAATTGAATTGGTTTAAATATGAAGCAGTTTAGTTAGATTCAGAATGACTGGCAATTGGTGTTATGGAGTTCAATGATTCAAAAATGAACTCATTTAAACGCATATTATCTTCGAGATGTATCATTTGGAAGAATATTAAAACTTAGGAGGAAATGAATTATGACAAAAGATTTCTATACTGCACTGAAAGAAAGACGTACTTACTATGGAATTAATAAAGAGGTACAAGTATCAGATGAAAAAATTAAAGAAATCGTGGAGTTTGCTGTGAAACATACTCCATCAGCTTTCAATTCTCAAACTGCGCGATTAGTTGTATTATTTGGTGAAGCTCATAATAAATTATGGGATATTACAACTGAAACATTAAGAAAAGTAGTTGGAGATGGAGATTTTTCAGGAACGCAACAAAAATGGATTCCTTTAAAGCTGGTTATGGAACAGTACTATTCTTTGAAGATGAGGCTATCGTTAAATCGCTTCAAGAAAAATTTGCTGCATATGCTGAAAACTTCCCAATTTGGTCACACCAAGCATCAGGTATGCACCAATTAGTCGTGTGGACAGGTTTAGAAGCAGAGGGATTAGGGGCATCTTTACAACATTATAATCCATTAATTGATGATGAGGTAAAACAAGAATGGAATGTTCCTGCTAATTGGAAACTAATTGCACAAATGCCATTTGGTAATCCAACAACTGCACCAGGTGAAAAAGAATTCCAACCACTTGAAGAACGTGTGAAATTTCATAAGTAATATTCAAATGTAATAATACGGTCTAGTTATAGTAGAGTTATTCGCTCTTTTTAGGGATATGCTATTGATGAAATCCGAAAAACACTATTATATTTTTAAAAAGAACAAGGCGATCATTTTTGATCGCCTTGTT
>NZ_BOQD01000514.1 GCF_018332515.1 Bacillus hominis | reverse complement strand
TTAAATAAAGAAAAAGAAGGTCAAAAGGTTTTAGCTGATTACGGAAAACGTATGGAAGATTTAAAAGGCAAACTTGGTGATACAGTAAATCAAGAAATTTCTATGGTACGCTTTATGCCTGGTGATGTTCGTATTTATCACGGTGATACATTCTCTGGCGTTATTTTAAAAGAACTTGGATTTAAGCGTCCTGGTGATCAAAATAAAAATGATTTCGCAGAACGTAACGTATCTAAAGAACGTATTTCAGCAATGGATGGCGATGTATTATTCTACTTCACATTCGATAAAGGAAATGAGAAAAAAGGATCTGAACTAGAAAAAGAGTATATAAACGATCCCCTATTCAAAAACTTAAATGCAGTAAAGAATGGAAAAGCATACAAAGTTGACGATGTTATTTGGAATACAGCAGGCGGTGTAATGGCTGCTAACCTACTACTAGACGACATTGAAAAACGCTTTATTAAATAATAAAAAAACCAGCTCCCCCTTTTCTGGAGCTGGTTTTTTCATTTCACTGAAGTGTCACATTATTTCATTTTGTATTTTTATTCCCAATATGTTATATTATAAAAG
>NZ_BOQD01000513.1 GCF_018332515.1 Bacillus hominis | reverse complement strand
TTAAATATTTAAGTATTTTCAGGCCTTGTCCTCATTATACATAAAAAAAACAATCTTATATCAAAAAATCCCAATATTTACATTTATTTACATAACCCTTACATTCCCCTGAACTTTCCGTCATAAAACAAAAAGATGGTATGAAACTCCAATTCACACCATCTTTTTACTAACATTATTTATTTGACTGTATACAAGGATTAATATATTTCTCAATCAATTCCCATCTATCTCTGCATTTGCTATAACTTCAGACCCAATTACTACAAGCAAATCCTTCTCCGGAATACAACAAATCATATTTCCACCATCGCCCATTGCACAGTATGAAAAGATTTCATCTTCTTCTCGTAACCATCATAAGTAACCATATTGATTTTAGTTCATTTCCGTTGATTCTTTTATCCAAGATTTTGAAAGAATTTGTTTTCGATTATGATGACGAAGAAGGCTTGAAAAAAATGTTTCCTTAATTGTAGGAAATGCACGAGGAAGAACCGATTGAATGGTAGATTTACATACGAAAAACGCCTTGTT
>NZ_BOQD01000512.1 GCF_018332515.1 Bacillus hominis | reverse complement strand
ATACGAAAAACGCCTTGTTTCTTTAGTAATACGGCGTTTTTTATTGATACTATGGTTAATTTGTTATCTTTCCACTCTCCCACCACTGCATAAACATTTCTCCTCCTTATATGCAATCAAGTATATTCAAATGGCTCATCTAAATTTATTGATACCACTTTTCTAACAAACCCTTCTCCCTCTCGCCTGAAATACCTGCTTTTAATTCCCATTCATCCATACTCTTCATCCAGTCATACACGTCTTTAACTGTCTCTTCTAACCTTCTAAAAGTAAGCCCTTCTTTAACGGCACTCTCGATACTAATAGAGAATCCACCTTTCCACGGATCTGTTTCATCTTCTAATGCAAAAGTTTCAGGAATCCATAATGGCATTTTCGTCCATGGCTGCACTTTATTCTCATGCATAAATGATTCATCAACCCAAACGAATTCAGCATCACTATTCGTAACCTTTTTACACGTATTTAATAGCTCTTCCATCGTCAATTCATCATTTGGACCTGTTATATTGAATGTACCAGCTTTATTATTTTCTGCCATGTTTAGTCCAAAGCTCGCAACATCTTTTATATCAACTAACTGTACTGGACGGTCTTTTCTTCCTGGCACTAACACTTTTCCGCCCTTTGCTACACGCTGAACCCAGTATGGAAGGCGATCGGTATAATCAAACATTCCTGAAAGAAGTCCTGCTCTTACGTGTAAAACGCGATCCGGCCAATACTTCTCTGCCTCTTTTTCGCATAATACTTTAAGCGCACCATAATACTCATACGGAGATATTTCACCATTCTCTACAGCCTTCATTTGATTACTCGTCGGTTCTGGTTGTAATATATAGTCTTCTTTTATGTGATGAGGGATCCAATCTTTATATACGGAAATGCTTGAGATAAATGTATAATGTTTAATGTTATTTTTTAGTACTTCTCCTATTCTCTTAATGTGATGCGGAGAAAATCCACATGTATCCACTACAACGTCCCATTTTCGATTTTCTAAACTTGATACATCACCGTTTCTGTCACCGATTATTCTCTCTACTTCAGGAAAAATTTCTTTATTTGTTCCGCGATTAAATAATGTAACTTCATGCCCTCTTTTTAAAGCCTCTTCTACAAATGCTCTTCCTAAAAATCGTGTACCACCTAGTATTAGAATTTTCATAGTTCTCCCCCATTCGTGATAAAAAATCTATTCTTTTGTTTAACGATTTTTTGTTGTGAAAAGTTACGCGGGATTTGCTTTTTTACTACAATTTTAATTCTATAAGCAAAAAAGAAACCATTTCGAAAAATT
>NZ_BOQD01000511.1 GCF_018332515.1 Bacillus hominis | reverse complement strand
AATCTATCTACTCCAGCTACTTCTCCTACTATTCTTACTCCACTCTTTAAGAATATAGTAACTGCACCTTTTTCTTCTTTTATTTGTTTATACAACTCTTCTTGTAAGTGTTCCATAACTGTTCTCTCCTTTATAAATAAATAATCCTAATATAAAAATTAAAGATTAATCACTTATATACTTTGTCTTTCATATTCATAAACTTATTAATTAGTATATCTAAATCTCGACTAAACAACAAAACTTTATCATGATCTAATCCATGCCTAGCAACAAGTTGAATTAGCTCTTTCTTTTTGTGTTTTATTTTATTATGTAATTGTCCCATCTCCATCTCTATACTAAAACTCCCTTTTCCCATAATATTACTTGTAAAATTATAGTACATTTTCACTCATAAAAAAATAAAAAAATGGCTTTTTTTACAAATTATATATTTATGAAAAGAAATTTTAATGTAATTGTAAGTTACATACCCCTTTCATTTACAATACGTTCACCTATTATACACTTCCATATTGTTTTAGCATTTTCAAAAAAGCGCTATGAAACAAAGTGAATATCATATTTAAATCAGATTACAGGCTCTTGTCTAATTAGAAGTAAGACTTGCTCCTTTTCCAAATAAAAACATATCTTATAAAGTAATCCATTAGTTATATAGATTAATTTACTAAAAAGGAGGAAAAAACATGAGCTTTGGTGGTAGTTGCGCTGGTTTCGGCGGTGGATTTGCTTTACTCATCGTGCTATTCATCCTTCTAATTATTATCGGATGTAGCTGTTGGGGTGGCGGCGGAGGGTTTTAAATATAATACGTATCCTTTTCGCTAAACCCTAAATGAATAAAATATGTTAACTAAAAACTATACGAAAACAGCTCATATTTGAGCTGTTTTTTCATACTTTCGTATGAATTTATGTACCTCTTATTTGCGATTTCAACAAACAAAACATCGTTTACTATTGAAATGGTAAGTTCTGTGAGTATAATAAACTTTTGCAGTAGCAAGATTATCACAAAGGGAACACTTAATTTGATACGAAGCTTAGCGTTTCTTGGTACCATAACTCCTCATCGTATACTTAATCAAACTCTCGTTACATATAAAGGTGAGTTTATGCAGTATTTTGTTCAAGATTTCTTTAACAAATATAAGCCCTTAAAAATCCTATTCACATCAAACAATATGGATGGAGTTCTCCAAGCCATCATCGAAAGTTTAGCTATTACCTTTACTCCAGATTTCGTAATAAAAAATTGTCACTCTGTCATAAAAGGTGTAATCATTCCAATTGACTTGGTGATTCATAAGCACTTAAATATTTATTTTGAGTTGGTTCAATCAGAAGGTACCTTGCTTTTTTTGCTACCTGCGAAGCTCCAAATTCTGTCGCACAACCTATTTTACTTCATCTTCTATTTCAATAGGATCATCAGAGTAAGTCTCGGACATCTTTTCTTGATAATTCCAGCACTCACTGCGATTCCGCTCCATAAAGGCTAATTCTTCATGACAATGTACACAACGATCCATTTATGCAACCTCCTTTTCATATTTACTCCTTTCTTTCCCTCTTCGATCCATCATTGATTTTTAAATACTTACTTGCTCCTCTGCTTTTATTGTTGTGTGACTTTGCTTCACGGGGCGTACAACAATCCAAAACAATAATTCGATAACGAACATACACAAAGAAGTTACTTGAAATCCATAACAATATCCCATTGCCTCAGTCGCTGCATACTGGATGAAATACCCGAATACGAGCGGAGCAATAATACTTGTTGAGCTTGCAAGAGCAACACAAATCCCTTGTGCTTTTCCAATGTTTTTTGGAGAAAAAAACCCATCAATATTGCAGGTGCAAGTGAAAGTTAGGATTTTTTATCCTCCACTGATGGAAGACTCTCACCAACCGGACTTTTACGGACTATTATTCTCCCCGCTTCTCTCAACCTTAAGGCGGACACGAATAGCCGGATAAACCGCTCATCCTCTTGAAGAGCCTATTCGATCGTACAAGACCGATACATTTTACAGAGTAAGGTATCGACCCTATTTTCATTATTTACAAAATAACTTTCTTTATATTATTAATACTTACTTACAAATTAAAACTTTTAATTTTATTTAATTATAATTTATCTGTAGAATTA
>NZ_BOQD01000510.1 GCF_018332515.1 Bacillus hominis | reverse complement strand
TATTTACTTTTACATCTTGTAATTTCAAACTACTAGAAGAATTCCATACTATATCTACATTTGAATCTTTCTTTTCTATTTCTTTTTGTTTCTGTAAAATTTCTTCTATTTGCTCCATTGCAAGTTGTCCGTCTAATGTAGCATGATAATTCGCTCCAACTTGTTTTATCGGCAGAAAATATTCCGGCGCTAAAATTAAAATCGTAAGAGCTGGCAATAGTATTATCGTTCCATCTATTAACCGTATCCCTAATCCGACTGCTACAAATGCAATTGATAAACTCGTAAAGAAATCTAATGCAAAAGAAGAAAGAAAAGCAACTCGCAAAGTACGCATCGTTGCTTTTCTATATCGTTTACTTACTTTTTCAATCTTTCCTTCGTGCTGTTTACTTTTCCCTAAATACTTTAATGTTTCTAATCCTTTTAACGTATCTACAAAATGATTAGAAAGTACACGATATGTCTCATATTGGCTATCCGCCATTTTCTGCGCTGCTAATCCTAGAAGGATCATAAATATGATCACAATTGGAATTGTTACAACTAAAATGATTCCCGACTCAATGTCTAGTGTAAAAACATATAGAACGATTATTACTGGTACGATACTACTTCTAATCATTTTAGGAATTGTCAATTCAATATATGTTTTAAATTTCTCAATACCTTCTATCGATAAAGTAACCAGATGACCAGTCCCATTCGTTTGGACAAATCTCGGCCCTAACGTAAAATATGCTTCTATTAACTGTTTACGTAATGCAAATCCTGTTTTTTCAGCGAAACGCTCAACCAATATTTGCGATGTTCGCACCAACATTTGGCGTGCTGCAAACGTGATCCCAAAATAAACAGTTTCATTTAGCACAGCTTGCACTGTTTCTCCATGAAATAAAAATGTGATTGCTCGTGCTAAAAACACTGTCTGTGCAATAATACTACACGCCTCTAAAATGCTAATAAGACTTAAAGTTACATATAAAACTCGGCTACCAGGATACGACGGAAGTCCTCTTTTTCTTTTCATTAGTACTCCAAATCTTTGTCTGACTTAACAGGTTGTCTAAATACATAGAAACTCCATATTTGACTACCGATAACAAATGGTAAAATAGCAAGAGAAAAATAGCTCATCAGTTTTAATGCATAAGGTCCTGATGCCGCATTATAAATTGTCAAATCATTTACCGCTCCTAATGAGCTAATCATGACACGCGGGAACATACCGATGAACACACTTGCACTTAGCAAAATGATTGTTAAGCTCGTCATAAAGAAGGCCCAACCATCTCTTCTTCTTTTATTTAATAAAGTAGAAACAAATAGTGCTACAAAAGCTCCAATCGGAACCATTAGCCACTCTGAACCATGTGCAGTGAAAATATCTGTTTTCCATAACCCTACAGCTGCAAAAACAAGAAGTGTTATTAATGCAAAAGGTGCAATCTTTGTTGCGGCAATACGTGCGCGTTCTCGTAATTTTCCTGTTGTACGTATAGTAAGAAATTGCAAACCATGAACAATACATAGAAGAAGAAACATAACTCCTCCAAGTAATGCAAATGGGTGAAGTAATTTCATAAATCCGCCTACCATATTTTTACTTTCATCAATTGGTACACCTGTCATAAAGTTTGCAATTGCAACTCCCCAAAGTATAGGAGGTAGCATGCTTCCAGTAAACATGCCCCAATCCCAGAAACTTTTCCACTTATGGTTTTCTATTTTCGCACGGAATTTAAAGGAAACACCTCTTATAATTAATGCAAGAAGCATAAACACAAACGGAATATAGAACCCACTAAATAAAGTTGCATACCAATGCGGAAATGCCGCAAACATAGCGCCACCAGCACAAACAAGCCATACTTCATTAGCGTGCCAAAACGGTCCAATTGTATTTAAATATATACGCTTTTCCAAATCATTCTTTCCTAAAAACCTTGAAACGATTCCTACACCAAAATCGAAACCTTCAAGTACAAAGAATCCAACGAATAAGGTTGAGATAACTAGAAACCACAATTCATTAAGAGATAACATACTCTTCCTCCTTATCAAATGGATCATGGCTTTGATAATCCTTTTTCGCTTTCTTATTCGCATGACCTTTAATGATACGAACGAATAAGTAAATAGAAATTCCTCCGATAATTAAATATAGTGATGTGAATGAAATAAGAGAGAATAATACTTCTCCAAATGTAACGTTTGGAGATACAGCATCTTCTGTTTTCATAACACCGAAGACAACCCACGGCTGACGTCCCATTTCGGTCATAACCCATCCTACTGTATTACCGATAAACGGTAGTGCAATTGCATATACCATTATTTTTAAATACCAAGGTTTTTCAGTTAAGCGATCTTTTCTTGATAAGAACCATCCGTATGCTCCTAGAAGAAGCATGAATGTTCCACTCATTACCATCGCTCTAAAACTCCAAAACATTGTGTGTACTGGAGGAATATAATCTCCAGGTCCATATTTTTCTTCATATTGTTTTTGAATTTGATTCATCCCTTCTACTTGACCGCTAAATTTATCGTATGACAATAGACTTAGCATATAAGGGATTTGAATTTCAAACGAATTTTCTTTCTTCTCTGTATCAATTTTCGCAAATGCTGTAAATGGCGCTGGATCCTCACTCGTATTCCATAACGCTTCAGCTGCAGCCATTTTCATCGGATGTGTCTTAATTAAATTTTGCGCTTGTGCATGACCGAAAAATAATACCAATGCTGTTGAAATTGTTCCAACAACGATAGAAACTCGGAAAGACTTCTTAAACACTTCCGTCTCTTGTTGTTTTGCAATTTTCCATGCACTGACACCAGCAATAAAGAATGCGCCTGTTGCAAGTGCCGCTGTAATTGTATGCGGGAATTGCACCCATAATTGTGGATTTTGAATAATCGCCAAGAAATCATTCATTTGTGCACGGCCATCTGCTGCCATTTCATATCCTACTGGAGCTTGCATAAATGCATTTGCAGTTAAAATCCAAAATGCTGATAACATTGTTCCAATTGAGAGGAGCCAAATACATAAAAGGTGAACTCGCTTCGGAAGTTTATCCTCACCGAATACCCATAAACCTAGGAATGTAGACTCAATGAAAAATGCTAATAAACCTTCAATTGCCAGTGACGGTCCGAAAACATCACCAACAAAACGTGAATATGTTGACCAGTTCATACCAAACTGAAATTCTTGTAAAATACCTGTCACAACACCTACTGCAAAGTTAACAAGGAATATTTGTGTCCAAAACTTTGTCATCTTCTTATAAACTTCTTGTCCCTTTACCACATACAACGTTTGCATTAACGCAATGATAAAAGCTAAACCAATAGACAGCGGAACGAAAAAGTAATGAAAAATCGTTGTAGATGCAAATTGTATTCGTGCCAATTCGAGCGTATCCATGCTTAAATCACTTCCTTCATAATTTTTTATATCGTAATATCGATTGAATTGTATGAATTCACTTCATAACGAACAATTCAATCATTTGGAAATACAAAAAGATAAATTCGTTTATGTACATTCTGAAAATACAGATTGTCAGTTTTTTAGATAATTACAAAAGAACTTTCTTCATGCGATTTACCTTTTCACTATTTCAGTAGTGTTTTATTCGTTAATCG
>NZ_BOQD01000509.1 GCF_018332515.1 Bacillus hominis | reverse complement strand
TAACCCTCCTTTTGAATTTTACTATGACACTTTTTTTGATAAATTCCTTGATATTATTAACATACCTCAAGGCAGAATGTTTTACGAGCATTTAATATATAGTGGATGTATTACAATGGATAAAAATTCAGGAACGTTAAAATTTTTAATTGAACAATTTAATTCCCATCCTGAATTTACGTCTTTTCCAAAACTCGTTCGTTTAGCAAAAAGTTGGGATGTTTCTTCTATTTCACATTGTTCTTTGTCCCCTGTCGGAATTGCTATAGCTATTAGTAATTTGAAAATAAGGTTAGGGATAGGGGATTTAGTAAAACTGAATGATTATTTAGTCGATAAATAAAAGCATGTTGGATAAATATTTATTCAATTAAATATGTAAAGTGGAGAACTAATTAGCCCACTCCACAAAGCTAGGGATTCTCAGGAATCCCATTTAGTTAGGTTACGATATTTAACCTCCAATCTTATCTTAGGATCAAGATACACATATTTTTATATCAGGCTTATAAAAGAACTCATAATAATATCACAGTTTTATTAAGAATATCTAGACATAACAAAAGGATATGATTAATCCATACCCTTTGGCAAAAATACTAACTTATTTGCAAACTAGCCAATAACTTCTTCATTTTCTCCGCTTCCATAGCCTTTTCGTAATCTTCTCGGCTACTAAATCCCTCTCGTTTCCATTCTGGCATATATGGATATAATCCAACTTGGTTCAGTCGTTTAACCTTTGGTTCTTCTAACAATACTTCTATTTCAGAAATAGCCTTTCTTTCTTGCCCTCCTTGATTGTTCTCTTTACCTTTCTTCTCTTGTTGTTTCTTCTTCATGGCTTTCCAAACTTTATGATAATCAAAGGATGGTACTTTATCTTCTTTATCCATCCGCTCTGATTGCTCCTTAGAGCGTTTAATGCGACATTCAGCTTCTTTAATTGCATCACTATCTTTTAATGCTTTCAGTATAAATCCCGTTGGATTATTCAAACTAGTTTTTCCATCCATGATAATATGCAAAGCTTTAACTAAAACTTCCGATTCATGTTGCTCCTGATATTTTTTTAGTTGACGTATTGAATTATCATTGAATTCACCTTGATAGTTACTGAACACATCTCTAATTTTCTTATCAATAGAGAGCATTTGCTCAGGATCTTTCAGTCTTGCTTTACGCTTACTACTTACTAGTGTCTCTTTGGATTTACTTTCCAAATTATTAGGTCGTTTAATATTAATTTCTTTTGTCTGCTTTGCTATACACTCAGTAATTGCATCATCTACATCCTGTGAATGCTGCGGTCTACTATAAACTTTCTTCATTTTCTCTTTTTCAATAATTAAAATATTACTGTACAGAAAACTATGCTCTTCCAAAATTTTAGTATAGTTCTTTACCGATCGATCCGATACATTAATATCCTTAGCAATGGTAGAAATGTTAGGAAAACTTATCTTTCTGTATCCGTTACCCTGATTCACAAATTTCAAGATATATATGAACTGTTTAAAGATATCAACCTTTGTACCTTTCATCTTTTCACTAATAAATCTCAGTATTTCACTTGTATAGATCTGGATAAACGAATCATCATTCGCTACCATCTCACTAACCTTGATGTAAAACATATCAGAAGGTTTGATATTTCTCATCTCAACAATATTTCCGAAATCTATTGCATCATATACCGTAATAAGTTTTTGTTCTATTAAATTAGTTAATGCTTGTTCAATCTTATAAACAAGTGACCTTCCTAAACTAGCATATTCTATCAGTTGCTTTACTGATATTGAAGTAAACCCTGCTTTATTCTCAAAAGTCTTTAGTACACTATAAAGAAATAACTCCATCGAATCTCTTTTATATGCTTCTTTGTCAAATTTGATAAACTTACCTTGATTATCTTTCTCAAACACAATATATTGCCCCTCTTTTCGTATTATTTTGCTGCCTCCTTTTAAATAGTCGGATTATTCTCTATCACTAATTCAAGAAAACCAAGCAAACAATCAAATCAGAAAGCGAAGCGCTTCTTTTTATTATTTGTTTCTTTCTTATTCCTTGTTTCTCTATTATTAGTAGGCAAGAAGTGAACGGAATTTTTATTTTTTATTCCTTAGCCTCAGGAAAATCCAGTCCTGTTTTTGCTGTTTTTATTCCCTACTGTAAGGAACAAATTCGCTAATTTTTCAACTAATCTTGCACACCATATAAATTAAATAAGATCCTACTATTAATAAGAATCAGCTCTAGTATCATTATACAAATCGAAGAATTGAGAAATTAGGTCTTGATCCGTCATCAAAAAGCTGACGGTTCTCGTCATCAAAACTAAAAAGTCGTGTCAAGAACTTTTTTTTGAAAAATGATGTTTTTTATTCTTAATAGTATTGGCTTCGATGAATAGCTAATATTTTGTGGAGAAATATACGATTAGACTTAATGGGGAATTTCCGTGGTGTATTGGATTCACCATAAAAATATAGGTAGGTATAAGCTGTGTTCATTAAGTGAAGGAAAGTAAATACGTCTCATATCGAGAGATTTTCATACACCTTGGCGGGAAGGTTGAGGTACTAATCTCTATTTCCGTTATAATACCTCTATGAAATGTGGAAAATCCCCCCTCCTTAGTTCAAACCTTATATGACACAACCCAATCCTCACATGACTACTCGTAACGCCCCAAATTCCCTTGCTGTATACACACACCTAGTAAGAATTACAGTTGCATTGCAGTTGTTATAACATACTTCATTCCGTAAAATGATGATATACATGGGTAGGAGTTATCATAGTTAAAAAGGAGAAATCTAAATAATTCCTCCTCTGTATCCGACTTATTTTTTATCTAGCTCATCTAATCAACAGTTACATTTCATCTTTCGATTTCCATACTAGCAATACCTGCTCTAGCAGCAGCGGGAAGATTCTCTTCTTTCAATACCACTACTACTGATTTTATCCTGTCCTCTTGTTCTCTATTACTTTCTTCGCTTTCTAACTGCTTCATTTTTATTCGTTCATTTGATGATATTTCTTTTAACCTTACTCTTTCTCCGCTTTCTAACTGCTTCACTCTTATTCGTTCATTTGATG
>NZ_BOQD01000508.1 GCF_018332515.1 Bacillus hominis | reverse complement strand
TAATTAAGCTTTTCAGTTAGCATTTTTCTAGAGAGAGTTAAGTAATAGATAACTCTCTTTTTTCAATATGAAAAATCTACTAAGGAGCAACAATCTAAAAATAGACGTTCTCCTAAAATATAGAGTTGGAAAATAATTTTTAGAAAAGTATTAGATGAAAAATCCGACATTAGAAAAGAAAAAAAGGATTCTTCCTAATTAGTAAGAAAGATTGTCTATAGAAGTTCATAAAATGTAATATATTCAATTTCCATCCATTGAAGGGGGAGGTTAATTTTTAATGAATGAAGTGAAAAATTTCTTTCGAAGTAGAGGGTTTCAACGGTTTCTCGTTTTAATAATATTAGTGCTTGTATTGTATGGATTAAAAAGTATGATTAATTTAATATTAATTACGTTTATTCTCACGTTTTTGATGGATCGATTTCAAAAGTTTATTTCAAAAAAATTGAAAGTAAATAGGAAAGTGGTTATTGCTGGTT
>NZ_BOQD01000507.1 GCF_018332515.1 Bacillus hominis | reverse complement strand
AAAGGCTAATTTAATACCAAACCCAATTAAGACGATTCCTGTAATACCTTGAATATAACGCTGTGTCTTCGGTTTTTTCATAAAAGCACTAATTTTATCAATTAAAAATATATAAAAAGCAAACCAAATAACTGTTAAAATGAGATAAGTAAGTCCCATAACGAGAAGTTGTATAAATGTATTATGATTCGGATTTAAAAACTGTGGTAAAAAAGTTAAAAAGAAGACTGCAACCTTAGGGTTTAGTAAATTTGTAAGAAACCCTTGGCGAAAGCAAGAAGTATGTTTATTGTCATTATTTATTGGAACGTCATTTGTATTTAAGTTTTCTGTGTTTCTTACTGCTAAAAGAGCTTTAATACCGATATAGACTAAATATACAGCACCAACATATTTAAAAATAGAAAATAAAAGAGCAGACTTTACAATAAGTGCTGAAAGACCAATTACAGCAGCCAAAGTGTGAATTAAAAGCGCAACACAAGTACCAAAAACAGTTTTTACGCCACCGATTTTGCCAGCAACCAATGTGTTTTTCGTAGCCATTGCTGTATCAGGACCGGGTAGAATAATAAGACATATAGACATAATAATAAACAGAAAAAAATTTTCCATAATGTTATCCGCCTTCCTTTGTTGTTTTTAGAAAATTCGATTAACGTTAGTTTAACATACATTTTAGTTAAATAAAATTAAATTATATTTAAAATTATTTAACTGAAAAGAAGAGGCAATATAGAGTAGCTGAAAGTGAGCTACAATATATTGCCTCTTTGTTTAGGCGTTAAGTAAGTTAAAGAATCGATTTACATCTTCTTCTGAAACATCACTTAATTGTTTATATTTATAATTTGGATTTTGGTCTTTATCAACTACAACGGAGCGTACTCCTTCAAAGAAATCTTCATGTCGCAAGAAGTTTTTAGCGAGTATAAGATCTGTCGCGAAACATTCTTCAACTGACTTTTCTTGGCCATCGATAAGCTGTTTTAATGTTACTTTTAATGAAACAGGGGATTTTGATAATAGCTTTTCTTTCGTTGTTTGGGCAAAAGGACTTTGATCTTTCTCTAACGATTGAATGATTCCCTCAATTGTATCGAATGCAAAATGCGAATTAATTTCTTCTAATGAAGAAGCAAGATTACCAGCTAAGTTTGGAGCAGTTGCAAATGTACGAATAACTTCTTTTAAATGAGTATGTACATCTTCTTTATTCCAATTTACATTTTCAAGTGCGGTAAGGAAATTTGGTAATGAATCTGATGTCATAAAGTAATCAGCAGCGTGAATATATAATACATCAGGAGCTTTTAAAATGGATGCTGTTAAAGCAACATATCGACCGGTATATCCAGGCGCTTTATTTAAGAAATAAGCAGCACCGACATCAGGGAAGAAGCCAATGTTCATTTCAGGCATTGCCCACTTCGTACGCTCTGTTACAATTCGATACGTAGCTCCATTTGTCAGACCGACACCACCGCCCATTACGATTCCGTCTAAACAAGCGATAATTGGTTTTTTGTATTGATAAATAAATGTATCAATTTCATATTCTTCTTCAAAAAACTGCTCTGCATGTTGTAATGCAACTTCGTTAGAACGTGCTTCGTATAGCGTTTTAATATCACCACCTGCACAAAAACCTTTCGTCCCAGCTCCTTTTAAAACGATGAGTTCAATACGCTCATCTTGCTCCCATTCTTTAAGTTTTTGCCCAATTGGCTGTAACATGTCATAAGATAAAGAATTGAGTGCTTTTGGACGGTTTAAAGTAATTGATGCAACGCCGTTTTCGCTAATAGAAAATAAAACGTGTTCAGTCATTATAAATCCTCCCTTACTTAATCTTTCTATTCTTATTTCTTGATACATGTTGAAATGTCCTCTATAATTTTTGTCTAAATTAGGTGTTTAGTGTTATTATTTATCGCATATTTTGACGAGTTATATTTGCAGGATTTCAGAGAATGAAGAGGAATATTACAACATTACTGTAAGCGCAATTATTTGAAATCATAGTGTTGAAGGCGCTATTATATGTATAACTTATATTGTGTTATTATGCGTGGCGTAACAATCCATTAAAGAGTGGATGTAGAAAATTCAAAAAGGCTGAATTATCTAACTTTTAAAGAGCGTGGGGTTTGTATATAATTAGAAATAGAGAAAGGAGAGATCGGAATGCCAGGACCTTTACTATTGTCGGTAATTATTTTGTCATCTCTTATGGTAGGAATTACACAGTATTTTCATCATACAGATACGACAGAAGAAGTGAAGGATAAGGTGCGTCTCGTGTTTCCGATTTTTATAATATCTATTTCCATATGTTTTTTACTAAATAAAGACGGGTATGTTGTGGTCGTATTCGCATTTTTTGTAGCGATTGTCTTAATAACTGTATTGTACTACGTAATGAAAGAGTATTTGCAAAAATAAGGATGCCTGAATGGCATTTTTATTTTTGTAAATTGATAATTTCACATACCGT
>NZ_BOQD01000506.1 GCF_018332515.1 Bacillus hominis | reverse complement strand
CCGATTGGTTCAACTAATAATCAGTGGGATAAAGATTCCACTGATTAAAGTTTCACTTTATATAGAAAAAACAAACCTCTCTGCAAGCAGAGAGGTTTGTTTCATGAAACTAACTCAAATGGCTTATTGTAATAATTTAGAAACCATTTGTGGAGTTTGGTTTGCTTGAGAAAGCATGCTGATACCAGCTTCGTTCAAGATTTTGAACTTAGTCATTTCAGACATTTCTTTCGCCATGTCAGCGTCTTCGATTTGAGAAGCAGCTGAAGCCATAGCAGCAGATTGGCTCTTAAGGTTGTTTACGTTAAAGTCAAGACGGTTTAATGTAGCACCTAAAGTTGCACGGTTGTCAGCAACTGTTTTAAGTGCTGAATCGATTTGTTTAACAGCATCTAGTGGCATTGCATTTGCAGGATTAAGAGCTTCTTTAGCATTTTCGTAAGTTTTAACTAAACCTTTTGCAGTATCGTCTTTTTCTAAAGCTTTAGTTGCATTTTCAAGATCGGCTTGTTTACCTGCATCAGTCGGAGCTAATTCTGCAGCTGCTTTAGCAACTAAATATGCATTTGCAGTAGTGTTTTGTGTTGCAGCCTGTTTAGCATCATCCATAGTCTTAACTAATTCTTTAGCAGCAGGACTTTCGTCGAAAGCAGCTTTTGCTTTGTCAAAGCCAGAGATAGCTTTATTAGCATCATTATCAAGAGCACCTAGCTTATTATTATAAGCTACAACGATGTCTTTTGTTTCTTGGCTAGCAGCATCATGAGCAGTTTTAGCTTCATAGAAGTTTTTAGCAACAGTATTAGCTTCCATTGCAGCTTTCTTCTCAGCAGCTGTCTGTTTTAAAGTATCATCAGTAGGGTCACCAGCAGCAGCTAGTTTGGCAGCTTCATAATCAGTCACTAATTGTTTTGTTGCATTATCAGCAGCATCATGAGCAGTTTTAGCT
>NZ_BOQD01000505.1 GCF_018332515.1 Bacillus hominis | reverse complement strand
TAAAAGGTAAATGTTTTCTTACGCCAAAGTATTTTATCCCGATTGGTGAAGGCTAATAATCAGTGGGGGATGGACAAAACCCCCACTGATTAAAGTTTCACTTTATTATATTGACCAAAAGAGAGAGTAAGAATTTATTTTGTTATGTAGTCAAGGAAGGAAATTGTAAAAAAATATTTAATAAAGAATAACCTGTGTCAACCTATTAAAAATGGTTTTTTCTTTATATTGTCGAATAGGATAAAAGGAAAAGAAAAATCTAAGATGGTTTGTAACAAGCTCAATATTTTTTCTAAGTGTAGTTTATTGCATCGATAGGCAGAATAAAGTTGTATAGATGATACATCTGGAATGAGGTGAATATATTATGAAAATATGGAAACAAATTTCGGATCAAGGAAGGTATTCTATACCGTTACAGCCGGTTTTGTGGATTGATGGTTCTAAAAAGGAAACGGAAGCATCCAATGTAGCAGTCACATTGCAAATCCGTAGTATGTATAAAGAAAAATTTTCATATGAGATGATCTATGATGTTAATGACATACTAATTATTCGACTTGAAGTTGAAAATAAAGGCGTTGAAATGATTTCGCGAGTAGTTGTAAGTCATATGATTCGTGATTATTTCGCGTATATCCCAAACTCTTTAAAAGCAGATAAGGGAATAAGTGAGTTTTTATTTCAGCTTGTAAGGTGGCGAATCGATAATTTATCGCCGAGTGAAAAGGTAGAATTAATTTGTAAAATAAAAGCAAATAAAGATAAAGCTCCTCCCAATTCAGTATTTCAGGCTACATATACATTTCAATATAAAGGAGTATCATATGGACCACTACAAACAAATGAAGTGGTTGTCAGAAAATGATAAGAAGGAACCCGTGCGAAAGGTTCCTTCTTTAATGAAGATTGTGCTTCTTGAGTAATTTCTTTTGTTCTACTCCTTTTTTTCCAACATAATTATTTTTATATCCAAAATATAGAATGAATAGAAATGAAATAATATTTACTATAGCGTCAATTTGATCGTTTGTAATGAAGTTTATTCCGAAAGAGGTAAATAGTAATTTTAATGATAACAAAAAGCCAGCTAGTAAACGCATAATATCTGATAGATTTTCTTTTTGAGGCATATAGGTCACTCCTTTCTAAAAACGATATATAGTATATATATGAAATAAAATAGAAAAGGTATACAAGCTTAGGTAGAAATGTACATTAAATATGTACATTTTTTATTTTGTAGAAAAACATTATTGTTATAGAAGCAT
>NZ_BOQD01000504.1 GCF_018332515.1 Bacillus hominis | reverse complement strand
TATAGAAGGTTGCAGGAAGAAAATAGAATGCCAAAACCAAGCCATTCGGTTCCTGCGTAAAATATCAACCGTACCAAAAGAGCGTCCAACGCTCAGGGAGACGAAAGGTTACTTTCGTCGTGGAACTGGGAAGCTCCCACTTCAAGCTTTGCTAAGTGGCGAGTAGTTCACATTAACCATCTACTCTCATATTTAAAAATTGAACAAGTTGATCATTTAAATAACTTGTACTATAAGAAAAATCATTGTGATACCATTCAATAATGATGCCAATAATCGCATTCGCTTGGTAGGAACAATAAAGTGAATGGTTCACGCCTTCTTTAAGCAAAGCCTCTTTATCTTGAAGTAACAAATGCTTTATTTCCTCAAAAAATAAATAATAGTACATTAAAGGAACCTTTTTGGAAAAAACAATTCTGTAGAATGATTTATATTTTTCGATATGATGAAAAATCCGAATTGTAGAAGGATCTAATTTACTAGTTTTCAAAACTGATACGTAGCGATAAGGTTCTTGATAAGAACGTGTCAAATCTGCTGTAATTTCTTTAAAATACTCCTCAAATAAATCTTCTACCTGTTTATAATGCAAGTAAAATGTTCCGCGATTTATTTTTGCCTTTCTGCAAACTTCCGAGATGGAGATGACTTCTAAAGTTTTTTCGTTTAATAATTCTAATAATGCGTTATGCAACGCCTCTTTTGTTTTCACAATACGCATATCTGTACGCATCATTTTTTTCACCTCTTATTGAACACATTTCTTG
>NZ_BOQD01000503.1 GCF_018332515.1 Bacillus hominis | reverse complement strand
TATTAAGTAGCGCATCTTTGCATTAATACATTGGAAAAGAAAGGAGATAAGTATGCATAAACTTCAAACGAATAAAGGCGCTCGATATATGATGATTGCTTTTATTGTTTTGTTTCTTACTATGCTTTTACGTATATTTTATATTCAAGCAGTAGGAGTCGTGCATAATGTTAATGTAAAAGATCTTGCGAATGAACAACAAAATAAAAATGGAGTTCTTGAAGCAAATCGCGGGACAATTTATGATCAAAACGGGAAAGTATTAGTCCAAGACTCAACGACATATCGCATCGTTGTAAACTTAAAAGGAAAAGATAAATTAAAAGA
>NZ_BOQD01000502.1 GCF_018332515.1 Bacillus hominis | reverse complement strand
CGCCTTCTAATACTAAACCGATATTCTTCATGCTCAATCCCTCTGCTTCTGTTTTCTTACTTACATGTTAGCACAAGATTTTAGGATGAGGTTATATAAATTAATTGCAACAATAACGAAAAACTATTGAACTTATGTCATAATGTCTTATCCAATAGCATGGTACAATATAAGAAACTCATTCCACATATTATAAAGGAGGAATTTCATATGGGTTTATTTAGTGGTATTTTAGGAAATGCATCAAGTGCGAGTACAGAAAGCGTTGAACGTGATTTAGAAAAGATTATGCTAGATGATGAGAAAGTTGAGCATGCTTATAAATTAATTCGTGATTTAATCGTATTTACAAATCGCCGTCTTATTTTAGTAGACAAACAAGGAGTAACTGGTAAAAAAACAGAATACCATTCTATCCCTTATAAAAGTATTACACAATTTAGTATTGAAACAGCTGGGCATTTTGATTTAGATGCAGAACTTAAAATATGGGTGTCTAGTTTGAACGCGCCAATTACGAAAGAATTTAAAGGCGATGATAGCATATTAAGTATTCAAAAAGCGTTAGTAACATATACGACGAAATAGTTCATTTTTGTATATTTATTCGAACTTCAAATTACTAACCCGGATTATTT
>NZ_BOQD01000501.1 GCF_018332515.1 Bacillus hominis | reverse complement strand
CTTTATTTAATGTTTGTCGGGTATAGAAACGATTCTAGGGATGAAGGGCCACTCTGAGTTTTTTAGATACCCCGGGTGAAGATTTATCTATTGAAAGCTGTAATTCTAATGATTGCAAGTGCAAGAGTGCATCTTCATTTCCTACCTAAACCCGATAATATAAAAGACTGAAAAAGATACCCGAAATATTAAAGCATCTTTCGCTAGATAACCACCTTTACACTGATTTCGCCATCGCTCTACTGAATATCAAGTTCACTGCAATCACGATGACTGCACCGATAAGGGTTGCAAATACACGGTCGAACAGAATGATAAACTGGAACGGCTTGCCGGCTTCCATAATCAAAATAATGAGCGGAATCATGGTTGCAGAGTATACAAGATAATTTCGAACCTTTAGAAGAGGTCGAACACCTGCGAATAGCCCGATACTTATAACTAACCCCCAAATTGGTAGACTAGTTGCGAGAAGCAAGCTCGCAACAATCACGCCGATTACTGTACCAAGCACTCGTTGTGTTGTTTTGATTGGAAAGAGTTCTATTTTCCGCTGAGTAAGGATCGCTACGGTAATTGCGATCCAATAGAAGTGGTGCTCGGGCCAAAGTATTCGCAATCCCTCAGCTATACCTAGACATAATGCGAGCCTGATTGGGAATTGCCAACCGGATAGGTGTGTAAGAGAATTCCGCCATAGAATGATTTTTTTCGATGTTGGGCCTTTCACATCTCCATCCAACGATGATTTATAACAACGGTGTACCCAGATGCCTAGCACCAAGCTGATACTGACGGTCCAAATCGCCCCTGCTAAGATTGAAAAAATTAGTTCCATCCGGTACTCAGTCTGGTCGACCATGTTGAGGATGATGATCAGGAATACGACAAAGCTTGTTGTTGCCGCCGCCAAGGCACGACTATATCCGCCAATTAACGCAGCAAGGCTTACCAGCAGGATCAAGACTCCAAATGTCAGATAGCCATGTCCGAAAGAGAGAACAGCAGCAATCGCAGCGAGCACTACTGATATCAACGCTGATACCAACTTTTTCCCGTGATTTATAAAACTCGAACCGACTTTCACGCTACTGACTGCCAAACTGCCGACCGATGCAGCAAAACCAAGAGCGGGATAGCCTAGAACTGTGGCGAACAGAACAGGTCCGGCCATACCTATGCCGGCGGAAATGAGTTCTACTATTTCTACCTTGGCTTCCTTAGACCAAGAAAACACTTGAGCCCTATATGTCTTTACATTCATCTATAGCACCTCTTCCGACCCAAAGAGTAGGGTACAGTTTAATAATAGGCTCTTTCTTTAATCCATGGACATGTGGTGATACCTATGTCCATCAGGCTAATATTTTGAAGTATCCCCAAAATGAAAACTTTATCTTTCCAGAGTTATTTATAATAATTCAGTTCATTTTTTTTGATATGGGGAAATGCCAATTTCTTAAGTTGCTAGCAATGGGGTCCCGCCAACTAATTGACCTAAAACCCTCTTATCAGTAGTTAGTCTGCCTAATTTCAAATGAGAATAAGCTCTTTCATTTTCTTTAAGCATAACATGTAAAAGAATATAAAATATTTATAAAAAGTAGGTGCAAACATGACATTATATTCTCACCGTATTATAGGTTTCCCTGGAATGGGTATGGGCGGTTTTCCTGGAACAGGTATGGGTGGTTTCCCTGGAATGGGTATGGGCGGTTTCCCTGGAATGGGTA
>NZ_BOQD01000500.1 GCF_018332515.1 Bacillus hominis | reverse complement strand
ATGGAGCAGGGAAATCGACATTAGCTCATACTCTTATAGGAATAAATAAAACAAAGAATGGAAGAATAACATTCGATGGAGAAAATATAAATTCTTGGTCTATTCGTAAACGCGGGGAAGTTATTTCTTACGTTATGCAAAACCCAAATCAAATGATTACACAGCCCACTGTTTTAGAAGAAGTTTCATTTTCATTAAAATTAAAAAAAGTTTCAAAAGATGAGATTGAGAGTAGAGTCGAAAAAGCTTTAAGAATTTGTGGATTATACCCATTTCGTAACTGGCCAATTCAGGCATTAAGCTACGGACAAAAAAAGAGGCTTACTATTGCATCTGTACTTATAACAAACCCAAAACTTATTATATTAGATGAGCCGACAGC
>NZ_BOQD01000499.1 GCF_018332515.1 Bacillus hominis | reverse complement strand
AGAAGAGATACTAAGTATGCGCTATTCGATTAATACTTATCAAAAAGGAAATGAAACAATAAAATCTACTCCTGTACAGCCGAAAACTGTTTTAAAAGATGATCTTTATGAACCATTGTTTATTACTAGAAATGAGGAGAAATTACAAACAGTATTTTCTGAGAATGAAGGTAAAGAGCTAACTATATCTAATGGTAATGAAACAAAAGAAGAAATGAGTTATACAATCGTGGCCTTTAAAGATTGGGAACAAGTTGAACTATTAAATAACAAAAAAGTAGCTTATACTACTGTCGCACCTGAAACGAGACAAATTTTTAATTTCACATTACCTACAGTGGAACAAGAAAGTAATTTCCAATTAGTTGCTTTTCCACTTCCTTATAAAGTTAGTAAAGAAAATTATGTCAGTCAACAAGCGTTCGGTTCATTTCGCATCGTAATTGAAAAGGCACAATAAATAAAGAGCTCCATTTACTACCTCAACAAACAAAAAAGCCTACTCACACGAG
>NZ_BOQD01000498.1 GCF_018332515.1 Bacillus hominis | reverse complement strand
AAAACGCGCCCGAGAGGAGTCGAACCCCTAACCTCTTGATCCGTAGTCAAACGCTCTATCCAATTGAGCTACGGGCGCATATGGTGCCGAGGGCGGGGGTCGAACCCGCACGGTGGTCACCCACCGCAGGATTTTAAGTCCTGTGCGTCTGCCTGTTCCGCCACCCCGGCATGTCATATTGAAAATTGGAGCGGAAGACGGGATTCGAACCCGCGACCCCAACCTTGGCAAGGTTGTATTCTACCACTGAACTACTTCCGCAAGACATGTATGAGTTATTTTATTAAAAGTGCGGGTGAAGGGAGTCGAACCCCCACGCCAAAGGCGCTAGATCCTAAGTCTAGTGCGTCTGCCAATTCCGCCACACCCGCATATTAATTATTTAAAGAAAAAATGAGGCGACTGATGGGAATCGAACCCACGAATGCCGGAGCCACAATCCGGTGCGTTAACCACTTCGCCACAACCGCCATGATTTTCTGGTGCCGACTAGAGGACTTGAACCCCCAACCTACTGATTACAAGTCAGTTGCTCTACCAATTGAGCTAAGTCGGCTAAATGGTGGAGGATGACGGGATCGAACCGCCGACCCCCTGCTTGTAAGGCAGGTGCTCTCCCAGCTGAGCTAATCCTCCATTTGCCTGGCAACGTCCTACTCTCACAGGGACAAGGTCCCAACTACCATCGGCGCTAGAGAGCTTAACTTCCGTGTTCGGTATGGGAACGGGTGTGACCTCTCTGCCATCATTACCAGACTGTATTCATTTAAGACAAGAATCATTATAACTTATTTAACTTTTAAAGTCAACAAGTTTTTTATATTCTTTCAAAACTAGATAACA
>NZ_BOQD01000497.1 GCF_018332515.1 Bacillus hominis | reverse complement strand
TTTCAATCTTATATGAGATTTATCATAACATGAAAAACAGCGAATTTAATAATCCAAATTAATAAAAATTCTTTCAATATTTCTTACAAAATTATTAACTTTCAATATTAAAAAAGGTTTTCACTTTTCTATTACAGAAAGTATAGTGCGGAACATAAAATTTATATTTGGAGGTTGGAAGCATGTCTAAAATCAAAACTCCTGTTTTAAGTACGTTACAACATAAGGTCGAAGAGATGATGAAAGATTTACACGTTCCTGGCACTGCTGTAGCTGTTATAAAAGATGGTGAGATCATTATTTCAGCAGGTTTCGGCTATCGTAACCTAGAGAAAAAAGAGGCTGTTACTCCGCAGACACGATTCGCAATCGGTTCTGCGACGAAAGCATTCGGTACGCTTTCATTAAGCTTATTAGCACAGCAAAAAAAGTTTAATTGGGATACTCCTGTCCAAACTTACGTACCTAACTTCTCTTTATCCGATATGCTCGCTAACTCGCAAGTTACAGGACGAGATTTAGCTTCTCATCGTACTGGGGTAAGTCGTCACGATGCTCTTTGGTACAGCTCTTCCTTATCTCGAAAAGATATCGTAGAAAAAATAAAACATTTATCACTTGATGCACCGTTCCGCACAGCATTTTTATACAACAACTTAATGTATGCGACAATTAGTTATATTGTGGAAAACATTACGAATCAAACGTGGGAGCAATACGTTACAGAACATATTTTAGAACCTTTAAATATGAGACATACAAACTTCTCTGTTACAGACTCACAAAATACAGATGATTATGCATTACCTTACGCTGAAGAAAATGGTGAAATGAAAGAAATCCCATTCCGAAATATCGATACAGTTGGAGCTGCCGGATGTATTAACTCTACCATTGAAGATATGGCAAAATGGGTTCTGCTTCATTTAAACGAAGGAAAAAGAGAAAATCATGATTTGATTTCTACTGAACTACTCCAAGAAATGTATACACCGCATACTCCAATACCGGATCAACCAATGTTATCAACAAGTGAATCACCATTAAATAGCTACGGACTAGGTTGGTTTATTAGCGCTTACCGCGGTTATAAAATGATTCATCACGGCGGTAATATTGATGGGTTTTCTGCACTTGCGTCATTCATGCCAAATGAAAATATCGGTATAATCGTGCTAACAAATTCTGGACAAACTTTACTTCCTACTTATATTACAAAGCATATTTACGACGAACTTCTCGGACTAGAATATATCGACTGGCATGAACGTGCTGTAGAAGATAGCGAAAAAATGAAAGAAATGATGAAAGAGACAACTGAATCACTTCCTGAAGCAATAAAAGAGACTACTCCTTCTCATACATTAGATGACTATACTGGAACTTTTGAGCATCCTGCTTATGGAAGACTAAAAGTATTTAAACAAGATAATTCCTTACATGTACAATTTTTGGATATGGAGTTCCAGCTAAAACACCACCATTATGATATTTTTTCTGCATCAATTATTTTGTTCCAAATGAAAATGGGACTTTTATTCGCTTATGAAATGAATGTGAAGGGTGAGTTTCCGATCCTTCAATTACATGTTCCTGCAACTTTAAGTACTCAACCCCTTACATTCACTAAAATTGAATAGAGGGAAGCTTTCGCTTCCCTCTATTTTTTCACAATTAGAAATTCCATCTAAAACTATTCATTTCATTATCAAATTAAATAAATAACTAGTATGATAATTCATCAAACAATAACTTATTACTAAACCATTAATCATTATATAATCTCAAAATAATCCTTCATCGGACATTGTT
>NZ_BOQD01000496.1 GCF_018332515.1 Bacillus hominis | reverse complement strand
TAACTCGTGCAGAAGCAGCTACAATGATGGCTCAAATCTTAAACTTACCAATCGAAGAGAACGCTAAACCATCTTACACTGACGCTCAAGAAGGTTGGGCTGTAAAATACATCGCAGCTGTAGAAAAAGCTGGTGTAGTTAAAGGTAAAGGTAACGGCATCTTCGATCCTAACGGAAAAATGGACCGCGTTTCAATGGCATCTATGCTTGTAGAAGCTTACAAATTAGATTCTAAAGTAACTGGTACTCCAGAAACTAAATTCTCAGATTTAGAAAAATCATGGGGTAAAGCAAAAGCTAACATCCTAGTTGAATTAGGAATTTCTGCAGGTACTACTGCAACTACTTGGGAGCCTGAAAAAACTGTAACTAAAGCAGAAGCAGCTCAATTCATTGCTAAGACTGACATGCAGTTCGGACAAAAAGAAGAAGCTAAAGTTGAGTCAGTGAAAGTTTTAAACTCTAAAGAAGTAGAAGTTAAATTCGCTACAGAAATTAACAAAGATGCAGTTA
>NZ_BOQD01000495.1 GCF_018332515.1 Bacillus hominis | reverse complement strand
AAAAAGAAAAAGAAAAAGAAAAGGTGGGGGTAGCTGATATACTAGTACCTTTATCACCATTACAAAAAGATATATTGGAATTAGTGGATTCTGAAGAAATAAGTGCACTTGAGCTATGCGAACAATTAATACGATCTGGCAAAATATCAGATGAAAGATTCACAACGAATAAGCCTAAAGCATATGGACAAGTATGCTTACTATTAGAAGGTTTTGTTAAAGAAGGAAAGCTTATTTTTGTCAAAAGTGATGAGAAAAGAGATAGGGTTTATAAAGTGAAACTTTAATCAGTGGGGGGCATCCCCTACTGATTATTAGCCTTCACCAATCGGGCGTTAATGCGGGATAAATTTCTAACATATAAGTTGTCCAGAGGTAAAGGAATGATTTCTAAGGAGAAAGTTCAGTAATCAAAGCAAAAAGGGGTGTAAATCAAGAAAGATTGATACCCCTTTTTGCTGTTTTTTAACATCTTACATACTTACGTTTGAACCCAAGTCTTCCTCTATCAAGTTCTTTCTGAATACTTTCGTAAGCATTTAGAAAACTACTTTTTTTATTGTCACGTTTTACTTCTACTATACCAACTTCTCTTGCAGTCTCGACTGCCTTTTTATGTAGTGGCACATATGAAATTGCCACAGTGTTTAGAAAATGATTCATAGCGGATTTTGTTCGTTTTGGCGAATCATGTTAGTCATTTTGAAAGTTTTGATTTTGTAATTGTTACTAGTTATCTATAATTTTGGGAATATTACAGTAAGGAAATGTAGGGGAGACCTAATCAAAATTATTAGATGAGAAACACTATATAAGCCCCTTCCAAGCCCCTCATAAGCACCTACCAAGTAATAAATCACTAAGAAAAAACAATACAAAACAAAAACAACTACAAGAACAACAAAGCGCGAAAAAATAAAACCGTCGTTGTAGTAGTAAAAAAAATTGTAATTCAAATGCCAAAACCGTTTGCCCATTCCTATATTTATATTGAAGGATTAAAATCTTCCTATTTACTAGCAAAGAGTGGAGGGAAACATATGGCGGTATACCGTAATGTGCAGGTGAACTTTTGGCAAGATGAATTCATATTAGATTTAACGCCAGAGGAGCGTTATTTTTACATATATTTGTTAACTGGTACGAAAACGAAGCAATGTGGTATTTACATATTACCGAAGCGTTTGGCAGAACTTGAAACAGGTTACAGTATGGAAACTGTTGAGAAGTTATTGAACCGATTTGTGGAATACGGGAAGATTTTATATGATGCGGAAACGAAAGAGATATTCATAATAAATTGGTTACACTATAATCCTATTTTTAATGCGAACATAGAGAAATGTGTATTACGTGAGCTGAAAACGGTGAAAAGTAAAGAGTTCCTACATAAGTTTTTACGTAAATGTCTTGAGGAAGAATGCAAGATTCCGTTATTACTTCAGTATTTTGGTATGCCAGAGGAAGAGATTAGTAGTAATTCACAACAAGAAATTACTCAAGAGAAGGACGATACGGAAGAGGTAGAAAGAGAAGAGGATGCCACTACACATAGTGACATTTACAAGTTTTACGAACAAAATATTAGTAGTTTATCTCCATATATCGTGAAGGAATTAAAGGGGTGGATGCAAAGAGTTTCAGAAAGCTCAGTACTAGAGGCACTTAAAATTGCGTTTAAAAACAATAAGCGAACATTTTCTTATGTAAAGGGGATTTTGAGAAATTGGTGTAAAAAAGGGCGAGTAAACTTCAGTAAAGAAAAGGGAGCAGTGCGTAAGAGAGAAGTATTCAGTTTGTATGATCCATAGCATGAGAAAGGAAGGTTTTTTCTTTTCTAAAAGGTTCTTTCACCATAGAAGCGAATAGTTTGAGAAGGGAAGGGTTAATAGGATTTAAATCCTCAAAATGATCGTTAGCGTATAATTTCCGCGTTTTGTCGATGGGCCCCTTAATGATTAAATAAGATTTATTTAAACTTTCATATATTTTGTGTTTTTACTCATATTTATTATAAAATTTTACAGAGTTCTCCTGATAAGCTGTTATAATAGATTTTTTAAGAATGTAAGATTTATAAATCTTACATTCTTTTATCTAACTAAGTTATGTTGAAGTAGAGGTGAACCATCGGTGAAGCAGGTGTTAGTAATTAAGAATAAACGGTCTTTAGCAAAGAAAATCGTAAGCGGTCTACAGCAAGAAGGCTATTTCATTTTAACACTTCACAATGAAAACAAAGGTTTAAATATAGTATATGAGCAAGATTGGGATATTATCGTATTGGATTGGGATTCATTAAGTATATCTGGACCAGAAATTTGCAGACAAATACGATTTGTTAAAACGACACCGATAATTATTGTGACCGACAATATTTCTAGCAAAGATTGCATAGCAGGGTTAGAAGCAGGAGCAGATGATTATATAAGAAAACCATTTGTGAAAGAAGAATTAGTAGCAAGGGTAAAAGCTATTTTAAGAAGAGGTGACGGTATCCAGCAAACCGAGACAAACTTGTTTCGGTTTAAAGATCTCTTTGTTGATACATCTCGCAATATTGTGACAAAAGGTGATGAAAATCTTTCACTTACTAAGCGCGAGTACGATTTACTTGTATTTTTAATCAAGAATAAAAATACAATATTCAGTCGTGAAATACTTTTGAACCAGGTTTGGGGATATGAAGTAGCAGTAAATCCAAATGTAGTGGATTTATATATTGGGTATGTAAGAAAAAAGTTAAAGTGCGAGAAGAAAGATAGATATATTCAAACAATACATGGCAGGGGCTATTCAATGATTGAATAGTAAAAATAAGATAATAGGTACAGTTTGTTACAATTATCAATATCAAGCATAATCGAAAAAAACGAGTAAAAACAGTTTCATCCAGTTTTACTCGTTTTTTTGTTCTATTAAATCTGGTAATCAAATAGTTTCTGGATGATATTGAAGAGACGGAAACCATAAAAAGAATACCTCACATATTACTTTATGTATCCAAGCTATGCTTAATTTTATTTA
>NZ_BOQD01000494.1 GCF_018332515.1 Bacillus hominis | reverse complement strand
TTGAATTGATGTTGAAATTATAAGATCTGTTCTTTGCTATTGCATTATAGAAAAATTGTGCATACTGCTCACGCTTCACAAGCGTGTTTCCATTAAAATTACCTACCTCGTCACCTTGTGCTATACGGTTACTACGCAGTGTATTTACAGATTCATAGGCCCAATGCCCTTTTGGAACATCTTTAAAATTCCCTTGTCCTTTTAATTCTAAATGAAATGCTTTTTGTAATACTACTGCCATCTCATATCGAGTTAATACATCATCTGGACGAAATGTACCTGTTCCATCACCTGTCATAATTCCAGCTTGCGCAATGGCTTGGATATCCTTTTCAAACATATGATTTGTAATATCACTAAACATATTTCCCTGTTTATCGTCTGCTATTAAACCTAAATGTCGATTGACTAAAGAAGCTACCTGTCCTCTAGTAACATTGTCCCCAAAACCAAATTTCCCATTTCCATATCCCTTATAAATCCCTGCTGACGCTAAGTAATCAATAGCATCTTTTGACCAGTGGTCCTTTGGTACATCTGTAAATACAGTGTTCTCATTGCCAGCTACCTTATAGCTATTCGTAGTTGTTTGTGCATTTACTGTGCCTACCATAGTTGTAGTTGCTAGTGCTGCGGTGAGTACTAATCCAAAAATTTTTTTAACTTTACTTGTTTTCTCCACCATTTGCGAAAGCCTCCCCAGTTTAATTTAACTTTATTAAATATACGTATTACACATATACATCTAATACAACTAAA
>NZ_BOQD01000493.1 GCF_018332515.1 Bacillus hominis | reverse complement strand
GTGAAAAAATCGAACAAGATCCAAGTAAACCAGAATACATAAAAACGGTTCGTGGACTTGGCTATAAGTTCGTTACAAAGTAGGTTAACGATATGAATTTAAATAAACGACTTATAATCCAGTTTATTCTGCAACACGTTTTCGTCTTATTTACGTTACTTATCGCTGTATTTGCTTCTTTTTCTTATTTAATTTTTCTCCTTAATAGCACTTTATATGAACCTAACATTTCTGATTATGATAGTTTTACAATTTCTGAATATATTTCTTCTGAAGACAATCACATTACATTAAAACCTGAATTAAAAGATTTAATAACAGAAAAAAATGATTGGCCTCAAATTGTAAGCGAAGAGGGAAAAGTCCTTTACAACTTCAAT
>NZ_BOQD01000492.1 GCF_018332515.1 Bacillus hominis | reverse complement strand
GCGCCTTGATTTAATTTTTTTGAATACAGAACGAGGTCGGCCATGACATTATCGTACATTTTCTTCGGAATAAATAAGCGTGATCCAGCACAGCACACTTGTCCCTGGTTAAACATAACACCAGAAAGGGCAGCTGGAATCGCTCGAGATAAGTCAGCGTCTGGTAAAATAATGTTTGGCGACTTACCACCAAGCTCTAATGTAACGCGTTTTAATGATTCATATACCCCCAATAGT
>NZ_BOQD01000491.1 GCF_018332515.1 Bacillus hominis | reverse complement strand
AATGTTATCTAGTTTTGAGAGAACATAAAAAACTTGTTGACTTTATAAGTGAATAAGGTATAATAATGTTTGTCTCAAAAGAATAATGTCTGGTAATGATGGCAGAGAGGTCACACCCGTTCCCATACCGAACACGGAAGTTAAGCTCTCTAGCGCCGATGGTAGTTGGGACCTTGTCCCTGTGAGAGTAGGACGTTGCCAGGCAATATTATTCCGCAGTAGCTCAGCGGTAGAGCTATCGGCTGTTAACCGATCGGTCGTAGGTTCGATTCCTACCTGCGGAGCCATTGGAGAGCTGTCCGAGTTGGCCGAAGGAGCACGATTGGAAATCGTGTATACGTCACAAGCGTATCAAGGGTTCGAATCCCTTGCTCTCCGCCATAAGGAATTTATAATATTTGGCCCGTTGGTCAAGTGGTTAAGACACCGCCCTTTCACGGCGGTAACACGGGTTCGAATCCCGTACGGGTCACCACTTTTGGAGGATTAGCTCAGCTGGGAGAGCACCTGCCTTACAAGCAGGGGGTCGGCGGTTCGATCCCGTCATCCTCCACCATATAAATTATATGAATAATATTGTCGCGGGGTGGAGCAGTACGGTAGCTCGTCGGGCTCATAACCCGAAGGTCGCAGGTTCAAATCCTGTCCCCGCAACCAAATATTTTCGTAATTTGGTTGCTAACACTTATCTTATAATTATATAAATAATATTATCGCGGGGTGGAGCAGTACGGTAGCTCGTCGGGCTCATAACCCGAAGGTCGCAGGTTCAAATCCTGTCCCCGCAACCAAATGGTCCCGTGGTGTAGTGGTTAACATGCCTGCCTGTCACGCAGGAGATCGCCGGTTCGACCCCGGTCGGGACCGCCATTTTATGTTGGCTCGGTAGCTCAGTCGGTAGAGCAGAGGACTGAAAATCCTCGTGTCGGCGGTTCGATTCCGTCCCGAGCCACCATTTTTTTTATGCCGGCTTAGCTCAATTGGTAGAGCAACTGACTTGTAATCAGTAGGTTGGGGGTTCAAGTCCTCTAGCCGGCACCATGTAAGTTTCGGAGGGGTAGCGAAGTGGCTAAACGCGGCGGACTGTAAATCCGCTCCTTCGGGTTCGGCAGTTCGAATCTGCCCCCCTCCACCATTTTACATAGGGGCATAGTTTAAAGGTAGAACTGAGGTCTCCAAAACCTCCAGTGTGGGTTCAATTCCTACTGCCCCTGCCAAATATATAAACACAACATGGCGGTTGTGGCGAAGTGGTTAACGCACCGGATTGTGGCTCCGGCATTCGTGGGTTCGATTCCCATCAGTCGCCCCATTTTTATTTTTTAAAATTACAAATAAAATAATGGATACTTACATATAATTAAGTAAAACTTCGGTGGGCTATAGCCAAGCGGTAAGGCAACGGACTTTGACTCCGTCATGCGCTGGTTCGAATCCAGCTAGCCCAGCCATTTTTGCGGAAGTAGTTCAGTGGTAGAATACAACCTTGCCAAGGTTGGGGTCGCGGGTTCGAATCCCGTCTTCCGCTCCATTTTAACTTCATATGGCGGCATAGCCAAGTGGTAAGGCAGAGGTCTGCAAAACCTTTACCACCGGTTCAAATCCGGTTGCCGCCTTAATTATTATGCCGATGTGGCGGAATTGGCAGAC
>NZ_BOQD01000490.1 GCF_018332515.1 Bacillus hominis | reverse complement strand
ATTTTAACGTTCCTGAATTTTTATCCATTGTAATACATCCACTATATATTAAATGCTCGTAAAACATTCTGCCTTGAGGTATGTTAATAATATCAAGGAATTTATCAAAAAAAGTGTCATAGTAAAATTCAAAAGGAGGGTTACCTTCTAGGTATATTTCTACAACAATAAAAATTAAAGACAATATATTCATTTGTTCAAGTGTTAATTTTGGAACTGTTGTTAATGCCTCATTTAGCACTATAGTTTCAAATGAGTGTTGCTTAATCAAAGTCCTTCTAACCAATAAATCAACTAGTAATTCCGACTTTTCCATATTACCATGTCTTGCATAACTTTTTTGAACCTCAAAAAGTGAGTAACGAACATCTGGATCTTGAGTATTTTGGACTGATAATGGTGATTTTTTTTGTAATTCCTCAATTTAGTATATATAATTAGGAAGAAACATCTTTATCTTTTACAAACAACGTATGGGGAAATGAGGAAAAAATAGATTTAAAAATAGTCTTGTTTAAATATAGAAGTGTTATGAAAAGCGGCGGAGTAATCCGTCGCTATTTTTCTGCATTAAAAAGCATAGTAATAAAGTATTATTTTAAATAATCATATTTTTAATAGAAAATTGTATTATAATGAAAAAGTATGTCTGAAATTTCGATAAAATGTAGGGTTATCCAGATGGGAAGTGAAGTATGTGAAAGCAGAAAATGAATCACAGAAGAATCGATTTATTGCATGGTGTAAAGATTATCAATCTGATTTTAAGAAAATAATTTTTAGTTTTTTAATGGGATATTCTTCAGTAATAGTTGTGGTATTAATATCAGCTTTTATGAATGAAGACTTTTTTAAAGTGTTATCAAGCAAGAGTACTCTTTACTCTATTTTAGGTTGCTGCAGTAGTATGTTAGCTGTTGCTTCTGTACCAATTGAAAAAAATATGCCATTAAAAATGACGCCAATGTTATTTAATATATTAGCAATATTACCAATTTTTGCTTTAATGAGCTATTTTGTAGAAAATGATAGTATTGAAATAAACATTGGAATCTTAACCACAATTACTATTATGGGTGTAATAATATCATTTTATTATTTGGTGATATCGACGAATGAGGAAAGAACTAAAAGGAAAAAATTTGAAGATTTGGTTCGTGATTCGAAAATTCTTAGAAGTAAAAGTGAAAAGACAACTCAAGGTAGTGTAGCTGGTACAGAGTTTGATGTTTGAGTATAAGAAGATATTGAGGTGAATACATGAAAACTTTAGATTTAAAAGTAGAAAAAGTTGTACAACCAATAGGTGAGTTTTATATAGCTCAAATTGAAAGTAAAACTTTGTACTCAATGGCGAAAGCGGATATAATGAGAATTTCAAATAATGAGGATTCTATATATGAAGGAATACAAAGAGAGTTAGATCCAAAGAAAGTAGAAAAAATTAAGAAATATTTAGAATCAAATGATGCAACTTTCCCTAACTCAATAATTTTAAACCTAAATAAAGATTCTTTGGTCGAGTTAATAGATAATAATTTGAAGATAGAAGTAAATGAAAACTCATTTTCAATAATAGATGGACAACATCGATTAGAAGGGTTAAAAAATTATAATGGAAAATTTAGTTTAAGTTGCTCAATTTTCATTGGATTAGATATTAGAGAGCAATCAAGGATTTTTGTTACAATTAATTCAGAGCAAACAAAAGTTAATCCTTCTGTTTCTGTTTATCAAGAATATGAAGATAATATAATGACGCCAAGAAAATTCGCTGCAGAATTAGCTGTTGCTTTTGCTACTGATGAAAAATCAAAATGGTATAAACAAATTAAACTTAGAGGTTTCAAAGACGAAATTTCAGAACAAGGAAAAATTAGTCTTAGTGCATTTTATAAACCAATTCTAGATTTAATATATGATGATGATTTATATTTTGAAATTAGAAATATGTTATCTGAAGAAGAAAATAATCCCTTAATATTGAAACAAGATTTTCATTATAATATAAAATACACTAATTCTGAAAAATATATATTGTGGGATTTTTACGTAGAATATAAAAAGGAATTATTATATAAAGTATTAAATAATT
>NZ_BOQD01000489.1 GCF_018332515.1 Bacillus hominis | reverse complement strand
AAACTATATTCAAAAATCTCCTTTAATTTAATAAACAATGGAAGTAGGTCAATCATTTCTTTAGGAAGCTCATTTTCTTCTTGGTATCCGTCGATTATTGCCTTTGTAATAGAGTTCTCATAGTCAACAATATTCCCATTTCCAGCAAAAGAATATTCTATCGCGCTATAGACTGGAACTGCTAAATCGAATATGTAAAAATGTTTTTCACAGTCTTGAAAATCAATCATTGTTAAATTTATATCATTTTCCACTAATATGTTTTCTAACCATAAATCCCCGTGAATTAAGCCGTAATTTGAAGTGGACTTTGGCAGTTCCTTTATAGAAGTTAAAACGTCAGATGCAATTTCTCTTATAGTAGTTTCTTCTTTAGGGATATAGTTAAGAAAATTATACTCTTCATTTTCATACCAGTCGTGTATATGATTTACCGGTTGAATGCTTTCAAAGTCTTTAGATATACGATGTAATTTTCCAATTTGTTGACCAAGATTTTTAAATACATTAGAATTCCATTCGTTTCTTGGTAAATGTATACCAGGCGCAGCTTTATATACTACAGTAAAAAGATCTTTGTCTAATGTTATTTTCTCTACTAAATTCCCCTTTAATGAAGGTATTATTGGAGGGACCCCAAAGCCCTTTTGATATAAAAAGTTCGTATATGTAACTTCTTCTAATTGTTCTTCATATGTTTTATAGTTTGTAATTCTAATGAAGTAGTTACCTTGTTCTGCATTACATTGATACATTTCATTTGTTATTGGTTTAATGTTAATAAAATTTAATGGATATAGTTCATTAAC
>NZ_BOQD01000488.1 GCF_018332515.1 Bacillus hominis | reverse complement strand
TGCATTTTTTATTTATATTTGTTCAAGTAATTTCAATTCCTCTTCTACAAATGCCATTAATTCTTTTATTGTTTCATTAGAAAAATCAAAACGAATTCCAGCTGCTTCATATACTTCTGTTAAGGATTTAGAGCTTCCTAATGATAAAGCTTCTTTATAATTTTGTAGTGCCTGTTTAGGATTCTCTTTATATTGTTTATACATTTGTAGTGCACCAAGTTGCGCGATTGCATATTCGATATAATAGAATGGTATTTCGAATATGTGTAGTACAGGTAACCAGCCAGTTGCTATCCAATTTTCATAACCTTCAATATTGACCACATTCGATTGGTAAGTGTTATGTAATTTTAAATATTTTTCATTTCTTTCTTTAGCAGTATGATTTGGATTTTCATACATCCAATGTTGGAATTGATCCACGATAAGCATTTGTGTCTTTAAAGAAATCTAATTTTGCTTTTATAAATTCTTCTGTATTCTCATAAAATGTATCCCAATACTCCATCGAAAATAATTCCATTGTCATGCTAGCTAACTCAGCTGATTCTGAAGGGATTTCTAAATATTTTTGTAACTCTAGGTGCTTCATACATTCATTATGAATACTAT
>NZ_BOQD01000487.1 GCF_018332515.1 Bacillus hominis | reverse complement strand
TTCTATTTTTAGCTTATATTTGGTTGTTATCGATGTTAACGTTCCAAACCTATACATATACTTTAATTTCCGCACTATTATGTACAGAGAAGATTCATCATAAGTTATACCACCTCACATATTTTTCTTCATTGTAAAGAGAAATGTGTGAAGGGTAAAAAGTGCAAAATGATTTGTTTGTAAGTAAAAAGTATTGCTTTATATCTTACAAAAGAAAAAAAGAAACCTTACATATTTCAAACATGTAAGATTTCAAAAAAATATTATACTTCACTGCAAGATATGTAATATTATCCCCCACGATTCATCTTTATTTCTATTTGGTACATTACATTTTCTAAGTAGAAAATAATCGGTTTAACTTTACTCTCAAATTTAAATTCCCCATTACTTCAGCCACATATCCTTCGATAGCTGAAGTAATGGCTTCTGCTGACGGATATGTTAAAGCATCATCTAGTTCTATGAAAAAAACTTTTAGAAAATAGTTTTTTCATAATCCCTTTCTTCTCTTTCATCATATTCCATCCCCCTTCAGTTCAGGCTCCCAACATCCATATTCTCAATTTATCTTTGAAAATAAAAAAATCCTGCATTTTTCATGCAGGATTTTTTACTAGTCATTTTTCGTAAAATAAGAAACGAAACGAAGTATTTCTAAGTATAACCATACTAGAGTCATCATTAGACCCATTGCACTGTACCATTCCATATATTTTGGAGCTTGGCTACGTGCGCCGCTTTCGATTAGATCGAAATCTAGTAATAGATTTAATGCAGCAACTACAATAACAACCGCACTAATGATAATACCGATTGTTCCACCTTGGTGAATATATGGAACAGTTACACCGAACATGTTTAATAAGAATACGATTAAATACATAACCATAATTCCCATTGTAGCGGCAATTACACCCGTACGGAATTTATCCGTTACTTTTACTACACGTGTTGCATAAAGCACTAACATCGCAAATAGAATTGAGATTGTTAGTAATACAGCGTTTAAAACGATATCATTATCAAATTTCATTGCATAAACTGCTGAAATACTTCCTAACACTACCCCTTCTACTGCCGCATAAATCGGTGCACCAATTGGTGATATGCGCGGGAAGAAGATAGATGCAAACGCAACGATTGCCGCAATAACTAAAGCACCAATTAAAACTGGCATTTTCATCGTATTATTTGTCATCTGTATGTATGAATAGACAGACGTTGCAAGCAGCAAGATAAGCATGATAAACGTTTTGCCTACCGTTCCGCCAATAGTCATCGCAGAAGTATTTGCTCCCTCTTTACGGAATGCCTCTTTTTTCAACATTGGATTAGATGTTCTCATTTTTTCCCCTCCTAAAATAGGTTCTACCAATAGTGTAAAGTTTTTCTCTTTACATTTCAATATATGCAGCTTGTTTTTATTTTAAACCTTCAACGATGTCAGATAACTCGCTCCATCGTTCCATCGTTTTTTCTAGCTCTTCTTCTGTTTTCTGCTGTGCTTCAGATAATTCTTGTGCCTTTGTGAAGTCAGATCCAACTTTCGCAAGTTCTTCTCCAATTGACTCAATTTTCTCTTCTAGTTCGGCAATTGTATCTTCAATTGTTTCCCATTCACGCTGCTCATTGTATGAAAGTTTACGTTTACGTTGTTGTTTTGGAGCTTCTTCTACTACTTTTTTCTCTTTTTGAACTTCCGCTTTCTCAATAAGTTCTTTCGTCTTTTCCATTTCTAAATAGTCCGTATAACTACCTAGGAATTCACGCACTTCGCCCTCGCCACTAAAGATGAACAATTCATCTACTACTTTATCCAAGAAGTAACGGTCATGCGATACAGTTAACACGACACCTGGGAAATCTTCTAAATAATCTTCTAGTACTGTTAATGTTTGTGTATCTAGATCATTCGTAGGTTCATCAAGTAATAGTACGTTTGGTTCTCCCATTAGAATACGTAATAAATATAAACGTCTTCTTTCACCACCAGATAGTTTACCAAGTGGTGTACCATGTGAATGCGTCGGGAATAAGAAACGTTCTAGCATTTGAGATGCGCCAATTACTTTTCCATCTGTTGTATGAATAACTTCTGCAATCTCTTTAATGTATTCAATCATACGCTGATTTAAATTCATCTCTTCATTTTCTTGCGTATAATAAGCAACTTTTACAGTTTGTCCTACTTCAACTTCACCACTATCAGGAGATAGTTTTCCTGCAAGCATATTTAATAGTGATGATTTCCCGCTTCCATTTGCTCCGATGATTCCGATACGATCACCAGGCTTCACAATATGATTAAAGTTATGTAATACTGTTTTATCACCAAATTTTTTCGTTACATCTTTTAATTCAAGTACTTTCTTTCCTAAACGACTTCCACTTAATGCGATATCAACTGATTGCTTCGCTGCTGGTCCTTCTTGTCCCTTCAGCTCATCAAAACGCTGAATACGTGCTTTTTGTTTTGTCGAACGCGCTTTTGCACCACGGCGAATCCACGCAAGTTCACGACGATACAAATTTTGGCGCTTTGATTCTTGTGCCGATTCTTGCTCTTCACGAAGTGCTTTCGCTTCTAAAAATGTACTATAGTTTCCTTCGTAGCTATATAGTTTACCATTGTCTAATTCAAAAATACGGTTTGTCACACGATCTAAGAAATAACGATCATGGGTTACAAGTAATACCGCACCTGTATATCTTGCTAAATATTCTTCCAACCATTCAACTGTCTCATGGTCAAGATGGTTCGTAGGCTCGTCTAAAATTAATAAATCAGGTGTTTCAATAAAACATTGTGCCATTGCGATACGTTTTTTCTGTCCACCAGATAAATTTCCAACAGTTGCAGTGAAATCTGTAATTCCTAATTTCGTTAAAAGTGATTTCGCATTTGCATTTGCTTCCCATGCACTCATTGCATCCATACGTTGCTGCACTGCAAATAATTGTTCCTGTACTTTTTCATTACTTGGATCTTTTTCGATATTTAATAGTGCCTTTTCATAATCACGAAGAAGACGAATTAAAGGTGTATCACCATGGAACACTTGCTCTAATACTGTTAGTTTTTCATCAAACTCTGGTTGCTGTGATAAATAACTAATTGTATAACCACGTGAATGCGTCATATCACCTGTATCAGGAGTTTCTAACCCTGCAATAATTTTTAATAATGTCGATTTACCAGTACCGTTTACACCAATAATTCCGACACGTTGTCCTTCTGTAATACTACATGATAATCCATCAAATAACGGTTTTTCTCCGTATGATTTCGATAAGTTCTCCACAGTTAACATTTTCATATTTGTGCATTCCACTCTTTCATAAATTGTTCAATAAACTGTTCCATATAACGATGACGAACTTCAGCCTCTTGTTTTGCCGCGTTCGTATTCATTAAGTCTTTTAATTTTAAAAGTTTTTCATAAAAATGATTTAAAGATGGATCGTTATTTTTTCTATACTCTTCTTTTGTCATTCCTTCACGCGGCGGAATAGTTGGATCATACATTAATCTCCCTTTCGCTCCTCCGTATGCAAATGTACGAGCTATTCCAATTGCACCAAGAGCATCTAAACGATCGGCATCTTGCACAATTCTCCCTTCAAGTGACTCAACTGTGCCACCATGACCGCCCTTATAAGACATATTAGCGATGATATGAAGAACATGCTTACTTTCCTCTTCTTCAACACGTAACTCTTCTAACCAATCAGAAACTTTTTTCATTCCTGCTTCTTCACTCTCATTTAACTTCTCATCTGCTACATCGTGAAGTAATGCTGCCATTTCAATTATAAAACGATTTCCACCTTCTTGCTCGGATAAAGAAATCGCCAATTTATGTACGCGTTCAATATGATACCAATCATGCCCACTCGCATCTTTTTCTAAAATATGTTTTACGAAAGTTATTGTTTTTTGTATTTTTTCTTGTTTTATCATTTTATCTTCACCCAGTTTCTTATTGTAACACGCCTGCATTTATTCATCACATATTTTCTTGTCCGCCCATACACTAGGTGGTAGGCATCATCATGAAGGAGGAATAAAAATGTTCTATAATAATCAACCACCTTTTCCACAGCAACCATTTTCCCCTCAACATCAGGAACAAAGATATGCAGAACAATATGGGGAGCAGGAAACACAGCATCAAGAACCCCAATACGAACAAAATCCATACGCAACTCCGCAAAATCAAGAAGCTGAATATCAACAAAACCCTTATGACACACGTCTCAATTATGAATATCCACAAAATCCATATGTAGCGCAGCATACTCAAGAACAACACTATCAGCAAAATCCATATACAACTCAGCACACTCAAGAACAACAATATCAGCAAAATCCATATACAACTCAGCATACTCAAGAACAACA
>NZ_BOQD01000486.1 GCF_018332515.1 Bacillus hominis | reverse complement strand
TCGTTGTACCTGTGATTCCATTTAACAATCCTTGATTCTTATTGATGCTATCCATGAGTTTCGTTGTACCTGTGATTCCGTTTAACAACCCTTGATTCTTATTAATGCTATCCGTGAGTTTCGTTGTACCTGTGATTCCATTTAAATAAGTTAACGAGAGTTCCTTTTTCTCATTTGACACATTCATTCCTCCCTTTAGAAATTTATAAATAAATATAAGCAGAAACCTCCTCATAAAATTCTTAACTATTCTAATATGTCTAAGAATCTACAAGTTTATATCTGCACCGTTTGTTTATAATTCTCAAAACAAATTACTTTGATATTTCATTTATTTTCCTCATATATGATAACAGAAACTTCCTGCTATTGTTAACCTTCAACCATCTAATTTGAATTTATTCCTTACACTGCTTTCCCCTTGATTCAATGCTTCAACTTCCTTATATGTATGGCTTCAAGGTATGTTCTACTTGTTGCTTAGAATGCTTTCTTCTCTAGAAGTCGTCACGCTTCAAGCTGCTTTGCAAGGTCTTTTCCTTCCTGTGTACATTCTACAATCATATCCCTATTAAACTGTGCAAAAGCACTCATAACCGTAAGTATTAGATTTTTTCTGTAGGTGTATCTTCCACTAATTCCATGTGACTTTAACGCCCTTTTAAATGCCATCCTCACCTTTTCCATAGCATTAGCGATGGAACTTGCAAACCTATCCAACTTAGTTAATACCAACGTATTACCTGCCATGTAAGTTCAGTAACATACCATTTGTATCTTTCAAACCAACATTATAATAATTATTTTCCAGTTAAAGAGTTTGTTAGAATATGCCCTTTTTCTTGGTACCGTTTAAGTAATTTTGTTTCATGCCAGTAAATAACTGTAATTCCCATAGTAAATCCTATTTATTAGAGAAAATGAACATCACTAATAGGATGTTAGTAAGCACTGATATTATTGCTACCCATTTTACCCAAAAACCTTCCTTTTTTACATGAAAGCCTTTCATTACATTACCTAAATCATCATTCATATGATGTAATTCTTCATTTAGCCATAGTAAGTTAGTCACTATTTCTCTATCATCACCTTCTATTTCTTTTCTTATGATTAACCTCATTTTTGTTAGGATTTTGTATAAGTTTTCAACTCTCTGGTTTAAATTGCTTTCTAAGTAAGGTGAAGTTTGTGCAATTCTTTTCCGAATATCTGCATCTAATTTTTCTATGTCGTCTTGAACGTGTCTTAATTTACTTCCATCAACTATTCTGGAAAGTTCTAATGCCTTATTTGCCATTAAGAAAAACTCTATTATGGCATCATGCAAATTTTCTAATTTCCTTTCAAGATACTTATCTTCACCTTTTCTTTTTAATTCTTCTCTCCATCTTAAATGTGACATAATTTGATTGATTAGCATTGCAATAATAGCACCTATTCCAGCACTCAATAGAGGTATATACTTTACCCACTGTTCTTCCACCTTTACACACTCCCTATTATCGAATCTACTATAATTTAACATTGATTAAAGCTATATTACCAAAAAAAAGGGCAAAAAAACTCCATTAGCTAGGAATAGTAGCCATTATGGAGATTTTTTCTTTATTGAGCTAGCGTCTTAATAAAATCGATATTTTATTACGAGCATAAAAACAGTTAGTTATTCCTTACTTTTCTTACAATTGGTGTCCAACCAATTTGGTTCACCCGCAAAAGAAAGTACTACGATATTTCTTATCAAAAAATCCTATCCCCCATAAAGGAGATAGGATTTTCAATTCTAGTAACGTAATAAATCTCTTAAATTCATCTATATTAGGTATTCTAGTATGAACAATAACTACTTCAGTTGTTAAGATTGAAAACCAACTGACTGAGAATTATCACGTATATTCATTGTCTAAAGTAATAGACTACTTCACTGTATAATGTTTACTTTTTAAGTATAAAGTTGTGATTATTAATGGTTTAGTTCCTCACAGAGAAATGGCGAATATTTTGTAATCCTTGCTTATTCAATACCACTTTCATAGCTCATTTAATAGACATCTCTTACGAAGATATAATTCTATTAAACTCAAAATATAAATTCCTTGCTGATTGTTGACCACTTGATTCATAATTACTCGCATTTATTTGCCCGTTAAGAACATCTAACTTACTTAAATTCTTAACAAAGAAGTCTTTAGTTAGTGTTCCATTTTTCAAACCAATTGCAAACAAATCTTTAAATAGCATCATCATAGCATTATATCCCGTAGTTTTTTGTATAATACTCTTTTCTGATTTCCAATCGATAGATAGAACATCTGCTAGAGCTGTCTCTTA
>NZ_BOQD01000485.1 GCF_018332515.1 Bacillus hominis | reverse complement strand
AGCATCAATAAGAATCAAGAGTTGTTAAATGGAATTACAGGTACAACGAAACTCATGGATAGCATCAATAAGAATCAAGGATTGTTAAATGGAATCACAGGTATAACGAAACTCACGGATAGAGACTCACTTAGTGGATTTAAAAACTTAGTAGCACCTAAAGAAACAATTGAAAATGTTTTTCCGTATAAGAAAATTAATAGACATGATGTTAGTAATATCTTTTTTGGTTTATCTCCATCTGAATATAAATTAGAAAATGATATTAAGGAAAATAAGGTTAATACTTACCTTGTCAAAAAAGATACTAGTGAAGAGATTCCTGTTAAGTCACTAGTAAGTACAATAGGGGCAGGGGATCTATTAAGGAATATCACAAAGGAAGAAGTAATATCGTTTTATTTACATTTATCTAGGTACCCTATGTTAGGTCTTGAACATGAAGTAGGGAAAAGAATACTAAATGAATTAGAACAAGTCAAAATTATAAATGTACAAAATAAAGTGTTATATAGAGCAAGACCTAGAGATTCAAAGAAAAGAGTAATTCCGTATAGTTCAGATGAGATGTTTTCTGCTCCATATGGTGTGTCTGGACATGGGAGATTTAATGTCGTTGGACAAGGGGAATTATATACTTGTGATAATAAGGATATTGCTGTTACGGAATGTGTAAAAGGGGCAGATATTACAGTTGATATTATTGAATGGGAGTTAATTGAAGATATTAAATTGATTGATTTAACAGATATAGAATCACCTCTAGTTCAATATTGTAGTTTTAGTGCCGAAACTTCGTCTGGTTTAGAGTATTTAGTACCAAATTTTATAGCTCAATGTGCAAAAAGTAAAGGAATAGCTGGGATTGTTTTTATAAGTGCTCAAAAGAGTGATGCCTTGAATTATGTTTTTTTTGATTATCAAAAAGGTTGGTTCAAAACACTAGGTGTAGATGAAGTAATAAGCGCATAAAGGGGCTTATTACTTTTGAGCCTAGAAATTAATTTATAATTATATACAATGAAAAGGAATATAAGGATGTTGAAATAAGGTGGCTTGATGGAGAGGAGATCTCCACTGTTGCATCTCGATCATTAATAGGGAAATAGTGGATTTTCTTTATGACATGAATATTTATGCCATCACTAACTCTGAATTTATATGTGGGATATAAAAAAATTCTTGTACATAACAAATTCTTTCTTCAAATTAATAGGAAGGGAGGAAGTATTCTATTACCTTATATACGGATTGAAAAAAAAGGGTATAGCCAAATGTTAAAATTTTCATTTTGATTACAATGTTAGATTTTAATTAGGGGGAATTATTAGTATAATATATTTCGAGTTCATAAGCTTGGTATTCTTAGATATGAAAAGGGAGTATAAACATGATTGATGAAGCAACAGGTATTTGTATAAACTGCGCTAAAAATGAAGAACTAAAAAAGTACTTGCAGACCTGCTTTTTAGATAATAGCGAATGCTTAATCTGTGGGGAAAAGGAAAGCTCGATTGATATAGAGGAGGATAAAAAGTTTATCGCCTTATTAAAAGCTTTAATAAGATTACACTATAATGAGTTACAGTATAATCACCATTGGGGTGGGGATAAGTTGTATATTATCTTAGAAAAGGATAATCCAATCCTAAATCATCACTATTTAAGCCCTGAAAATCTTGATTTCTTAGTAGGTTTGATTGAAGAGGATTCATATTCGAAACCAAAATATGGAATTCCACTATACATGGGTTTTGATTCTGACAATAATCGTCGATTTTTTGGACTAACCTTACAAGAAGAAGTATCGAGTATAATCAGTGAGTACGAAAATAGGTTAAAAATTGAAAACCAATTTAAAATAGAGGGAGAAGCCTTTACTTTAATTAAAAAATTTGAAAGTGACATAACTAATTATTTAGACATAAAAAAAGATTTATATCGTGCAAGAATTGGATATGAAAAGAAGATTTTTAATTATGATATTGAGCCAATCAGTTTGATTTCTCCAGAAGAGGGGA
>NZ_BOQD01000484.1 GCF_018332515.1 Bacillus hominis | reverse complement strand
TACTTTTGGATTTTCGATTGGAAGAAGATAACGACTCCTTACGGGCTAGCTATATGGATTGTTTCTACTGTTTGCGGCTTTTTACTTTATTACCATTTTAAAAACCAAAAACCTAATAGAAAAATATTAGTTGGTAGTTCATTATTATTAGTCGCCTCGTCATCATTTATGATTTTGTTAGGTATTGTTACGGGTTTATCTCTGTAATTGTTAGTTCTATGCCGTAAGTATACAGTTTTTTATTATATAAAAAAGAGTGAACAAAATGAAATTAGATAGAAATAAAAGAAGATGATTCCGATAAATTCTACGATATCATCTTCTTAAAAAATCCATTCTTTGTTATAATATTTCGCTTTTCAGCCCCTTAATTTTCCAAGAGAGCCTTATAAAGAGATACATCCACATACAACCAACAACCCCCACCATAACTTTCGCCCAAATAGGCACTCTTGATTCTATCGGGCTTAAAAATACGTTATACATTGATGGTAATATAGTTACTAACATAATAACAAAAAATAGTGATAACTCCTTTAGTTTTTGTATCCTCGTCTCTTTTTCTGAATAAATGTCAGGTAACTCATTATCATCTTCTACCTCTTTACAAAAATAATTCCATTTTGTAAAACTCGTTACATGTTTCCACCCACACATTTCATATATATCAAGATATTCTTTTTGTTTTTCCTTTGAGTCTTTATAATCTAATCTAAAATCTGCTTTATATATTACATCTTTCGGTTCAGTTTTCTTAAACGTATACATGACGTTATATTTTTGTAATGCCCAGCCTTGTTGATGCATTTTCCGTAAAAAAGCTTCTTCTTTTTCTAAACTCCATGCCGCGAAAAACTTCAATACCCTCTTTGTCTCCATCTCCCATTCACTCCCCTAAAATACTGTTTCCATTCCTGACAGATCGTTGTAACCTTTCATACTCCAATTCCAATACTTCTCTCCCAAATGGTGTTAACTCATAGCACTTCTTCCTGTCTGTTGAGGCAACCTCAACAATTAACTTCTCTTTTAGTAACTTCGTCGTATTGCCATATAAAGTACCAGGTCCGAGCTTTACTTCCCCATTTGTCATCTCTTCTACCATTTGCATAATTCCATAACCGTGCATTGGCTTCACCAGTGACAATAATATGTAATATGTCGCTTCAGTTAATGGAATATATTTTTGCGCTTTCCCATTCATTATAACTACCTCCGATACATCGCTTCGTGATATATCGACTAGCGATATATCGTATAACGATATTGTATAGTCATATTCCAAAATATGCAAGTGTAATTTTAAAATTATATATCCATTTCTTTGAATTAAAAAATCATATCAATTTTCTGAATAATTTGTTAAAATATAG
>NZ_BOQD01000483.1 GCF_018332515.1 Bacillus hominis | reverse complement strand
TCCGACTTGGCCAGTTTGTATTTCTTTTATTTTTCGTATGACAGTTTCCATATTCATTCCTCTTTCTATATCATTTTATCACCCTCTGAAAATTCGATATAGAATGTAAAAACCCTTTATTTGTTAAATGATATTCTTGAATACAATAAGAAAAAGATAGTATGAAAGTTCTTCACACTATCTTTTTAAAAAATTATTTCGCATAACTGATATATCTATTTCTCAGTAGGATTTTCAGGTCCATTAAGCTCCAATTGATAAAAAGATAAGTCTAGCCATTTATTGAACTTATAACCGGCCTTTTTAATTGTGCCTGAATGAACAAATCCAAAGTTTTCGTGCATAGCAATGCTTTTTTCATTTTCTGCGTCAATTCCGGCAATTAAGGTCATATATTCTCTTTCCTTTGCAATTGTGATTAATTCTTCCATTAAAGAGGACCCAATTCCATTTTTTCTATATTCCTTATCA
>NZ_BOQD01000482.1 GCF_018332515.1 Bacillus hominis | reverse complement strand
TAAGAGAAATACCGAATTATAAAAAATATGGGTTGTATTGTAAAATATAGTGATTGTTTCTTTAATAACATAAAATAAATAACTTATTTTTAATAAGTTACACTTTTTTTGTTCACAATACGATCATGTTGTTGTATAATGAAGTGGAAAATAGAATATCGGTCTATCTTCGGGGCAGGGTGAAAATCCCGACCGGCGGTGATGAACAGTTAATAATTTCGTTCTAAGCCCGCGAGCCGTTAAGGCAGGATTTGGTGTGATTCCAAAGCCGACAGTACAGTCTGGATGGGAGAAGATGGAGGTTCAAGCGTTCAAAAAAGATAAGTATTTGAACGTCTGTTTGATGTGCCTTAAAATTCTCCCTTTGTGTAAATCACAAAGGGTTTTTTCGTTCTATGAAAAAATAGGCATAGCAGAACCTTTCCACTTTCCATGAGAAGATCGATGGAAAAGGAGAGAGAAAGATGAAACAAAAAAACAGTGTAGTGCAGATGGTGAGTGTAGCGATGCTAAGCAGTATTGCGTATTTACTAATGATGTTAGATTTTCCATTCCCAGGGCTTCCGCCATTTTTAAAAATTGATTTTAGTGATGTGCCAGCTTTAATTGCAGCGATAATTTTCAGTCCAATTGCAGGTGTAATTGTAGAAGCGATAAAAAATATTTTGCATTACGGAATTCAAGGGAGTTTAACGGGAGTACCAGTAGGAGAAGTAGCAAACTTTATAGCGGGATGTTTATTTATTGGTCCAGCAGCATTCTTATTCCGAAAGTATCGCACAGTAAAAAGTTTAACGACAGGATTAATGCTAGGAACAATTACTATGACAGTTATTATGAGTGTGTTAAACTACTTTATCATTTTACCAGCGTACACTTGGTTTTTAAATTCACCAGCTATGTCTAGTGATATTATGCGACAAACTATTGTAACGGCGATATTACCGTTTAATGTAATTAAAGGAATTGTTGTAACAATTGTATTTGTAGCATTATTTTCACGCTTGAAAGTATGGGTATTTGCAAAAATGAAAAATGCTTAAAAATATTAAACCATTGGCAGCTTAACTGCTAATGGTTTTTTTTGTGAGAATGAAAAAGAGAGCAAAAAATCCCCCTCATACTTATGAGAGAGATTTTTTGAAGTTAATAAAAGACTATTCGAATTTTAAAGAGTCGCCATCGAATGATTCGTCAGCAACTTTAATTGAGTCAGTTGGACAACCTTCGAATGCATCCATCATATCTTCAATTAATACATCTGGAATTTCAACGATACCTTGGTTATCGTCTAATGTTACAAATGCAATACCTTCATCATCATAGTCATAAATGTCTGGTGCAGCAGCGCCACAAGCACCACATGCAATACAAGTATCTTTGTCAACGATTGTATATTTTGCCATCTTTTTTCCCTCCTGATAATATGTATGTGAAAAGTTCGCCAAAAAATTATAACCTTATTGTAAAACGGTTTTTAAAACTTTTCAACATAAAATTATAATGATAATCCTTATCAATTA
>NZ_BOQD01000481.1 GCF_018332515.1 Bacillus hominis | reverse complement strand
GTACATACATATATATGAAGTCAACATAAAACATAAACGAGGTGGACGTATGTTACTTGAAGAAGTAATGCAGCAACTAGAGGAATATGGAACAGAACAAAATCGTAAAACGTTTAAAAATCATGGGGCGAAAGAACCGTTATTTGGAGTGAGTTTTGCGAATTTAAAATTGTTAAAAAAGAAGATAAAAAAGGATCATGATTTAGCAATTTCATTATGGGAAACGAAAAATATGGATGCAATGACTTTAGCAACGATGGTTTTAGATCCGAAGAAACTAACGTCAAAACAGCTAAATAGATGGGTTGAGGAAGTTGATTATTATTGTTTAATGGACGTTCTTATGACGGCTATATGTACGTCGCCAATCGCGATAGAAAGAATGGAAGAATGGACGAAATCTGATGATGAATGGATTGGAAGAGCAGGTTGGTCATTATTAGCGAATATCGCTATGAAAAATAAAACATTAGACGAGGATTTCTTCTTACCGTATTTAGAAGAGATTAAAATTCATATACATAATGAAAAAAATCGAAAAAGAGAAGCAATGAATAGAGCGTTAATTGCAATAGGGGTTCGAAATGAAAGTTTGGAACAACAAGCAATTGAAATTGCACGCCAAATTGGAAAAGTAGAAATTGATCACGGTGCAACGTCATGTAAAACACCGGATGCAGAAGCCTATATTAAAAAGACACGAGAAAGAACTGAAAAAAAGAAAGTAAAATAAAAGAAGGGGGAAAGACTATGGAACCAATTGAAGCGGCACGAAGCATAATTGCATCACAATTTCCAAATTGTGATGTTGCTTTATTAGGGGGAAGTGTTGCTAGAGGAGAGGCTACGAAAACATCTGACCTTGATATTGTAATTTTCGACCAAAGTTTGTCATCTTGTTATAGAGAATCTTTCTATAGTAATGGGTGGCCTGTTGAAGTATTTGTACATAATTTTGAAACGTATAAAACTTTTTTTCAAATGGATTGCAAACGCGGGAGACCTTCATTACCTCAATTAGTTTCAGAAGGGATTGCATTAAAAGGAAAAGATGAAATTGTAGCAGAACTAAAAAGAGAAGCGAATGAGCTATTAAATAAAGGTCCAGAAAAATGGACAGAAGAAACGATGAAGCAGAAGCGTTATTTTATTACGGATACTTTGGATGACTTCATTGGTGCAACAAAGAGAGAAGAAGAATTGTTCATAGCAAATTTATTAGCTGATTTAGTACATGAATATGTATTAAGGGCAAATGGTCAATGGCTTGGAAATTCAAAATGGTTTATTAGAGTGTTAAGAAGATATGATGAGCAATATGCAGAACAGTTTGTAGCGACTTTTGATCATTTTTATAAAACAGAGGAAAAAAATGAATTAATTACTTTTGTAGAAAGAACGCTAGATCAATACGGAGGAAGAATGTTCGAAGGATTTTCTATTGGGAAATGAAGAGGGGATAGCGAAATGAATGTACCATTCGTTCAATTAAGAGAATTGACACTAGACGATGTAGAAGATCGATATCAATGGTCATTAGATACAGAAGTGACAAAGTATTTAGTTGTACCAGATCAATATCCTCCGTTCACTCGTGAAGATACGAGAAGGTGGATTGAAGCATCCATAAGTCGAGAGAATGGTTATGAACAACGAGCTATCGTTACAAAGGAAGGTATACACATTGGATGGGTAGACCTAAAAAATTTTGATAATACAAATAAAAATGCGGAACTAGGGATTGCAATTGGAAATAAAGAATATTGGGGTAAAGGATATGGAATAGCGGCCCTATATAGTATGTTACAACTGGGATTCTTTGAATTTGAATTAGAGAAAATTTGGCTACGTGTAGATGAAGATAATTTACAAGCAAGAAGGAGCTATGAAAAAGCTGGATTTGTTTGTGAAGGAATAATGAGAAATGATCGATTACGTCAAGGTAAGTTCATTCATCGTTATCGTTATAGTATGTTAAAAGAAGAGTATCAATCTTTAATTAATAGTCTATAAAAATATTATGTAAACTAAGAGGAGATGGGGAAAATGATTCGATTACTTACAAAAGTGGATGCGGAACAATATTGGGAGTTACGTTTACAAGCACTACAAGTAAACCCAGAGGCGTTTATAACAACTTATGAAGAGGCGATCCGTCAGAAAAATCCTATTGAGCGAGTTGTAAGTAATTTAACATCTAATACGAGCTGTACATTTGGTGCTTTTAATGAAGAAAATCAATTAATTGGAGTTGTCACTTTACTAACAGAAGAGAGGCAGGCATATAAGCATAAAGGACATATCGTTGCGATGTATGTAGATGCACAAAACAGACGTAACGGACTGGCACGGGAGTTAATTGCAAATGCAATTCAAAGAGCGAGAGAAATAGAACTAGAGCAACTGAGCTTAGGTGTTGTATCCACAAACGAACCAGCAAAAAAATTGTATGGATCAATGGGCTTTAAAACGTATGCAATTGAAAAAAGAGCTATAAAGATGAATGGTGTGTATAGTGATGATGAAAATATGGTGTTGTTTCTTTAAAGACTACATCTATAATAAGATTTTTGAATATTAATTATATTCATTTTGTTATATAGTAAAAGGAGAAACTATATAAGGGGTTTTAAGATGAAAGCTATTGCAATTGGGATATTGGCATCGTTTTTCTTTGCCTTTACCTTTGTGTTAAACCGATCGATGGACTTAGAAGGTGGCAGTTGGATTTGGAGTGCATCTTTACGGTATTACTTTATGGTTCCAATGCTACTACTTATTGTCATGTATAGAGGGAACTTAAAACAACTCTTTCAATATATGAAAAACAATCCGAAAGAATGGTTGTTATGGAGTATTGTTGGTTTTGGTCTCTTTTATGCACCGCTTAGTTTTGCGGGTGCGTTTGGACCAGGGTGGCTCGTTGCTTCAACTTGGCAAATTACGATAGTCGCAGGGATTTTATTAACACCATTTTTCGCGGTAGACCCATTACATAAAAAACTTCCTATGAAGGAATTAGCAATGTCAGGTATTATTTTATTCGGTGTTGTTCTCATGCAAGTAGAACACGCTTCTTCTTTAGGGATTCGTGAAACCGTTTTATGCGTAGTTCCTGTACTCATTGCTGCGTTTGCGTATCCACTTGGGAATAGAAAAATGATGCAAGTATGTAAAGGTGAATTAGATGTATTCCAACGAGTTCTCGGTATGACATTAGCAAGTTTACCATTTTGGTTATTACTATCTGGTTACGAAGTATCTGCAAGCGGATTACCGTCAAGTAACCAAGTTTTTCAATGTTTTATCGTTGCGATTAGTTCAGGTTTAATTGCAACAGTATTATTCTTCTATGCGACAGATCTTGTAAAAGATGATCCGCAAAAATTAGCAACCGTCGAAGCGACACAGTCTGGTGAAGTTTTATTTGCGTTAGTAGGAGAACTTATCTGGTTATCTGCTCCAATTCCGTCTTCTTTATCGTGGATTGGAATGAGCCTTGTAATTGTCGGAATGATACTTCATAGTTATGTAGCTGTAGTTGTGAAAAAAGAAGAAAAAATAACGGCGTAAAAAGATTAGCTCTTTTTCAATAAAGAGCTAGTCTTTTTTCATGAGAAAGGATGGAAATAGGATGTTACAGCGTGTTGAGCATATAGAAATAGATCCAATTAAGAAAGTATTAAAGCATGCGACCGGCCCGAGTGAAGTAAGCTTAATTAAAGCAGTTTCAATGTATAAAAATGATCAGGCAGTGCTATATAAATATGGGAATAAGGGTTGCATAGGTATAGCGTTAATTCATACAAATAGAGCGAGAATGTGTCACATAGCTGTTGATGAAAAATATCGTAATCAAGGAATTGCACTTCAAATGATTAAAGAAATAGTTAGGAAATATGAGTTAACATATATTGAGGCTGAGACAGATACAGAGGCAGTCGGATTTTATAAAAAGTGTAGGTTTAAGATTAAAAGTCTGGGAGAAAAATATCCGGGGGTGGAAAGATTTCATTGCTATCTTGAGAATGAACAGTTTAAAAGTATGCGAAATATGTAATTTTACATATT
>NZ_BOQD01000480.1 GCF_018332515.1 Bacillus hominis | reverse complement strand
AAATAAACAAAATAAAAACTAGTGTAGTGGACCAAAGTGTTAATTTCCACTTTATAGGTAAATTTCTAATTCGGTACATAATGTTTTTTATCATTTCATTATATATCCAGCACCGCGGACTGTTTGGATATACTCCTCCTTATCTACACTATGTAACTTATTACGTAAATAACGAACGTACACATCAACGATATTTGTCTCAACCATTGCATCATATCCCCATACTTGGTCCAGTAAAATATCACGGGTAAGAACTCGATTAATATTTTTCATAAACATAAGCAGTAGCTCGAATTCCTTATTTGTAAGTTCAATTTCTTCATTTCCTTTAGTTACAGTTCGAGATTCAATCTGAAGCTGTAAATCTTTAAACGTAAGAAATGATGCGTGCTTTTGCTCTGTATTTTCTTCTCTCCTAAAAATAACTCTCATACGTGCTAAAAGTTCTTCAATCGCGAATGGTTTTGGAAGATAATCATCCGCCCCACTATCTAAGCCTGTTACACGGTCCATAATACTATCACGAGCAGTCAACATAATAATAGGTGTATTTTTCGTTGCCCTTAATCGACGACATACTTCCAGTCCATTTAATCCTGGTAACATTAAATCAAGTAAAATGAGATCGTAATTTTTTTCAAGTGCTGCGTCTAATCCCTTTCTTCCATCAAGTTGTATATCTACTATATATCCTTCATACTTTAATTCTAATTCTAAAAAATCCGCTAAACTTTCCTCATCTTCAATAATTAATATATTTTGCAACTGCAATGCCTCCTATACGATTAAATGAATAAGCAACCCTATTCCAAATATAATTGCAATGAT
>NZ_BOQD01000479.1 GCF_018332515.1 Bacillus hominis | reverse complement strand
GCCGTTCGCCCATTGGCGGGCGCTTGCTGCGTAAACGTCTGCCAGGCGTAAAAGTCAAATCGGCAGGTGTTCATGGTCTGGTAAAACACCCTGCAGATGCGACAGCAGCAGATGTTGCCGCTAATCATGGCGTATCTCTTGAAGGACATGCCGGACGTAAGCTCACTGCTGAGATGGCACGAAATTACGATCTGATTCTGGCAATGGAGTCGGAACATATTGCTCAGGTTACCGCAATCGCTCCCGAGG
>NZ_BOQD01000478.1 GCF_018332515.1 Bacillus hominis | reverse complement strand
TTATATGTTAGCTGTGGTTGTTAGGCTCCCCTTTTTAATTTGGTTCATAATGTGTTGTAGATTGTGTGGTTATTTGTTTTTTAAGTTATTTATGTTGTGTTATTGATAAGAATGTTTCCGTGTATAATTTATATTTTAGTTAATAAAAAACGCAATTCGTTTAAAGTGAACGAATTGCGTTGATATGATTAAGAATAAGTTTTTAAAATTAGTTTGCTACAGCGATTGCTTCGATTTCGATTAATAATTTATCGTTAATTAACTTTCTAACTTCTACAGCTGAACTTGCTGGTGGATTCTCAGTATCGATGTATTGATCTCGAATATCTCTGACAATGGCCATTTGAGAAATATCCGTTAAGAAAAATGTTAACTTTACTACATCATTAAAATTTAATTCTGAAGTTTCTAATGCGCTTTTAATATTTTCAAATACTTGGCGCGTTTGTGTACCTAAATTACCCAGCCCAACTATGTGACCATCAGTATTAAGTGCTACTTGTCCAGATATGTAAATTGTTCGTTTAGCGTTACTAACCTCAACAATATGTGAGTATCCAAAAGTTGCTGGCATAGTTTCCGGATTGATAAATTTCTTTTGCAAGGTGCATCTCCCCTATTTATATCGTATTTTCTTCATGTTTAATTTTAGATGACTATCTATTTTACAAATGATTTTTCACATATCCTTCTGCTACATATGTGGAGTTATAATACGCTGCTTATATCTATAAAATTAGGTATTTAATAGATTATATATGTTTGATTTTCTTGAATGCCGATTTTAATTATGCCTTGTTTTATTAATTCTTCAGTTATTTTTGTATAGAAAAAGTGATACCACCAAATAAAAAATTCTTCGTAAGTTATTTCTTTTGAGTATCTGCTGCTTGCAAAGTATTTTTTTAAAGGTTTCTCATTTTCTTTACATAATAAAATCAAATCTTTACTGATTGTGTTCGCGATTTCGTTAAGTATAGATAAGTCTTTGGCTTTAAACACCGGGATAATTGATTGCGAATTTTTATA
>NZ_BOQD01000477.1 GCF_018332515.1 Bacillus hominis | reverse complement strand
TTGCGGTGGTTGCGGCGGACGTTGTGGTGGATGTGGCGGTAGATGCGGTGGTTGTGGCGGCGGACGTTGTGGTGGTTGTGGCGGTTGCGTAGGTTGTTTCAGTTGCTTTAATTGCTGGAGCTGGTGGATTATTTAAGTATTACAAATCAATAATATTTTACATGAAAGAAAAGTGCAGATACAAGATTAAATAGTATTGACGCTTTTCTTTCATATTGTCATGTTTATACGCTTTAGGGGGATGTTCATTTGTACAAATACGAGAAATTAATTTCATGGGTAGAAAATATTAAAGAGACAAATCAAAGTTCTGCGGCAGCACTTTGTATTATGAAAGACAATAAGATTGTACTAGAGCATTATAGTGGAAAGCATTCAAATACATTGAATAGTAAAAAGATAACAGCAACTTCACAGTTCAATGTTGCTTCTGCTAGAAAAAGCTATTTAGGATTAATGGTAGCTTATGCACTTTATGAGGGGAAAATAAAATCTCTGGATGACGAGTCTGTAAATTATTTTAAAGAATATGATCCTTCATTACTTGGTAAGACAACGATAAGACATTTAGTAACTCATTCACACGGTTTAAATGAAACCGATGATGGGAAAGTTTTTCGTGAATTTGAGCCGGGACAAGCTTGGGCGTACAGAGATATTAATGTAAGAATGGTGACGCAGCTTATTTATCAGCTGTATAATAAAAGTTTTCCTGAATTATTAAAGGAGCGTGTATTCCTACCTGCCAACTTCAATGAAACTGGATGGAGAATAAAACATGATGAAAAATTAGTTAAGGTTGTTGTAAATCCAAATGAAGATGCCATAAATACTGTTGGTACAGTAGATGACGGCTCCGAGAAAAATTTGTTTGTTTCTGCGAGAGAATTTGCATACTGGGGGAATCTACATTTAAATAACGGGTTCCTAAATGGTAAACAAATTGTACCAAAAAAAGTTATAGAACTTGCTACGAGCTTACAAAGTCCAGAGTATAAAAATAAAGAGCTACCTCAAAATGGGTTGTTTTGGTTCGTTCAAAATGAACCTGCTTTATGTAGCGAACTTGGTGAGCGAATTCCAAAAGGTTCCTATCAAATATTAGGAATTACAGGACCGACGATATTAGTCATTCCAGAATATAATGTCGTTGTTGCTAAAATGTACAATAAAAGATACAACTATGGTGGGGATAATTATTTATATTATTTACGTGAATTTAGCAATTTAGTCGCTGATACATTTAGTAGCAGTAAAAATAATACGGTTAGGGCATAACTACTCCTATAATAAAAAGGAGTGAACTTTAATGAAAAATGAAGTGAATAAAAATAAAAAGCAAAATATAAAGGATGTAAACACAGAACAAAACGCGATTTATAGCGATCCGAAAGACGCAGCTAATATGCAAACTGTACCGCAGCCGAAAGACTTCGAGGAAATTGAATATTAATTTTCTCTCCGACTTATTCATGAAAGAAAAATACGTCTTAAGTCTCATCACTTTCAGCAAATTATTTGATAACATATGTACATAAGCATTCGAAAATGTCTTATCTTAACAAAGCTTTCTTTAAATGCTGTATATAACCTACAAAAAGGCACTTCTTGATGAAGTGTCTTTTTGTGTAAGCTAACTTAATTTCCATTTTCCGTACAGTATCTTGCAATTTATTATGGATATACTAACTGTGAAAATTCATGTCATGATAAAAGAAGGGGACAGTTAGCATGAAACAAACATCTATAAATCCGTTGCTAATTGTTCTAGGTACAATCATTGTTCAAATTGGCCTAGGAACAATTTACACATGGAGTTTATTTAATCAACCCCTTGTAAGTAAGTTTGGATGGAACCTCAATTCAGTCGCGATTACTTTCTCAATTACGAGTTTTTCTTTATCATTCTCAACTCTATTTGCAGGAAAGCTACAACAAAAATTTGGACTTCGTAAACTTATCGCTACTGCAGGAATTGTTTTAGGACTCGGTTTAATACTTAGTTCACAAGTTTCCTCATTACCATTACTTTATTTATTAGCCGGTGTTGTCGTTGGATATGCTGATGGAACAGCATATATTACATCACTATCTAATTTAATTAAATGGTTTCCGAACCGTAAAGGGCTTATTTCTGGTATATCTGTTTCAGCATATGGAATGGGGAGCTTAATCTTTAGATATGTAAATGGAAATCTTATCGATAGTCTTGGTGTATCACAAGCATTTTTATATTGGGGTATTATCGTCTTACTTTTAGTATTAATCGGATCGTTCTTCTTACGTGAAGCAATTGTAAGTAACACCGCAACTGAAACATTACACAATGACTATACTCCGCGTGAAATGATGCGAACGAAACAAGTATATTTCTTGTTTTTCATGCTATTTACATCGTGTATGGGTGGTTTATATTTAATCGGTATGGTAAAAGACATTGGGGTGCAGCTCGTTGGTCTTAGTGCAGCGACTGCTGCTAACGCCGTTGCAATGATTGCAGTTTTTAATACGATTGGTAGAATCATTCTCGGAACATTATCAGATAAAATAGGTCGATTAAAAATTGTCTCTGCAACGTTTATTATTATTGGATTGTCCGTCTTTACTTTAAGTTTCATTCCACTAAATTACGGGATATATTTTACTTGTGTAGCAAGTGTTGCCTTTTGCTTTGGTGGTAACATCACAATATTCCCAGCCATTGTCGGGGATTTCTTCGGATTAAAAAACCATAGTACAAACTACGGGATTGTTTACCAAGGTTTCGGTTTTGGTGCACTTGCAGGATCATTCATCGGAGCACTACTCGGCGGATTTCAGCCAACTTTCATTACAATCGGTGTTTTAAGTATTATATCATTCGTTATCTCTATATTAATCCGGCCTCCAAATGTAGAAAAGAAGAAGGAAATAAAACAATTAAATCGAAAAATAGCTTAATGCTAAAAAAGAGTCCTTATGATAGGACTCTTTTTTCATGTGTTTATGAACGTGATATCGTTTCATATTCGTTATTTACTCGAATTACTATTTATGAAGCGAAACGATTTAATGGTAGAATAAACAGAAGACAGAAAATTCTTTTCATTAAAGGGGACTACATATGAAAAAAGTAAATGTTACATACGCACTTCTATATGATGAAACGCATGAAAAGCTATTGATGGTTAAAAACAAAGGGGAAAATGGTTCTTATTACACTTTACCAGGTGGAGCAGTTAAATTCGGGGAAACGTTAGAAGAGGCAGCAATTCGTGAAGTGAAAGAAGAAACAGGGCTGGATATATCCGTAAAAGGGGTTTGTTCCATTAGTGAAGCCTTTTTTGAGGAGAGAGGACATCATGCAATCTTCTTTAATTTTTTAGGAGAAATAATCGGAGGGGAAATCTGTATATCACGGCCAAAAGAGATTGAAGAGATTACCTGGATGGAATTAGATTCAGCAGAACCTTATTTACGTATACCAGAACACTTAA
>NZ_BOQD01000476.1 GCF_018332515.1 Bacillus hominis | reverse complement strand
TAAATAATATAAATAAATAATTTCGGTGGATATATATATAATCAAGTAATTGTGTTAGCTTTTGTTTTTCTGATAAATCTTTTGCATGCATTAAATCAACAATTTTATTAGAAAGCTCATTTAAAATCTCATCAGTGATTTGGTCTATTAAATCTTGAATATCTTGATAATGTAAGTAAAATGTTGTTCGATTTAATCCTGCTTTAGTTGCGACTTTCTGAATCGTTAAACTTGAAATACTAGAATTCTCACATAAGAGTGAAATAACAGCATTTTTAAACATTTCCCTTGAACGTACTGTACGAGGATCTTCTTTTTTAGGTGTAGACATTTTTAAACCCCTTTATAGATTTTCTTTAACTTTATCGACATCATATACCATCTATGTCGAGTAGTGAACATTTTCAAAAAAACTGTTCATGGTCAAAGAAAATATATTTTGTTACCATTAATTTTATCGACATGATGTCGATAAATCAAGGCAACAATGAAGGAGTTTATCAATGCAAAAGGAAATATCAGAAAGAAATAAAAAAATTATATTAGTTGTGCTCATTGCCGGATGTTTTTTATCAACATTGAATCAGACGCTATTAAATGTGGCGATGAGTAATTTAATGGAAGTATTTGATGTTACGGCTGCAACAGTGCAATGGCTATCGACAGGCTTTATGCTCATAAATGGTGTTCTCGTGCCAATTACTGCATTTTTAATGAAACGATTTACAACAAGGCAACTATTTATTAGCTCGATGCTCTCTTTGTTTATTGGGACTGTTCTCTGTGCATGCGCCATGAATTTTGGTGTTTTGTTAACAGGAAGAATGATTCAAGCAGTTGGGGCAGGAATTATTATGCCGCTAATGATGACAGTTATTTTATATTTATACCCTAGTGAAAAGCGTGGAAGTATTATGGGAACCATCGGTTTCGCCATAATTTTTGCGCCAGCCATCGCTCCAACATTATCTGGCTTTATCATTGAATATGTATCATGGAGATGGTTATTTATTGGATTAGCTCCATTTGTATTAATCGTTATTATTCTCGCGCTTAAATATTTAATGAATGTTGCAGAGACAACAAAAGCAAAATTAGATATCGTAAGTGTCATTTTATCAACAATTGGCTTTGGTTGTGTTATATTCGGATTTAGTAGTGCAGGAAGCAAAGGATGGGATCATCCAGTTGTTATTACAACAATTATCATCGGTATAATCGTTACAGCTTTATTCTGTTTACGTCAAATAAAGTCTAACGATCCCTTATTAAATTTATCAGTATTTAAGTATAAAGTTTTCACTCTTACTTCAGTCATTAACGTACTCATTACGATGATTATGTATGCTGATTTAATTCTTTTACCGATTTACTTGCAAAATGGACGAGGTTTCACTGCATTTGAATCAGGTTTACTTCTATTACCTGGCGCTGTAATTAATGCCTTCTTATCACCTATCACAGGTAAAATGTTTGATAAATACGGGGCAAAACCACTCTTTATTACAGGTTTAATATGTATCATTATTTCGATGTGGGGTGTAATTCATTTGACCGAATCCACAACTTATATGTATTTAATGGTTCGTACCATTATTCTACGCATTGGACTAAGTTTCATTTCGATGCCTTTAAATACAGCTGGGTTGAATGCTTTACCGAGAGAACTGGGTTCACATGGTTCAGCAGTAAATAATACCATTCGACAATTAGCGGGTGCTATTGGAACAGCAGTTATTATCACGGTATATACAATTCAATCCACTTCACATGCTTCACAGCTATCTAGCGGGAACGAAAGCATATCAGCTATGCAAGTAACAAAATTATCTTCTATCTTCAGCTCAAGTGATGCCTATGTATTTATGTTAGTCTTATCTTTTATAGCTTTGATTATTGCATGTTTTACGCCAAAAAAAGTAGCACTCCAAAAATCCGAAAGTAACTCTTAAAACAAAAAATCCTACCCGTATGGAATACGAGTAGGATTTTTTGTTATTTATTTCGTTGCTCCGTCTTCAGTCGTCTTCACCTTCGTTTTGTTTTTATCACGATGGTTATAGTTGTACTTAGAACGATCTACTGGAGTGAAGCCTTCTGGTGTGTAGAATCGCAATAAGTCGCCGTTAACAACTTGGTCAGAGTATTTTAGTGATTTTTGAACCATTTGTTCATTTTGTTTTATTTCATCTGTAAATTCTACTGGATTTCCAGTCGCTGTATCATAGTATTTGCCGTTCAGTGCAGTCACTGTTGGGCTTACGTAGTTACCGTTACGGAACGGAACAACTTGTTTATGCTCTGGTGATAATAAATCTGATCCGAATTGGACATAATTCTTTGTATCTGTACCTAGTAAGTGTAATAACGTTGGAAGAACGTCAATTTCTCCACCGTATTGATGTTGTACGCCGCCTTTCATTCCTGGTACGCGAATGATTAAAGGTACACGTTGTAACTGTGCATTTTCAAATGAGTTCATTTCTTTACCCATTATTTGAGACATTGCTGCGCTATGATTATCTGAAATACCGTAATGGTCACCGTACATAACGATAATTGAGTTATCGTATAAACCAGATTGTTTCAAGTAATCCATGAATCCTTTTACAGATTCATCTAAATAACGTGCTGTTTGGAAATACGTATCTACTGATGAATCACCTGTTTTAGCTGGTTCAATCGTTGCTTCCGCTTTATCAATAGGATAAGGGAAATGGTTCGATAACGTAATGAACTTCGTATAGAACGGTTGTTTCAACGTTTGTAATAACGGAATTGATTCATTAAAGAACGGTTTATCTTTTAAGCCATAGTTTACTACATCTTTTTCGTTCATATCATAGTATGACGCATCAAAGAATTTATTAAAACCAAATGATTTATAAATTTCATCACGGTTCCAGAACGTTTTGTAGTTACCGTGGAACACTGCTGATGTGTATCCTTGTTGACCTAAAATAGCTGGTGCTGATTGATACGTGTTATTAGCTTTATTTGTAAAAACAGATCCTTGCGGTAATCCAAACATTGAGTTCTCTAACATGAACTCCGCATCAGATGTTTTACCTTGTCCTGTTTGATGGAAGAAGTTATCAAAGTATAACGTATTCGCATCTTTTGTAAATGAGTTTAAGAATGGTGTAACTTCTTG
>NZ_BOQD01000475.1 GCF_018332515.1 Bacillus hominis | reverse complement strand
CAAAATAAATGATTTCCTTTTTTCATGAGCTCCTCCTTCTATTACATACTAATCTTCCCTAATTACTACTTTACTATATTTGCTTTCCTGCTATTTAAAATACTCTCCCTCACGTTAAATTTTATCTTTAGTTTCACTTCGACTACATTAGCTATTTTCTGTTACTGTTTACACTAATTTATGTATTGAATCTATTAGGCTGGTCTGCTTAGCTAATTCTTTATTCTTATACTCTACTAATTTATGATTTAATAAAACGAAAGAGTGCTCTAATATTAATTCATTATAAAGTACTTCAGTTAAAAATTTAGGTATCATCTCTCCTACGCCATAATTATAGTCACTTAGAATCCAAGATACCTCTTTCCAATCTAGAATTCCTTCTGAGACTTTTTTTGGAGTGTGATATGTAAATTCATTAAGTAGCTCTATTAAATAGACATACATGCCACCAGAATATGAGGAATCCTCCCATTTAATAATGCCTTTAAATTGAATTTGATTTTGTTCCACATCTATATTTGTTTCTTCTTTTATTTCACGAATTGCATTTTCTAACGGTGTTTCTCCTTTTTCTATCTTCCCTCCTACACCGTTCCATAATCCTTTTACAGGATCATATTCTCTATTTAGCATGAGTATTTCTTCATTTCTTTTTATAAAACATAAAGTGTGCTTGTACATTTTTTAATTCATTCCTTTCTTCTTAATAAGTTCTAACAGGTGATATTAAATATACTGCTGCAGATTGTTCACCTGCTTCAATTAATATCGGTCTCATGGAACCGCCAAAACTTAAAGTAACTCTATCTTCTTTTATTGCTTTTAAAGTATCGACCATATATCGTCCATCGAAAGATATATTTAATTGTTTTTCACCGTGAATAGCATCTATTTGTTGTGTCTCGGATATTTTACCAATCTGAGAAGCGTTAGAAGAGATTTGTATTGTGGATTCGTCGATGATTTCTAAGTTAACGTTGTTGTTTGCCCATTCACTAGCTAATAAACTTGACCGATCTACACCTTGTAAAATCTGTTTTCTATCTATATTAATAACCGTTTGGGATTCATTTGGAATTAGGCCAGATATATTAGGGTATTTCCCTTCAATTAGTCTTGAATACAACTTAATTGTACCGAATTTAAAAATAATGTGACTCTCTGAAAGATATATGTATACTAAATTTGAATTACTGTTCATTAATTTTAGTAGTTCACTAATAGTGGAACTTGGTACAATGCAATTTAATTTCGCATGTGAAGAAATGGGTATTTCACGTAAAGCCAATCTGTGCGAATCAGTAGCAGCACAAATTAATTTGTTATGATCAATAACGAAATGTACGCCAGTAAGAACGGGTCTAGATTCATTTTTAGCAGCTGCAAAGGCAGTTTGTTTAAATACTTCAATCAATTGTTCCGTTTCTACTTTTATTTCTGAGTGTTCGTCTATAAATGGTACATTAGGAAACTCATTTGACGAGAATCCATTTAAGTTTAAAGTAATTTCATCAGATTGAATTGTAATCAACTGCTCATTCATACTTTTTATTAAAATCTCACTTGGCATTTTCTTAATAATTTCAATGAAATATTTTGCCGGTACAACAATACTACCTGCTTTTAAAATAGTTGCAATTTGTTCGTCTTCAATTGAAATAGGTATAAATTTTTCAATGAAAATATTCGAATTACTTGCGATTAAAGTAATTCCAAATTGATCTGCTGTTATTTTAATTCCGGATAATATAGGAATTAAAGTTTTTGTTGAGATAGCTTTACTTACTTCTGAAAGAGCTTGTGTAAATTGTTTGTGATTAACGATAAACTCCATTTTTCCCCCGCCTTAAATGAAATACTATCTTTATGAAGATTGATGAATAATAGTTCCATTAAAAATATAAGGAACTGTTTCTTTATTTTTTAAAAGGCTTTTTAAGTGTTCTGGTATACGTAACTAAGGTTCTGCTGAATCTAATTCCATCCAGGTAATCTCTTCAATCTCTTTTGGCCGTGATATACAGATTTCCCCTCCGATTATTTA
>NZ_BOQD01000474.1 GCF_018332515.1 Bacillus hominis | reverse complement strand
ATATATAAACGAAATTAACATTCGTTTGATTTTAACGAAAGAGATAGGGAGGGTTAATAATAATAAAATAATGGGACCAGTACGGAAAAGATGCTTTCTTCAAAAATAAAAAATAAAAATTATTTGTTCTTGAAGAAAAGTGACTAGAAAAGTTACAACCATATGGAGAATAAGGTTATACGAAAAAAGTCTTAAAAGGGGGACGAAATTATGGAACAAAGAAAGTTTTCAGTAACACCTCAAGATCGAATGAATTATTTATTAGGTCTTTATGCTGCAGATCAACAAATTAATGCAGTTCTTTATTTTCCTGTAGGTATATCAAAGGAAATACTTGAACAATCAGTAAGGATAACGTTACAATTGCAGCCGGTTTTGAACAGCCGGTTTGTAGAAAATGATATTCCTTACTGGGAGGAACATTCATCTGCCACTAACTCACCTATTTGTCTTTTTACAGAAGGAAATGATCAAGAACTTGAAATAATGGCAATAGATTTTATTAAGGAACCCGGTGATCGTATTCATGGGCCTATGGTTCAAACAAAATTATTACGAGGCACTACAACAGACGTGTTAGTTGTGAAATTATCTCATCTATGTTCAGATGGTGCAGGGGTCAAGGAATATATTAATTTGCTTGGAGCAATTTATACTCAACTTTCCTTGGGGCAATCTAAGGATCAAATTATAAAGGAGTTTGGTGAGGGAAATGAGGGTTTTCGAGATCAATCACATGTATTCAAATATGCTGGAATATCGGACATAAAAAGTGCGTATCGTCCTAACCAAGAACAACAGGCATCGTTATGGTCTTTTCCATCTCAATCCAACAAAAATAAATCCCCCCAAATGTCCGTACGGCGGTTGAGCCATGAGCAATCTCTACGTCTAACTCAATGGACAAAAGCACAACAGGCTACCTTGAATGATGTAATCATGACTGCATACTTCCGAGCTTTATCACAGTTCACTGTGTATGCAGAACCTCGCACCGCAGAAAAAATGATCGGTTTAACAATTGATTTACGTCGATATCTGCCTAATTATACAACTGGTGCTATTTGCAACTTATCTGGCATGGAAATGCCAGTGATTAAAATGGAGGATGATGAATCATTTAATCAGACTCTCGTTCGAATTAAACAATCAATGGATAAAATAAAGTCTCAAAATCCAGGTCTTTCTTCAGCAGCAGGAATGGAGCTACTGGCAGGTATGAAGCTATCTGTGGTGAAGGAAATGTATAGTCAGCAATACGAACAGGCTTTACAGATGGGGATGGCATTGCCATTACTGACAAATTTCGGGGTGATCGCTGATGAACCTATTCAGTTTGGCGAAGTTCAAGCTGAGGACGGGTATATGACATCACCCATTATGTATGCGCCATTCTTTTCAATGGGTGCAAGTTCTTATAATGGAAGACTTACATTTACGATTGGTTATCATACACCGGATACATCAAAAGAAAAGGTAGACGAATTTTTAGAAAATATTGTGAATCAACTACCATAAATAAAAGAGAATATAGC
>NZ_BOQD01000473.1 GCF_018332515.1 Bacillus hominis | reverse complement strand
CCATGCCCATCAACCTAAGTTTTTAATATATCCTCAAAACGAAAATTTTATATCGCTACAGTTATTTATGAGAATTCAGCTCGTTTTTTCCGTTTTTGAGAAGAGTGTATTTCTTAAGTTGATGGGTATTTGGCGATACCCTTATAAAATCTATGACCTAAAAAGAAGCTCATTGGAGCTTCTTTTTATTTTGGACGGATGTTTCCTAACGGTTGTTGTGGGCCCATAT
>NZ_BOQD01000472.1 GCF_018332515.1 Bacillus hominis | reverse complement strand
TTAGAATATGAATGGAAACAATAATTAATAATAGGTTTTTATAATTATATTATGTTAACAAAAATCAAAAGGTTTGGTGGAGAAATCATGAGTAAAAAACCAAAAATAATTGTAATAGGAGCTGTTTCAGGGGGAGGGAAAACAACAATTACAGAAAGATTAGCTCACGAGTTACAAAATTCAAAGGTGCTATATTTTGATAGTTATAAGTTTAATAACTGCCCGGCAGACATTTGTAAATGGATTGATGATGGAGCGGATTATGATGAATGGGTACTAACACCATTAATTACTGATATTCAGTATTTACTGCATAATAGTAATTTAGACTATGTTATTGTAGATTATCCCTTTGCATACTTAAATAGTGAAATGAGAGAATTGATTGATGTAACTATATTTATTGATACTCCTTTAGATATTGCGATGGCTAGGAGGATTTTACGTGACTTTAAAGAAGATACGATTAGTGAAATACATAGTGATCTAAAACATTATTTAACACATGCGAGAAAAGCTTATTTAGAAGCGATTAATACTGTAAAGCCAAATTCAGATATCGTTTTAGATGGTACTTTACCTGTAAGTGAAATAGTTGTGCAAATAGTAGAGGAACTCAGTAGAAGAAATGTGATGATACAACATATACATACGGTGAAGTTTTAAGGCATGTAATTGTACATGAAATTCATCATATTAGTCAGATGTCTATATGGGCGAGGGAGTTAAATCTTCAGCCCGTTTCAGCGAATTTAATTGGAAGGGGATTATAGGTTTAGAACCCGACTTATTAAATGCAAGTCGGGTTTTTATATAAAAGAGAACTTTTAGTTAAAATCCTCTGATTTTTTCTGACGTATATGTAAAAACATTAAGGTGGTAATGATTAAAAAGATCATAATCGTTTGTATAATTAAATTTTTAAACTGAAGCAAAATGGTCCAAGATGTAATAGCGTCTTTGAAAGCTTGGAGTGCAGAGTAGGAGGTAGGTTCGAAACCATATTGAAGTAACTTTTTTGTTTCAACAAAAGCCGTGTTTTCTTCATTGGCGTCTAATACTACAGAAATAAACCTTGTATCTCCTTGTTTTGCTGTACCAACAAAACTATAATTACCGTTAGTTGACAAACTAGTTTGCAAGCCATCAACACCCTTTAGTTTAATGTTTTCATCAAGAGAGTACATCATTTTATTTGTGTTGAGAACTTGAAAATCTTTGAAGGTAAATGGGTAAGAAGTTAGTTTAGTTATATTTAATACATCTGGATAGTCTTTTATTAATTGTGTAGCTATTTCGGCTGCGTCTATTGCTGTTGTAATCGATTGTTTATTCTTCTCACTATTTATTCCAGTGGAATTTAAAAATGGAGATTGTTGTGATAACTTTAGTTGTTTTGCTTTTTCATTCATTAACGATGTGAAATTATCTTCATTTCCAGCAATGTGTTCTGCTAGTTCAAGTGCAGAACGATTATTTCCGGTTAAAAGCAATGTATTTAGTAAATCACGAACGGTTGTTTTATCATTCGATGTTACATGTATAGGACTCGTTTCGGTTTGAAAAACGTCGTTACTTATTTTTACAGATTCATCTAATTGTATTTTGCCATCATGAAGTTGCTCCATCACAATATATTCTGTCATTAATTTAGATAAAGTGGCCGACTGAATGGGAGTATTTTCATTTTTTTTATAAACAATTTCACCCGAATTAGTATCTATTAAAATAGCTGATTTAGCTTGAATAATTGGACCATTTACATAAAGATAAAAATATAAAACGATAAGTGCAGTAATAAGAAAAGATAATAATAAAATTGTTATTTTTTTTAAGAATTGCATAAGCGATCCTCCTACTCTTACATCAATAGTACTATTGTAAGAAAGAATGCTTAATTAGGAAGAAAGAAAAGGTAAAGAATTTCTAAAGAATTTTAAGGAATTCTT
>NZ_BOQD01000471.1 GCF_018332515.1 Bacillus hominis | reverse complement strand
CGATGAAAATACGTATTATGCATATTCCTCCCTCCTATTAGCCTCAATATAAAGTTTCACAAACTTTTCTGGAGTTGGAATTCCGCTTAATTTAGCTAGTTTTATTAATGAAATCTCCCGTAGATTAGCTCTTTGTAACGTTCCTTGATCCCCTAATACAGCGGATACAGTATTGTCCGCAATGATTTTCCCTTCATGCAGAACTACCGCTCGATCTGCGTATTCTAAAGCAAGATTCATATCGTGTGTGATAATAATAAAGGATATGCCTTTTTCAGCCAGTTTTCTAATAAAGGACATAAACTGTTTGTAATGGTAATAATCTTGTCCAGCTGTCGGCTCATCTAATA
>NZ_BOQD01000470.1 GCF_018332515.1 Bacillus hominis | reverse complement strand
TTGGTATACCTACATTAATACCTATAATTGTTGCATTTAAATATAGGTATAATTGTTGGAATATTTCGATAAGATTTAGTTAGAAGTATGTATATTGAAATAATAAGCGTTTTCATTGATATTATACAACAATATAACGGAATATAGTATAAAAAATAAAAAATTATGAATTTATCGTAAACTTTATATCGATAGTGTTAAATATTGAAAGGAAAACGAAGGATTTCTACAAAAAAAGTGGCTATACATAAAAAATGCTTCATAAACCGTTAGTTTCTATAAATATGGCGAAAAACAACGTAAAAACAATAGCGCATTTCACCCAATAAGGAGAAGAATGAAATATTTTAAAAGGATAAAACAAATATGGAGATATTAAATTTTCACAAAAGCGGGGAGGAGATATAGTAACGGATATATACATTGTTCCATGTTTCATTTCAAAATAGACGTGCTGAATTTGAAAAAGTTTCTTCTATATAAATAGAATGCAAAATAATCCAAATGAATGTAAAGGAAACTTTACGTAAAGCTTCCTTTACATATATACTCGGTATAAGGGAGGAGGGAGAAATTTCCTTGGAAAATAAAATGGTCGAATACCGAAAAAAATTTGGACTATCTCAAGAAAAATTGGCTGAGAAACTTGGGGTTTCCAGACAAACCATCATTTCAATTGAAAAAGGGAAATATGATCCATCACTTCCATTAGCATTTGAAATAGCGAAAACATTTCAGACAACGATAGAACATGTATTTATTTATGAAGGAAAAGTAGAGGGGGAGTAGGGATGAATTATTCACAAAAGTACTTTTTAATCATGGGAATTATTTTCTTTATTATGAGCGGAACTATGGTATTAGCAGGCATAATGACGCATTCGGCACCACCGGCTCCAATTTATACAGTACTTGCGATGATGATAATGTACTTCTGCTTAAGTTACTTACACCCACAATTTAAAGAAAAAGATGAGCGAATGAAACTTATTCGTTATAAAGGGATGTTCTTCAGCTTTTTTGCGCTAACAGCATATTATCTTCTTTTCTCTTTCGGCTTAAACTTAAAAATAATTACACTATCTGCAACTGAACTATTGAATATACTTATGGCACTTACAATGAGTACCGTCTTTATCTCATTTGTTGTTTTATCAAAAAAATATTAAGATGTAAGAGAGAAAGGAAGATTAACATATGCAAATGATGTATGCTTTTGGCATAGGGCTCGTTTTATTTTTAGCCGTATTCTTATTCATTCGTAAAGACGTTCAAGGCGGGACGTTAACGAAAAGAGGATTTTATAAAATGATTGGCTGTTTAGTCGTTATGTTTATAGCGATTATCGTAATGATTGTTTTAATAAATCAGTCACTATAGAATTTAAAAACGGAACCTTACTTCGGTAAGGTTTTTCTTTTTGAAGGTAAAACTAAAAATTACCATAAAATCCATTTACTATCTATATCGTATATTGTATAATCCAATAAAATGATAGATAGGGAGAATAGTATATGAATAAAAAAGCTATCTTCTTTATAGCAATATGTCTACTACTTATAGCTAGTATTACTTATATAATATGTAACAAACGAGAACAAGTGCCACCTATATTAGTATGGGAGGGCCAGGAATACTACGTTACGAATGAGCCTGCTAAAGCAGAAGAAGTCGGGCAAAAACTTGGCGAAGTGACAAAGAAAATTGAAACAAGCAAACAGCCTACTAAAGATAGTGAATCCAACATATTACAAGAAAAAACAGAAGTATTTGAAATGATTTTAGAAGAAGAGGATGAAAGGCGGCCCATACTTGTAAAAGAACCTCGTGGTGAAGAATATAGAGTAGCAAGGCCGATGTTAAAACAGGTACTATAATAAGAAGGAGACTCATATGCAGACATTAACCTCATATTCGTGGTCGTTAAGAACAACATTTGTCTTTTTCTTTGTTTCATTCTGCCTCCTATCAGTGCCGTTTACATTGTGATGAATAGAAAGGCACTACAAAAGAGAGACATTATTTTATATCTTTTCTTTGCAAATATTAATATATCGCTTTGGTTATCCCCTATGATTTTTGATCGGAGTATATGTAGAATTTCAAGAACGACCGGTTGTCGCCAAGCAATTAGCGGTTAATGTATGTCAATACATGTTCCAAGATCGATATGAGGATATTAAAGCGTTCGAAAGTTACCGTCCTTGGACAGATTGGTTTTACGGTATTGCATGGGATGCTACTTGGATGGTGTTAGATAGTAAGGATCATAAACTGTGGTTCATTTGTGTTACAGGTACAGATTGATGAAGAAAGCTTTGTAGAAATACTACAAGGCTTTTTCGTTTTCATGGAAAGAATAGAAAACAAATCATATAAATGCTATGCTAAAAAATGTTTGTAATGTCAGTTTCATACTATTGTATAGTGATGACTTACTAGAAAAGATAAGAGGAGAATGAACGTGAAAAAGATAAAGAAAGTATTGCTGTTAATGATGGTAGTAGGACTAACAGTTGGTGTTCTAGCAGGATGTGCAAATCCGAAAGACTCTGTAGAAGAATTTTTAACAGCGATACAAAAAGATGATTTAGAAAAAGCACGCACATTTGTTGAAAGTGATAAAGAATTCAGTAAATTAAATGAAAAAACAGATGATGCTGACGGAAAAGCGATGCTAAGCGCAATTACGAAGGGTTTTAAATTTGAAAAACTAGAAGAAGTATCAAAAAAAGATGACAAAGCAGAAGTTAAAGTGAAAGTTACATCTGTTGATCTATCTGTTGCCGTAACAAAAGCAATGGGAGAAGTTATGCCAATGGCCTTCGCTAGTGCCTTTAGCGAAGGCAAAGAGCAATCCGAAAAAACGATAGAAAAAACAATGACATCAACTATCATCAAAAACTTAGCGGATAAAGATGCAGCAATGGCAACTCGCGAAGTTACATTGAACTTAAAGAAAGACAAAGATGGCGACTACAAAATCGTAGCTGATGACAATCTACAAGAATTGTTATTTGCTAATGCGAAGTCTTTGGAGAAGATGTTTGGTGGGAAGTGATTTAGTTCTTGTAAAAGAGCGATATTCACAAAACGTTAGAGTGAGAATTTGAAAGTAGTTAAAAAAGATGCCAGCATTTGCGGGCATCTTTTTTATGCAATCTATAAAAATATGCTTATAACAAGCAATTATTAGTTGTTTATGTTCCATTCCTACTGCGACTGCTAAAAGTTGAAGGTCAGCTGCAACGTCAGAAAAATCTGTAGGCTCCATCCACCCTGATTTTTGTGATGCTTCGTCGATTTTTTTAGAGACGGCATCAGCTTTCGTAATAAAATCAGCTTTAATATCCTTTGTATTTTGTGTATCTGTTTCAGTGTTTGTCGCTTTTACAGTAATGGACTGTGTTGATGATGCTGAATTGCTACATCCGGCTATTCCTGAAGTAATAGCAAGTGCGACGAGTGCGATAGATAAATGTTTTTTATGTTTCATGTTCCATTGCTCCTTATATGTAGTTCAATGCTGTGATTGTAATGGAAAATTTTGAGTGAGTACCCATTAAAGTATATTAATATCATTTGTTTATATTAACTATAGGATGTTAATAACCAGACAAAGAAAAAAATTTTAGTATAGAGGGATAGTGGCTTACTACATGGAGAGCGTATAAGGTTGGTCATAAAAATTATTCAAGATGGGGAAGAAGTTAGATGGAATAGTAGACGAGAAATCTTGCATTTTGTAAGTTATAAATATATTAAAGATATGATATATTAATATAGTAAATTCAATTGGAGGAATAAATTATGAAAATTGTAAAGTCAAAGAAATTATGGATAACTTTAGCGGTGATCGTTGGATTAGTAATTTCATATTCGATTGGTGCCAGTGGAGCCAAGGTCGCTATTGAAAAAGAAAAGGTTACATATGATGAATTGAAAAAGCAAATCGATGAGAAAGAAAATGAATTAATCTACACGAAGAGCGAAGTCAGAAAAGGCATTGACGAAGAGCAGAAGAAGCTTGATGCTAAGAAGGAAGAGGTAAAGTCAACACTGGCTCTAGTAGATAATAAAAATCAGCTAACATCAGAAATTGATAAGCTTAGCAAGGATGTAGAAGCTAAGAAGGGTGAAGTAGGTAAATTAGATGGGGATATCCAAGCTAAGAATAGCGAACTACAGAAGCTTACAGAAGGTGTTAAAGCTAAGCAGGAAGAGCCTAGAATGTTAGGTGCAGGTGAATACATCGTGGGCAAAGATATTCCTGCTGGTCGTTATAAGGCTACGGCAGTAGGTCGTGGTAGTAACTTTGTTGTATTCGATAGCAAGAGTGGTTCAGCAACAGTAAATACCATTCTGGGCAATAGTTCAGTAGGTCGTGGAGATTATACTTTCTTCGCTGGTAGTGGTGATATTATCAAGACAGCAGAGCAAGTTAAACTTATTCCAGTTGAATAAGTTTAAAGAAATGCTGGAAAGAAGGAGTTAGAAAACCTTCTAAAGCAATTACAAGAAGCTAAAGCTAAGAGAATCGACCACAATTGCAGTCATCTTTGTGAGTATCGTAGGCTTCATAAGATTAATAAATAATAAGATAGACAACAGGAGTAAATACGATCATGAAAAAATGGATAATTTGGGCGGTAATTTTTTATATACATTCGGCGGTACTGCTATATAAGGGAATTGACAAAATCGAAGGGTATTATATGGCTAGTGAATACAGTGAGTTAAATAAACACGTTTATGTGGGTGGAGACGCGTACAACTACATTATTAACTCGAATCTACTTACAGCGTTCTTTGTACTTAGCGCAGCATTCTTTATCGCAGGGACTCTTTTAATCGCTACCGGATCGATTATCAAGGCTCTTAAGGAAAAACAAGTGGCATAAGCGGTTGAAGTACCAATAATACTATATGAAAATGGATTTTTTTGATATTATCCCCTTTAGATAGGCAGTGTAGAGAAAGCTACATTATTACTTGAAGGGGATTTTTCGTGTTTGGAAAGTTGGGTAAATAATACATATTTAGAAGGATTGATGTCATTTAAATGGAGAAGGACATAGTGATACAGAAGTTATTATAATTGACTGCTAGTTCTGTCGGTTAAATTATCATATAAAAATAGCGATCTACCAGTTGGTAGATCGCTATTTTTACCATATGACCCCGGTGAGGCTCGAACTCACGACCTCCACCCTGTCAAGGTGGCGCTCTCCCTGCTGAGCTACGGGGGAAACGTTGATTTAAAGGCATTTTCACGAGTTTGTATAAACGAAATTCTATTAAAAAAGCAATGGTTATTGTAAGTTATGTGACCATTTGTGACCACAAAAATTATGTTCTTAACTGTCTGTATAATGGTAAATCTCCTCAGTATTTGAGGGGACTTTTTATTACAAAACAAATTACATAGTTAGCATGAATTAAGTGTTGGAGTAAAGTTAGACCAAGCAGCTTATACAAGTGTATGTAGAACGGAAACAAGAAGGGGACAATATAAAGCGAGATAACGGGCTGCTTTAGAGCAAAAGATAAACTAGCAATTATGATTAGATTAGGGCTGATATCAAGAAAGGTAGGTTTGATACTTAGGATGGTGGGGGGGATTTTCGACATATTACAGTCCTTTTACTACAGAAATATAGTATAGTAGCCTATTTCACACGTCACGTAGTAAAAAATTCCGACACGAGACGGATATTTGATGCTTTTCATCCAATAAAAATACTTCAACAATGAGTATTTTTAAAGTAAACCTCGAGGCGGGTATGTAGCATTTGCTTAGGGATATACTCCCTCTACTAAGCAGAAAAGTATTTGGATGTCGAGAGTACCAGTGCAAGTAACGCTTCTTTATATGTCGTTGGCAATTTAGATTGTAACTCCTGTTTTAGCTGATTCTCCATATCATAGAATCGTTCAACATAAGTTGCTGTGAAGAGAATACCTTTTTCTCCAGTTATTTTGTTGGCAATCATATCACAACCTTTACGAGTTAAGAAGAAGCATGGCTTCACTCGATTTGATCCATCAATATATGTTCCTTCGACAAAGAAATTAGATGCCCTCAAATCTGAGGAGACCTCCAAAGTGCTAATATATCCTTTGATATCACGCATCAAATTGTCATGTCGCTTCCCAGTAATTTCTGCTACATCAATACTACTTACTACTAATTGTTCATCTTTTTCCATTACTTGTAATTCGTTTGCTATCGTAATTCCTCCGCTGTAATTTAATATATGTTGCAATACTTTTACTTTAGTTAGGATAATATTCGTGGACTTCTGTTGCGCCACGGAATAATTCTTTCTTCATTTCTAAT
>NZ_BOQD01000469.1 GCF_018332515.1 Bacillus hominis | reverse complement strand
CCCATCTTTTACCTTGGTATCTATTAACTTTATATTTTGTAGTGCTGTATTATCTTTAAAACAATTAAAATTAACAATAATACTATTTTCAACTTCAATTGTAATTAATTTATTTAAGTTTCGTAAAACGAGTAAATCTACTTCATTGACATTTTCTAAACCTAAAATACGTAAATGCTTTAAAGCATCTACTTTTGAAATCGCATAGAGCTGCTCACAATTTGAAATATGTACAGAAAGCGATTCTAACTTCCGAAACTGCGGTAGTAACGAAAAATCTTTAATATCAGTATTTGAAATATCCAATTTTTTTAATGATCGCATTTCTACAAGTGCCGATAGATTATTTACACTCGTCTTCTTAATATTCATTTCTTCTAAGTGCTGCAAATGTAATATTGGCGTTAAATCTTGAACTGGATTATTAACTAAATATAACTTTTTTAAAAAAGTCATCCGTTCTAATCCCTTAATATCGTCAATTTCATTTCCAGTTAAAATTAGCTCCCTTACTTCAGAACACATCTGTAATGGACTAATATCTACTAACTCATTTCCACCTAAATATAATCTCTTTTCTCTTATAAATTTACTCGCACGTTCATGAGATCCCACGATATTTTTCCATGTTCCATTTAAACTACCATACCAATCTTTAACATTTTTTTCAGACTTAAATATAAAATTAGGATGTAAGACAGGTAATTCAATATTAAATAATGCGTCTAAAAAATGTATATTATCGTTTTTGCCATAGCTCCAATATAAATAATCTTCCTCTCGGTGAATTGTGAAATTTTTATCTTTTAGCGTTTGTAAAATAAATAGTAAAAAATCTGAAATTCGATTTGCAATTACATATTTTACTTCTTCATCTCGTCCAAAATTAATAACTTGTCCTATTTCCCCCTTTTTATCCGGATCAACGTCTATTGCAATATTATTCCCACCAGCATCATTACTAATTGGTATCCATTTTTTATTTGCATATTTTTCTTTAATATAATTTGTTGGTATAGAATATGCCTCAAAATCAAATGGTCCTCCATCTTCAACCTTTTTCCATATTCTCCACTCCTCTAAAACTTCATCTAACGAGAGAAATGGCAACCCAAAAAATAATCCTGGTCCAGATCTAACCTCACCGTTATGTGCGAGATAAAGCATACGTAATTCAGCTGGAA
>NZ_BOQD01000468.1 GCF_018332515.1 Bacillus hominis | reverse complement strand
TAACCACGACGCTGTGCTTCCAGCAACATAGCGAAACTGGAATCTTTCTTGATGTTGATGTTTGCGATGGGGTCCATCACGATGCCGAGCTTGATCATTATTCTTCTCCGTTAGCCCAAATCGCCAAATCGTACTTGTAGCGCGGTAATGGCGGTGAGCGCAGTTGTCTCTGTACGCAAAACGCGAGGTCCCAACAGGATATCAGTAAATTGATAGCGGGCAGTCATGGCAAT
>NZ_BOQD01000467.1 GCF_018332515.1 Bacillus hominis | reverse complement strand
GCTTGAGTTGTATAATCGGGTGAAAATTAAATAAAAAATCAAATAGAATCTTCCTGGCCTTTCTTAGGTAAATAGTACAGAAAGATCAGGAAGAAGACTGGTTTATACTTTAATCAAGTATGTCTATTTATTACGTATACGTTGCTCTGTATCAATATCGAAAAAATGAGCTTTAGTTAAACTAAAAGCTAACGGAATTTTATCGGTAGCTTTAATTTCTGAACGGGCATTGATTCGTGCAATAAAGTTTTGGCTCGCAAGTTTGCCATGAACCATCGTTTCAGCACCTAATAATTCAGCAACTTCTATTGTAATTTCGACAGTGGATTCAGGAGAAGATTGAAGAACAATTGGTTCATCATGAATGTCTTCAGGACGAATACCGAGTATGATTGCTTTTCCATTATACCCCTGTTTGTTTAATGTTTTTAGTAGACCATCTGGTACTTTGAAGCGAATATTTTCGATATGAAAATATTTATCTTGTAAAGTTCCAGTAAAGAAATTCATAGCTGGAGAACCAATGAATCCGC
>NZ_BOQD01000466.1 GCF_018332515.1 Bacillus hominis | reverse complement strand
AGGGTGGGTGATAGTTTGAATTATAAGATAACTTATTTTGAAATGGAGAATCTATATAGTGGAAACCGTATTTCTCTTAGTTTAGTGGAATTATTGAGTTCTTTAAAAAGAACTTGAGGGATGTGGATTATTAATAATATATGGTTAGTAGACATAACCTTTGCTTCTTAATTATAGGAGGTAAATAAAAATGAGTGCGATAGCAGGGGTTTTTAAGTTTGATGATGAATTTACGATTACCGAGTGTGGTAGGAGATTAATGAGCGAATTACAAGAATATCCTGCAGATGATGTTCAAGAGTGGTATAAAAAAAATGTCTTTTTAGGTTGTCATGCACAATGGATTACACCGGAATCCATTGGTGAGAAATTACCTTTTTATGATTTTACAAGGCAGTTGGCGATTACAGCAGACGCTATTATTGATAATAGGAATGAATTATTTGACCGGTTACAAGTTGATCATAAGGATAGAAAAAGAATGACAGACAGTGAGTTAATATTATTTGCCTATCACAAGTGGGGTGAGGAGTCTCCAAAGTATTTAGTAGGAGATTTTGCTTTTATAATTTGGGATGAGAGAAACCAACTGCTTTTTGGAGCAAGGGATTTTTCGGGGGGACGAACATTATATTTTTATCATGATCAAGAAAGAGCTGCATTGTGTACATTGATAAAACCACTCTTTTCTTTACCGTATATAGAAAAGAAGTTGAATGAACAATGGCTTGCTGAATATTTGGCTATAAGTGGCATGATTGATGTTGTAGATGCATTTATTACGCCATATGAAAATATAAAACAAATCCCACCAGCGCATAGTGTAACAATAACTAAAAGAAAAGTGAAATTTTCGAAATATGTAAGTCTGGATTCGGTAAAGAAGATTAAACTTAAATCAACCGAAGAGTATGTGGAAGCGTTTCAAGAAGTGTTTCAAGAAGCGGTTACATCTCGTTTACGAACAAATCGGAAAATAGGAATACAGCTTAGTGGAGGATTAGATTCAGGATCAATTGCTAGTTTTGCTGGTAGGGTTCTACAGAAAGAAAATAAGCCATTACATACTTTCAGTTATATCCCACCTAGTGATTTTGAAGATTTTACGCCAAAAAATTTGATGCCAGATGAAAGAATGCTTATTAAAGAAACGGTACGACATGTTGGGGGAATAACAGATCATTATCTTGATTTTAAAGGGCGGGACCCATTTTCTGAAGTGGAAGATTTTCTCGAAATAATGGAGACACCTTATAAATTTTTTGAAAATTCATTCTGGCTGAAGGGAATGTTTGAAGAGGGATATAGAGAGGGCATTGGGGTGCTATTAAATGGAGGTAGAGGGAACCTGTCTATATCATGGGGGTCGGCAATGGATTATTATGCTTTGCTTTTTAAGCGCTTCAAGTGGCTTACATTAACTTACGAATTAAATCAATATAGTAAAAAAGTTGGTGGAGCTAGACTGAGGAGAATTCCGAATATTATAAGGATTGCATATCCATTTGTTGATAGAATTTTCCCGTCAAGTACACCATATATATTTCCTAGAATTATTAATGGAGATTTTGCTAAAAGAATGGGAGTGTTTGAGAAGTTAAAGCAACATGGCATAGGTGAAAGTGGCTGGTTTGCTGCAACAAATATATATAAGCAAAGAAAAAGTCATTTTGAAGAGGTTTTTCATTGGAACGCAAGCAATACTATAGCTACGAAGCTATCATTAAAATACTCGCTTTGGAAACGAGATCCAACGAATGATATAAGGGTGATTCGCTATTGTTTATCTGTGCCAGAAGAACAATATGTACAAGGGGGATTAGATCGCGCACTTATCAGGAATGCTACAAGTAATCTTTTGCCTGATAAAATACGATTAAATCAAAAAATTCAAGGGGTTCAAGGGGCAGATTGGGTGCATAGAATGCTTCCAAATTGGTCCACGTTTATAGAAGAGATAGAGAAACTCTCTAGAGATGAAAGAGCGTTGAATTTTCTAGACGGTGAGGTAATAAAGAAGGCACTTTTAAAAGCTCAAGGAGATGTTCGTGCGGAGCATGCGATTGATGTTGATTACAAAATTTTAATGCGAAGTTTAATTGTTTACCGGTTTATTCAAAAATTTATGTGAAAGGAGGTGATAATATGAAAAAGGAATGGGAGATTCCTGTGTTAGAAATGCTTGATGTTAAGATGACAATGGCTTCTACAGTCTATGGACCATATACCGATGAAGCGTACGTGCCAGGTACTCCAGTAGATCCTAATAATCCTGGTACTTGGAATCGCTTTACGAGTTAAAAGAAGAAACTATTGAATTTGTTTGTTATTTTCATAATAAGGTAATTATCAAAAAAGAGATTGGTAGTTATAAAAAGCCTGTATACATAAAGGAGTATATAGGCTTTTTATATAATTTTCTATAAATGGGAGAGAAATCTAATGCTAGAAACTAAAAAAGGGGCTATTTATAAAGCTTTTGGTTTCAATATTTTTAGTGAGATTCCTATGCCAGAATTATCTCAAATAAATATGAAAGAATGTTTAATAGATATTGAAATTAGAATGGATAAGAATTTTCATTTTGAATTATTAGATGTACCGTATAAACATGTGGTTCAAGGAACGAAGGTTATGTTTTATATTCCGAATGTTGCGATTTTTTCGGTTCAAGATGGAGAAAAGATAACTATTTCACCTGAAAGTG
>NZ_BOQD01000465.1 GCF_018332515.1 Bacillus hominis | reverse complement strand
GATTGTTCTAGCCCTTTATTATATTTCGTATTATTATCTGTCCATTCTCCCCCTAAGTTTCCTGGCCACCCTGATGTATTAGCAACATATTTAAGCAACTCCCAATCCTGCAATCCTTTTTTCACACCACGCTCATACGATTTGACCATACTTGAAATTGCTATCGTTGCATTTATACGCGCATCCACTAAACTCTCTTCTGATAATTGTGCTGGTGCTAATCCACCACGATGTAATTGGAATAATCCGAAAGATGTTCCATTATCTCCTATTTCTTTTCGGTTGAATTTCGTTTCATGATCAGCAATAGATAATGGTATCCAATCTGGAATACCATATCTCTTTGCAACCTCACTAATT
>NZ_BOQD01000464.1 GCF_018332515.1 Bacillus hominis | reverse complement strand
TTATGAAAAATTTTCATGAAGGACGTACGCAAGTTGAAATTGGTAAAATTGGTCGGAATTTATCTAGAGAAGTGAAGGAACAAATAAAAAAATTAAAAATACCAGGGGTGTCATTTACGACAGAAAAAGCTAGAGTATATCCAAACGAAGACTTTGCATCATATATCCTAGGTTTTGCTAGACCAGATGAAAAAGGAAATGCAGAAGGTAAGTTTGGACTCGAACAAAGTCTTGATAAATATTTGCGCTCTACAAACGGAAATGTAGAATATGTAGGCTCTCGAAGTGGAATCCCGCTTACAAATGATATAGGAAAAGTAGAACCTGCTAAAAATGGAAATAACGTATATCTTACGCTTGATAAACAAATTAATAGTTTTTTAGAAGACGCGATGAATAAAGCGGAGCAACACTATGATCCTTCTATGTTAGTAGGAATCATTGCGGATCCAAAAACAGGTAAGATTTTAGCAATGTCTAGTAAGCCTAGTTATAATCCTAATAAGGGAGACATTGAATATTTTTTAAATGATCCAATTGCGAACGCATTCGAACCAGGGTCTACAATGAAAGTTTTTACATTAGCTGCTGCAATTAATGAAGGTGTATATAACGGGAAAGAATATTTCCAATCAGGAAAATACGCAGTTGGTTCAGCAGAGATTAAAGATCATAATGGTGGCTATGGATGGGGCTCAATTACATTTGATGAAGGCTTTGAACGGTCATCGAACGTTGCTTTCTCAATTTTAGAAGACCAGTTATTGAAACCAAATAAATTCAAGCAATATATGAATAAATTTGGTTTCAATCAGAAAACAGGGATAGATTTACCTGGAGAAAGTAAAAATACATTATTGTTAAATACTCAAATTCAACAAGTTACTACATCTTTCGGCCAAGGCTCAACTGTAACTCCTATTCAAATAGTACAAGCGGCCACAGCTATAGCAAATGACGGAAAAATGATGCAACCTTATATTGTTGATAAGGTTGTAAATCCAACAAATAAACAAGTTATTATGGAAAATCAACCTAAAGAAATAGGGAATCCGATTAAAAAAGAAACTGCAGATAAGGTAAGGAACTTAATGGAGCGTGTTATAACATCATCTAAAGGAACAGGAACGATGTATAAAATTGATGGTTATCCGATTGGTGGTAAAACAGGGACAGCGCAAATTCCGAATCCTGAAAATGGACGATATATGGAAGGGAAAGATAATTATATTTTTTCATTCTTAGGAATGGCTCCAATTGATGATCCGCAATTAGTCGTATATTTAGCCATTAAGCAACCTAAATTAAAAGGAAATGAATACGGTGCTCAGCCTCTTGCTGAAATTTTTAAACCAGTTATGAAAAATAGTCTAGAATATTTAAAAGTGAAACCATATACAGAAAAGCAAATGGTAGATGCAACAAAGCAATCTGAAATAAAAGTACAAAATTATGTAAATCAAACGATGGATACTGTAAAAAACATTGCAGAAAAAGAGAAACTTCAGCCGGTATTATTAGGAGAAGGAAAGATAATAAAACAATATCCACAAACTGGCGAAATAATGAGTGAAGGAGATCGTATATTTTTATTAGGAAGCAACGTGAAGATGCCAAACTTAAAAGGTTGGTCAATGCGTGATGTTATGTATTTCTCTAAGTTGTTGAAATTAGATTTAAAAACAACAGGTACAGGGTATGTAACAAGTCAAAGCATTGAAAAGGGACAATATATACAAGAAGGTGATACTTTAAAACTAGATTTGGAACCGCCACTAGAACCATTAGTAGAAGCGAGTCCAAATTAATATAGAATTTTGTAAGAGTCTATAGCATAATAGGCTCTTTTTGTTAGAGTTACAGGCAATTTCACGCACCGTACTTTTTATATTAATACTAAATTAAGTTACAAAATTACATGGATGTTCTTTTTCTTAAAAAAACTGATTATTCTTTTTAATTATTTACAATATAAAACCTATATGCTAATATGGATAAAATTACATGCAATGATGAGAAGAGTAGATAAAATGAATTTTTCACAGAGAGCTCCATTTAGCTGAAAAGGAGCAAAAATTCTTTATTGAATCAAGCCTCTGAGCAGCACATCGGAACCTTTAATGAGGGGGTGGTGTGACGGGAGCTCCCGTTATAGAGCTAAGGTATAAGCTTTATGCAGTACCTGATAAGGTTAATATGGCGACATATTAACAAACTAGGGTGGCACCGCGATGATAAATCTCGTCCCTAAGACTTTAAGTCTTGGGGGTGGGATTTTTTTATTGGTTTAAAATAATTTAGAAAGCGGGTGCCTAAAGTGAAAAAATTACTTAAAGATTGGAAAAATCCTTTATTGCTACTATCAGGAGTTGGTATTGCAAATTTAGGTGCATGGATTTACTTAATTGCACTGAATATACTTGTCTATAAAATGGGTGAATCAGCGTTAGCTGTTGCTGCTTTATATGTGATTAAACCACTAGCCACTTTATTTACAAACGCTTGGTCAGGAAGTATGATAGATCGTTTAAATAAACGTAAATTAATGGTGAATCTTGATATATATCGCGCAGTATTCATCGTAATATTGCCTTTAACTGCATCTCTATGGATTGTTTATCTACTAGTATTTTTTATTAGTATGGCTGATGCAATATACGAGCCAACCGCTATGACATACATGACGAAATTAATCCCTGAGGAACAAAGGCAACGATTCAACTCCCTTCGTACTTTAATTGGATCTGGAGCATTTGTAATTGGGCCAGCTATAGCGGGATTATTATTAATAGCAAGTACACCTGAATTTACAATATATATGAATGCTATAGCTT
>NZ_BOQD01000463.1 GCF_018332515.1 Bacillus hominis | reverse complement strand
TATCCATTATCGGCATCATGTTTGGCATTTGGTTGTTATCCATTATTGGCATCATATTTGGCATTTGATTGTTATCCATTATTGGCATTATGTTTGGCACTTGAATATTAGGCGGTATTACTTGCGGGATAATAACACTTTCTTTTGATACGTTTGGTGAGACTATGTTCCCTACATTTTCTTTTTTCACTTGCGGTGACACTATGTTCCCTACATTTTCTTTCTTCACTTGCGGTGACACTA
>NZ_BOQD01000462.1 GCF_018332515.1 Bacillus hominis | reverse complement strand
AATTAATCCAGAAATTACTGTAGACCTTGTAATTGACCACTCTGTACAGGTTGATAGAGCAGGTACGGCAGACTCGCTTGCATTCAACATGGACTTAGAGTTTAAACGTAATGAAGAACGTTATAAATTTTTAAGCTGGGCACAGAAATCATTTGATAACTACCGTGCAGTTCCACCAGCAACAGGTATTGTACACCAAGTAAATCTTGAATATTTAGCACCGGTTGTTCATGCGGTGAAAAATGCTGAAGGTGACTTGGTTGCATACCCAGATTCATTAGTTGGAACAGACTCACATACAACAATGATTAATGGTATCGGTGTTCTTGGATGGGGCGTTGGTGGTATTGAAGCAGAAGCAGGAATGCTTGGACAGCCTTCATATTTCCCAGTACCTGAAGTAATCGGTGTGAAATTAACTGGTACACTTCCAAGTGGTACAACAGCAACTGATGTTGCATTAAAAGTAACGCAAGTGTTACGTCAAAAAGGTGTAGTTGGTAAATTTGTTGAGTTCTTCGGTAATGGACTACAGAGCATGCCTTTAGCTGACCGCGCAACAATTTCAAATATGGCACCAGAATACGGTGCAACTTGTGGGTTCTTCCCAATCGACGACATTTCATTAGAATACTTACGTTTAACAGGTAGAGATGAAGAGCAAATTCGCGTTGTTGAAGAATACTGTAAAGCAAATGGCTTATTCTATACAGCAGACAGTAAAGATCCAATCTACACTGATCTTGTTGAAATTGATTTAAATACAATTGAATCTAATCTTTCTGGACCGAAACGTCCGCAAGATTTAATCCCGCTTTCAAATATGAAAGAGGAGTTCCACAAAGCTGTTGTAGCACCAGTTGGAACACAAGGACTTGGATTCAATGAGCAAGAGTTTGATAAAGAAGTGAAAGTTACATTAAAAGATCAAGAAGTGACGATGAAAACAGGTGGAATTGCAATCGCTGCGATTACAAGTTGTACAAATACTTCAAATCCATACGTATTAATTGGAGCAGGTTTAGTTGCGAAGAAAGCAATTGAAAAAGGACTTAAAGTACCTGGTTACGTAAAAACATCATTAGCACCAGGATCTAAAGTTGTTACAGAGTACTTAGATAAGTCTGGTTTAACAACGTATTTAGATCAATTAGGTTTCCAAACAGTTGGTTACGGCTGTACGACTTGTATCGGTAACTCTGGCCCATTAGCAGAGGAATTAGAAGAAGCAATCGCAGCAAACGACTTACTAGTAACATCTGTTTTATCTGGTAACCGTAACTTTGAAGGTCGTATTCATCCACTTGTAAAAGCAAACTACTTAGCATCACCACCACTTGTTGTGGCATATGCACTTGCAGGTACTGTTGATATTGACCTGAAAAATGATGAAATCGGTAAAGATGTAAATGGTAATGCTGTTTACTTCCAAGATATTTGGCCATCAGCTAAAGAAATTGAAGATGTAGTTCAAAGTGTTGTTACATCTGAATTATTCAAAAAAGAATATGCACAAGTATTTAACAGCAATGAGCGTTGGAATGAAATCCAAACTTCAAATGAAGCTTTATATACTTGGGATAATGACTCAACTTATATTCAAAACCCACCATTCTTTGAAGGTTTATCTAAAGAGCCAGGTGAAGTTGAAACATTATCAGGTTTACGCATAGTTGGTAAATTTGGTGACTCTGTAACGACAGACCACATTTCACCAGCAGGTTCAATCGGTAAGCATACACCAGCTGGACGTTACTTACTAGAAAACGGCGTACAACCAGTTGACTTCAACTCTTACGGTTCTCGTCGTGGTAACCATGAAGTTATGATGCGTGGTACATTTGCAAACATCCGTATTAAAAACCAAATCGCACCAGGAACAGAAGGCGGATATACAACATATTGGCCAACTGGTGAAGTAACATCTATCTATGATGCTGCTATGAAATATAAAGAAGATGGCACAGGCCTTCTAGTTGTTGCTGGTAAAGACTACGGTATGGGAAGTTCTCGTGACTGGGCTGCGAAAGGTACAAACTTATTAGGTATTAAAGCAGTAATCGCAGAAAGCTTCGAGCGTATTCACCGCAGTAACTTAGTATTAATGGGCGTATTACCATTACAATTTAAAGATGGCGACAGCGCTGAAACATTAGGTCTTGTTGGTAACGAGTCATTTGAAATTCAAATTGACAAAACAGTTAGACCACGCGATCTTGTAAAAGTAGTTGCAACTGATGCAGATGGTAATGAAAAACAATTTGAAGTAGTAGCTCGTTTCGATAGTGAAGTTGAAATTGACTACTACCGTCATGGTGGTATCCTGCAAATGGTTCTTCGTGAGAAAATTGAAGAGTCTAAAGTGTCGAACTAAATAATTGAAATGAACGATAAGGAAGCTAACGTATGTTAGCTTCCTTATTTTATGGAAAGGGATGAAACCAATT
>NZ_BOQD01000461.1 GCF_018332515.1 Bacillus hominis | reverse complement strand
AAATAAAAAAGAAAATGTTTAAACACTTTCTTTTTTTAATGTAACCAAGATAAAAAAAGCGGAACGATAACTAAACTAGCTCCAGCAGTTAAAAGCATTGATAAACTTGCAATTGTACCTTCTACAGGACCGATTTCAAATGCTTTTGATGTTCCGGTTCCATTCGCGCTAGTACCTAGCATTATACCTTTTGCGAGCGCTGTTTTAATACGGCATATGCGTATGAGCGTAGGACCGAGTAATGCTCCAGTTAAGGCAGTTAATACGACGAAAACGGCTGTTAATTGTGACATGCCGCCAATCATTTCTGAAATAGCCATTGCAATAGGTGTCGTTACAATGTGCGGTGCTAAACTTTGTTCTATTGTAGAGTCAATTTGAAAAAAATCAGCTAATAGTGCGGAAGTAATAACCGATAGAAATGAACCAACAATGACATTAATTAAAATGGCCGTTCCATGTTTTTTTAATAAATTAAAGTGTTTATAGATTGGCCATGCGAAAGCAACTGTAGCAGGTTTTAATAATTCTGTTAGCCAATGACTACCAGATTCGTAGGTTTCGTATGGTGTATCTAATCCAAGTAATAAAGCAATTAAAATGATTGGGCATACAAGAAGGGGAGAAAGCAAACTCCAATTCCAGCGTTGATACATTTTTTTAGATACCCAATATGTGAATAGTGTTAATAGTAAACAAAGAAAGCCGATCATTGTGGTGATCCTTTCCGCTTTAATAGCAATTCTGTTAAAAGTCCTGTTACGAGAGTGACACAAAGTGTACTAATCACGATAGTTAAAATGAGATCGATTCCATATTGTGATAATGTATCTTTGTAACGAATGACAGCGACTGCAGAAGGGATGAAAAATAAAATAAGTTCTTTTAATAAAAAGTCTGCACCGTCTTGTATCCATTCTTTTTTCACTATGTTAAATTTTAATGAGATTAATAATAGAAAAATACCGATTATACTTCCTGGAACCGGGAGGTGTGCCTGTTTTGCAATCCATTCACCTGTCCAAGCGAAACAAAATAATAATAATATTTGTCCGCTTAACTTCCACCATTTCATACAGTAACCACCTCTTTGTTTTTTACATAAAAATTGTAAAAAATAATTCGCAATTTCTACTATACGTTCATTCGAAATATTTGTCTAATATATAAATTAT
>NZ_BOQD01000460.1 GCF_018332515.1 Bacillus hominis | reverse complement strand
GGAGGAAATAATGATGAAAGCTGAAGAAAAATTTTCCCCGGGATTAGATGGTGTAGTAGCAGCGGAGACGAAAATTTCGTTTCTTGACACAGTAAAAGGTGAAATTGTAATTCAAGGGTATGATTTAATCGAACTCTCAAAAACAAAAGAGTATTTAGACATTGTGCACCTTTTATTAGAAGAACATCTACCGAATGAGGATGAAAAAGCAACAATTGAAAAGCGATTAAAAGAAGA
>NZ_BOQD01000459.1 GCF_018332515.1 Bacillus hominis | reverse complement strand
GTAGTTCACATAATAAAATGATACAAACCGTTAAATGTAAATATAAGGTTTAAATACCATTTTTTGAAACAAGTTCATCATACTATACAAAACTATTCGTTATCAAGAACTTTCTCAAAAGAAGATTCGACACATTCTGATAATTCAGTCTTTTGATCGTATTATTAGGATATTAATAATACTCGAATATAGTAATGAGCAAACTGTTTTCCTATAAACTACTCTCACTGCGCTTCGTATATTTTTCATATCGAATACACAATTGGAATTATAGCACATATTTCCACTTCATCACTTAAATATTTTTTACAATAAATACAATTTTCAGACTATATTCGACCTAAAATACATTAATTCGACACTTCCTTCCTTTTTTCGAATGTTTTTTTAACGGGAAAAGGTGTGAATTTACAAAAGATTTACATATTAATGGGGTGTTTTTCTATTTTTGAAAACGCTGTCAATTTATTTCTCAATAAAAAATTACTTTGTATATATCTACAAGTTTTATTATCTTCATCAATTACAGCTTTCTTTTTGAATCAGCCATAAAAAATAAGCCTATAAAATTATAGGCTTATTTTTATTAAATTCATTCAATTATACGAACAAACTATTACTTAATGATTTTTGTAACTGTTAAGCTTTCAATTGGAGCAAGTTTGTTTTGGTTTGAGTCTTTAACTTCAAATCCGTCTTTTGCAGTTTTAACAGTAACTGTTTTAGCAAATTCTGCACTTGTTAATTCGCGGCTAAAGTTGAATTTGATTTGTTTACCATTTGCTGCAACTTCCCCTTTTTCTACTGAAATTGGGTTTTGAGCTAGAGAAGATACATTCGTTCCATCAAGAAGGAAATTAAAGTCTGTAGCTTCTACTGTATTTGCATCCATTGCTTTGCTGAATGTTAATACAACTTGTTTACCATCGATTAATTCAGCTTTTTCTACTTTTGGTGCTACATTTTCTTTAAGATTAACAATTGCTTTTGCGTCTTTTGCAAGTTTCGCTTCTACAGCTTTTGTTTTATCTTTAACACCAGTAACAGATACTGCGTAGTCACCAGAAGCTTCTACTGAACCTGCTTTTAATGTAAGTTCTACTTGAGCAGTTCCTTTATTGTTCACTAATACTGCTTTTTCTACTTTTGCACCTTCTACAGCATAGTTTGCTGCATTAACAGCTGAAGCTCCGTCAACTTCGCCATCGAAATTAACTGTTACTCCATTGCTTCCATTAGGTACTACTGTGTAAGCAAGTTCACCAGCTTCTGCTGCTTGACCAGCAACATTAAATGCAACTGTTTTTGCTTTGCTACCATTTGGAGTTTTTGCATCATCTTTAACAAATCCAACTGGTAATGTAACTGTCCAAGATCCTGGAGTTACATTTGTTACATCGATTTTAACAACTTTTTTATCTTTTCTTTCAGTAGTATCTAATGAACCACCGAAAGCAGCTTTATCATTTGTTACATAGTTATTAACATGTGTACCTGTTGCTGGAACGTTACCTGCTACTTCAACATCTTCGCTGTAAGTTAATACAAGGAATTGTTTAGTTACATTCTCAACTTTTTCAGTAACAACTTCAGATTTAGTTACTTCTGGAGCAGTTGCATCAGCCGATACTAATACTTGTTTCACATAATCTTTTTCTAATGCGATACCGAATTTGTCTTTAACACCAGCTTTAATTGTGATTGTGTTAAGACCATCTTTTAGAAGGTTATCAGCATCTTTTAATGTTACATATGCAACTTTTTTGTTGTCTTTATCTAACTCAACACTAGTTGGTGTTTTCGTATTTACTGAAACAGCAGTTTTGTCTAGCGTTGTAAATTCTTTAGAGAATGTTACTTTTAATTGTGTATCAGAAAGTACTTCTACACCGTTTACTACTGGTTTTGTTTTATCGATAGCTTGCTTTTTAATAGTTGTTTTTACTGGGTTTGGAGAAATTAAGTTTCCAGCAACATCTGTTGCACCAACAATTGTTACAACTACTTCTGCATTCTCATCAACATTTGTTAAATCGATTTCTAAAGATTTTCCATCTGCAGAAAGACCTTTAACAACAGCTTTATCATTGTTTACAGTTACTTGTCCTTGATCTGCAACTGGCTCAGAGAAAACAACTTTTGCAGTGTTTGCATCTACATATTCAACACCTTTTACTTCAGGGCGAACTGTATCTTTGTAAGAAATTACTTGAGTGTATTTAGCAGTTTTAACTTTAGCATCAGCTTTTGTTTCAACTGGAGCAACAACTAATACTGCATCTTCAACTTTCGCAATGTTATTAAAAGTTACGATTACAGTTTTATTGTCTTTACCAACTTCTACTTTCTCAACTGTTTTTCCAGTTAAAGAGAATAATTCTGTAGTAACTGCATCTTTGTTAAT
>NZ_BOQD01000458.1 GCF_018332515.1 Bacillus hominis | reverse complement strand
CTGCTAATAATTTGAAATTAATTACAGTTTTATTACGTATCTTTATTTAGCAAAGACATGGTTACCGATTACTGCTACTGTTTGACGTGTCGTAATCCATTTGCTTGTTGAAGTTTTTGGATTGTAAAAATAAAGCCAATCAGAATGTATCCCGTTTGTGGAGATAGCTTCTTCTACTGCCATTTTTGCTTCTGCACTTGCAGGCTGATTAATTCTTCCGTCTGTAACAGGAGTAAATGCATATCCGTGTTTAATAGGTTCATAAATAACCTCTGTAATTGTATTCGGAAATCCTTTTGCATTTACACGATTCAAGATCACTTGCGCTACTGCTACTTTTCCTTTATATGATTCGCCACCTGCTTCAGCAGTAACTAAGCGTGCCATTAAGTCTTTTTCTTTTTCTGAAATACTTGAATTAATTTTCACATGTTGTCCTGTATAAAGCTTGTTTCCGACTGTATTGTTAATTTGTTTTATAGATTGAACGGTAACATTGTAACGCTTTGCTATAGTTTCTAATGAATCTCCCGGCTGTACTTGATAAATAATTTGTCCAGAGATGTTCTTAGGTTTGTCGTTTTGATGAACAGTGACCTCATTTGATTTCATGGATCCTGGAATATTTAACTGTTCACCAATAAAAGTTTGATCGTTTCCTTTATTATTTGCTTGTTTAATAGATTGTATTGAAACTCCATATTGTTTACTGATACCCCAAAGTGTATCATTCTTTTTTACTGTATGAATGGTGGAAGCCTCAGCTACACCTTGATTACATACGAATGTAATTGCTGCTGCAGATAAAGGAATTATATGTTTTATTTTTAATAATTTCATTGTAAATCCTCCCAATAAAAAATTAAGTTTTAACTGTTGAGTAATGTAGTTCAGAGTATAAAAGGTATGTATTTATATTTTAATATAAGTATATTAGCACGTATGAAATAAATAATCATCATAAGTTTTTTATTTACATCATGTAGGACCCAAATATGAAATATTGCATATAAAAACACATTGAAGTTCATGTTGTTGATTACTATAATTTATCTAGTAGAAAGGGACTTTAAATTTTCCTAATGCATTGAGAATATG
>NZ_BOQD01000457.1 GCF_018332515.1 Bacillus hominis | reverse complement strand
GTATAGCGCATTACAATTCATTGTAATTAATAAGTGGACTATAGATTATGAACAGAAACAAATAAACAGACAAGTAACAGAAATAGCGGCATATTTTCAAGATAAAAATGATACGCTCTCGAGCAAAACATTTGAAAATAGTAAAGAATTTCTAAACAACATGATCGATAAGCATCAAATGATTCGTATTATAGGAAATGACGGAAAACCTATTGTCACCGTTTCGAGAGATTTTAATGAAGCGTGGATAGAACCCAAAATGGTTACGCAAGATGAATCATTTATAAAAAGACATATAGAGGATCGAATATTAGTTGAGCGTATCCCCATTCAAACAAAGAAATTTACTGGAACTATTGAGCTTGCGAAAAACTTAGAGACATTTGATCATTTATTAAAAATAATTTTAGTAGTAATGGCTATTGCAGGAATATGTGGATTAGTGTTTAGTTTTTTAGGCGGAATACTTATAACGAAAAAGCTTTTATCCAGTGTTCAAAATATAACGGATACGATGAAGCGTATTAAGAAAAACGGACTGAACGAAAGGGTTCCAGTAAGAGAAAATAATGATGAACTCGCAAAATTATCGATCCTTTTTAATGAAATGATGGATGAAGTAGAAACCTCATTTACACAGCAAAAACAGTTTGTAGAAGACGCATCACATGAATTAAGAACACCATTAACAATTATTCAAGGGCACTTATCAATGCTAAATCGATGGGGGAAAAATGATCCAGCAGTATTGGATAAATCCCTTCAATCCAGTTTAAAAGAAGTAGATCGATTAAATAAATTAGTTTCAGAACTGCTAGAGCTATCAAGGGCCGAATCAGAACAGATGCATCCAATAGCAGCCGAACGAGTCCATGTTAATAGCGTATTAAAACAAGTTACACAAAACTTTGCAGTACTCCAAACTGACTTTCAATTTGATATAAAATTGGATGCAGATGAGGCATATGTTTCAATGCCGTCATCATACTTAGAACAAATTATTATTATTGTAATGGATAATGCAGTGAAATATACAAAAGAAGCTAATAAGTATATTTGTATTGAATCAAATATACAGTCGGGGAAAATTAATATTCGCATAATAGACCATGGAGCGGGAATACCTGCAGCAGATTTACCTTTTGTTCTTAACCGTTTTTATCGAGTTGATAAAGCGAGAAGTCGTAAACAAGGTGGCAATGGACTAGGTTTATCAATTGCAAAAAGGCTTGTAGAAAAATATAACGGAACTATTCAATTAGAGAGTAAAGAAAATGAAGGAACAATTGTTACAATTACATTTCCTTATGTTACTCATTGATAGTAAAAGGTAGAAAATCCGATTCAGAAGAGCTCTTTAAAAGGAGGAATACATTTGTATTTCCTCCTTTTTTGATGCGTACAAATCAAAAAAATTTATTTGTTTTGATATTTCTAGTACATTAAAAGTATTAAGGGGGGAATAATTAATGAAAGCTATTGTACATCAATATAAAACAGGATTAGAAGGTTTAGAATATAAATTATCAACCGAGATAACACCTAATGTTGGGGAAGTTAAAGTGAAATTAAAAGCAGCAGGTTTAAATCATCGTGATTTATTTATAATGAATAATAGAAAAGAAATGGAATTACCATTAATTTTAGGGTCAGATGGTGCAGGTATTGTTACGGAATTAGGGGAATGTGTTTCAAATATCGCACTACATACAGAGGTTATTATAAATCCTAGTATTGGATGGAATAATACTCACGAAATACCAGCTTTACCTGAAGTACTAGGTGGACCAGCAGATGGAACGTTTGCCGAATATGTTATTGTGCCAGCTGAAAATGTAGTGAAAAAGCCATCATATCTTACGTGGGAAGAATCTGGTGTGTTATCTTTATCGGCATTGACTGCATATAGAGCGCTTTTTACAAAAGGTAAATTGAAATCTGAAGAACATGTTCTAATTCCAGGAATCGGCGGTGGTGTAGCAACTTTTGCAATGTTATTTGCTAAAGCAATTGGAGCAAAGGTGAGTGTTACTTCAAGAATAGAGAACAAAAGAAAGATTGCAGAAAAATATGGAGCGGACTATGCTTTTAATAGTTCTGGTACTTGGGAAGAGTGCTTACATGGAGAAAAAGTAGATTTAATTATAGATAGTATAGGTCCGGCGATTTTCTTAAAATATTTTGATGTATTAAAACCTAATGGAAGAATCGTTAATTTTGGTGCAAGTTCAGGAGATAAAATTGAATTGCCGTTACGAGCATTATTTTATAATCAAATCGATATTATGGGAACATCAATGGGCAGCAGTGAAGAATTTAATGAGATGATTCGTTTTATAGAGGAACATAATATTAAACCAATCATTGATAAAGTATATCCATTAGAAGAAACAATTCAAGCTTTAAATCGAATGCAGCAAGGAGAACAATTCGGTAATATTGCCCTTCGTATGAAATGAAAATATGATTTCAGAGAAATTATATTTAAATGAATATGTTATGTATTATATCCATGCAGAGAGTGTTTACCATACTATTTAAAATGGTTTACAACCTTTATACATAGTTAGATCGTGTAAATAGTTACACGATTGTCAAATGAATAGTAGCAAAATGAGAATTAGATGAGAAAAGTTTAAGCCCATTTTCATATGGATATTGTATACTGTGTAAATCAAGAACACTTGTATCTTTATTTAAAGTACAATGAGAAATAATAAGGAGAGAGTAATATGAACTACACAGTATTTCAATGGATTAATAATTTTGCTGGATCATCCAAGCTATTAGATGCGCTAATGATCGCTATTACAAATAGTGTTCCATATGTAGCTATTCTATTTATGCTTATCCTATGGTTCAATAATGGAAAGAAAGAGAATGCAATTAGAAAACAATATACAGTGTTATATACAACACTTTCAGTTAGTATTGCATTATTAGTAAATGTTATTATACATGCGGTATATTATCATCCGCGTCCTTTTATAACACATCATGTAAATCAATTAGTACCGCATGCAGCAGATTCATCATTTGTAAGTGATCATTCTGTACTTGTATTTTCGATTGCTTTCGTATTTATTCTAAGAGGAGAAAAACTTAAATATATTGCACTTATATGGGCAATATTAGTCGGTGTGTCACGCATGTACGTAGGTGTTCATTATCCTCTAGATATACTTGGGGCTGCGTTCTTGACATTTATTACGAGTGGATTAGTAATACAAAGCACACGCATACTTGAACCGTTAGCTAGTTTTATTTTCAAAATGTATGCACTAGTAGCAAAACGAGTTCCTTTTTTAGCTAAATATAACCATATAGCTTAATCGTAAGAACCTACAAAAAGTAGGTTCTTTTTATTTGAAAATTCTTAAATTTCACTTACCGTATTTTATATTAAAAAATATAAAATTAATAAAAAACAAACAGTAACAGAGCTGGTTTTCTTATTGTTATAGAGGAATTAGTAAAAAAACTTCGAAAAATATAGTATCTAATATAATAAAAAACATATTAAGTA
>NZ_BOQD01000456.1 GCF_018332515.1 Bacillus hominis | reverse complement strand
GGAAATTAAAGAGAAAATTGAATTAGAGTTAACGCTCGATAATGTTATGGAATACAAAAATACTGTGAAATCATTTTTGAATTTTTACGTTGATAACTTACTGCAATATAAAGACGTTATGTCTCGTCATCCGCGTTATGGATATTCGCAGAAAATGACAATTGTAAAACAAGCTGAAGTGGGATTAAATGAATTGGAAGATGTAATGAATTTAATTAATACGAAAACAGGGCATTTAGAAATGTTAAATCAAATTGGGGAAATTCATGGTTTAATTGTAAATTTAGTCTTGTAAGAGGGAAGGAAGCTATATGTACATACAATTATATGAAAAGCTTGTTATTATTCAAAAAGCATATGAAAATATTCAAACGCTTGGAGAACAAATATATGAGAATTTAAAACATAAAAATGTAAATGCAGTTCAAAAGCTGCAAGTGGAACAATTG
>NZ_BOQD01000455.1 GCF_018332515.1 Bacillus hominis | reverse complement strand
CTTTATCTTCTTTCTCTGATTCAATTTCTACATCTTCTTTTTCTTTTTCAGATCCTTTATCTTCTTTCTCTGATTCAGTTTCTAAAATTCCCTCTTTTTTTCTTATTTCGCATGAATCATCTTGAATATTCAGTTTTTCTTCCTTATAAACTTTGTTCCATATTCCCTTACCAATCCATGGCTTATTCATCACCATCCCCCCATCTGATGAAATTCATAAAAATATGTTTTTTGTACGCGACCATTTCATCATTATATATGTTTTATAATAATAAAAAAGACATTGTCTTTTTATTAAAGACAATGCCTTTTTAGTTTTATACTCGTACTTGTTGTACTTGTAAAACTTTTAAAGTAAGATCTAGTACAATTTTTTCACGAAGAGTATCAAATGGCTCGTTTAATTCTGTTGGACAAGGGGAAAAGTCTAATTCGAAAAATTGAGCGCTGACTAATTCGCAATATGGTTGTTCGTTATAAAAAACCGTATTTTCGAAGAAGTATTTGTCTAAACGTGGTAAATCACCGTTATTAGGATTAATAAAGTGAGAAGTAGTATCTGAGGAAGCAGCTACTATAGCTTGTGATAGAAAATCTGCTGCTGTTAAATCAGCAAAACCAGAAAATGGAACATTTGCAATGCGGTCATATAGCACTCCATTACACTCACCATTTGCATATTCAATATTTTTACGAATATATCCTTGTACAAATAATTTTGCTCTTGTAACTCGGCGGTAATTTGTACCTTCTACTGGAGTAAATGCTACAGGAACTAACTTACATTGTGTTAAAAATACATTTTTTAAAATACGTTTAATTTCAACTGCTGGAGGATCTAAATGGATATCGGACTCTACAACAATTTGAATTGTTCTTTCTGCTAATACAACTGGTATTTTTACAATCGGTGCTCCTGGAGTAAGAATTGGTGTTGCAGCTGCATCACTTAATGGTGTTTGAGTTTGTCCATCTACCTGACATGGTACATTAATTGGGCATTGTTCGCTCATATTTTATAATCTCCTTTATACAATATTTTGGAGTTTTTTAACTCTCTATACTGTATATGTATCTATTCTATTAATGCGTGGGTTCCTATAATAGTTACTTTCATCATTTACAAAAAAAATAGCAATTTCATTGTTAGTTAAACACTCACAACTAAATATATTGAGACTTTATATGTATCTACCTAATATAAAAAGAGAATTTCTGAACCCTCATCGTGGAAGTAGGAACTGATGTGTTAATTATATTCAATAGTAATAGAAGAAAAATCAATATTGATATCACTCTACTGTTGAAAAAAATAAAAACCGACTAAAAAAAGTCGGTTTTTATACCCAAATTTTTGCGGAATCCCTTCATCCTTATCATTAATATCATTGTTTTATTCTCAAGTTTTTCACTAGAATTTATCAACTCTTCTTAGGAAACCAATCTTGTCGTCATTCTTTCCCTTTAATTCCATTTATTAACATCTCTTTTAATGCCTTTTTATCTTTGGATAGTTTAGTTTTTGTTTGCAATTATAAAAAACAAGCCTACTAAACGTTAATTTACTAGTCTTATGACGTTGTACAATCCGTACACGCTCCCGTTCATTCACCTATTATTTACAAAATAAGTATCATATGCCTTATCAAAAACATACCCTAGCTTATCTGCTAATTTGGCAGAAGTACTATTCGCTGCGTCCCAGTTTGGATACTTACCCTTTTCTAAACAATCCAATATTAAGGCCGCACAAACTACAGTTGCCAATCCCTTTCTTCTATGATCAAAATCAGTAGCAACTTCGATTTCAATACCATCATCATAAATACTATACGATGATGCACCACATACGACTTCTCCATTATACAAAATACAATAACCTATACCTCGATTTACATAATCATCTATTGAACAGAATTGGCTTATAAAATCTTCAGAAACGTTGTGTAATGATGGGTTATTCGCGATATGCTCATCTATCTTTCTTAATTCATATCCTTTTGGAAGTGCCGATATAAAAGATTGTAATTTTGTATGATTAAACACGTCTGCATTTCTTTTAAATTTATATCGTAAAAACTTATCTATTTTTCTTTCATGGAATGTTTCTAAACGCTTTTTCCACTCATCACTATTAACGATTACTAAAATTCTTTCAGGAATGTTACGCAATAACTCTTCTGTTTCTTTCGCATTTGAGTCTCCAGCGTAAAATGTAAAAATCCCTACGGTAATTTGTGCTACTTTCGGATTTTCAAGATCGTTCACCCACGCGTTACCCATATGCCCT
>NZ_BOQD01000454.1 GCF_018332515.1 Bacillus hominis | reverse complement strand
CTCTTTTTGTCTATTTCCAAGTTGAAAATCATTTTCTACATTCTCCACATCTTTACAGTATCGCAGTAAAATATAAACGACTTCATAAATCAAACTATTAATTTTTATGTAACTTAAGTCATCATAATTTATGACTAATTCCTTTAATTCATCAAATATTTGTCGGAGGTTCGTTTTCTGAACAACTGATTCTTTTATATTAAATCTATATTTATCAAAACCTTCATTTATCTCTTTTAGAAATTCATAAGAAATAATTAACATCATTACTGAACAACTTGTATTTTCAACTTTTTCAAATTCGTGAACATCTCCACTATTTACAAAAATAAATTCGCCAGCGGATACTTTCTTTTTTTGCCCATTCACATACAAGAAAACTTCTCCATATACGACTAGGCTAATTTCAATACTTCTATGCCAGTGAGGAGGAATATAGTAGTGAAAACCAGTAGGTAACATTGTATCCTCTATATATTCAACCATTCCTGGAATTCTATCGCGTAATTTTATTTCTTCATATTTGCCTTGCCTGATTTTCAATAATTCACCCCCTTTTTATATTATAAAGTAGACGTCAAAGTCAAAAACAATGTATTTTTGCATTCCCATACTCCCTTTGCTTTTTTTCCTAAATCTATGTTATTCAACAACATAAATATCTTACCCTTTCATACACATAAAAAAAGAACAAGATTTTCTCTTGTTCTTCATTAAGACAACCATTTCGGCGGTACATTCGTATTCCAATAAATATTTCCTAACTCATGGTGTCCTGAGTATCCATCATCAAAACGATGATAGTGGAAATTAAAATAATATCCATCTTGCGGTGGATGATCTCTCCTCACATGAAATCGCAGTAAGTCATTTCCTGATTTCGTGTCATAAACATGAAAAATCTTTTCATTATTTCCGCCAGCTGGTCTTTGAGAAATTGCTAATGATTGTAACGATTCTTCTGGCACATCATTTGCAAGTTCCGCGATTGCCTCTTCAATTTTAGGTAATACAACATCTTTAAATTCATCTTCAATTACAGGCCCAATTTTAGAGCCGAATTTTTGCATAGATTGCTTCTCTGCTTCTTGCATCGCATAGTTAACAAAAGTATCGGTGGTTAACCTATCGTTCGTTTCTTCATATGTATAGGACGTTTGCTCCAAATTTTGCTGTCTAGTTGTAGTAGGCTTGTCCGCTTTTGCATTATCAAGCAAAATGGAAGGAGGCGTCACTAAACCAAACGTAAATACAGTAATTAATGCGACTAAGGTTTTTCTAAACCAATTTGGCATTTATGTTCCCTCCCCTTTCACTCATTATATTTTTATATAACGGTTGTTTCTTCTATTATACAAAATGATTGTAATTTTTGCACTTTACAAATTTGTTAACGTTCACATATTTTTCACTTGAATATGAAATTGTAAGATTTCATACACTATATATACAACATCAATGAGGAGGCGATCAGATGACTTTAGATGTCATATACTCCGCCGCAAGCATACTCGTTTTAGTATATTTTATTTATCAGTGTGTTACAGACTAGAAAAAGAGCCATTTCCGGCTCTTTTTCTATGGTAAAAATACAATCCAAACAATGAATACTATAAAAATAACCCCAATAATTATTGCTGGCAATATATAAAACTGAGAAAGGATGACTGTCCCGTATATGAATACGGCTGGGAGGAGCAAATAACGATCCGCCTTCCATCTTAATAATAGTAATGTTCCTTCGTCACAATATAAATGAAGAAACATTTTCTTCGTGAATTCATTCCAATAATCACGTGCATAATGAGAAATAGCAACTAAAGCAAACACAAGAATAATAGCTGTTATCCACTGCGGAGTCGCGATAATACTTACAGTACTAATTAAAACAATTTGCACATAAAACGTTAAAGCGCTACTGGTACGCAAAAATTCTTTCAAAAAAGATTCTACAATACGCGAATCAGATTTTTTTCCTAATATATTTTTAGAACGAGGGAACATCCACGGTTTTTTATTTAAACTACTTGGCTTCGCAGCATGACCACCAACTTGCATAATACCTACAGTCCAGCGCATACTTTCTTCTTTTTCTTTCTCAACTTCTTTAAAAAAATAATTTTTATAATTCATCTTTTCTTTTACTAAGACTATAGTAAATAAAGCTGCTAGACCGATAAATAATATGGAATACAATGGATTTTTATAAATGAAAAATACACTGATTCCAAAAAAAATCAAACTAAAAGAAAATATAACATCTTTTATAATCAATAAAACCCATCGTTTCCCGACACGTACATTTATAAATCTCGTCAACAACGATAGCATAAATCGAAAAACAGTAAAGAAAATCCAGAACAGTACGATTTGTATAATTGTCGCTCCCATACTTCTCATCAATATAGGCAGCATAATGAATACTACAATTACGTTCGTTATTGCAATCCGAATTAACGTATATATCATCCCAAGCTTCATTAATCTTCGCATATGATTTGGGTACGAAATTAAAAACAAGCTATCTGCTTGTTCAAAAAATGAGCGAACTCCTCTTGAAAATGTGACAAAATAAAACGCGAGTAAACCTAATCCAAAATAAACGGTCTCTTCCATCGATAATTCTTTCATCCATAGTGAACGATAGTAGATCCCCGCAAATATAAGTGCTGGAATAATAATATATAATGCGACTGTCCAATCTGTTATCGAACGTATGGACTTCCATTTCCGCTCAAGTTCATGACGCAATCTTTTATAAAACTGTTGTTTAATCATGCTGTTCCCGCCTTACAATTGCATCGAAACAATCTAAAAGTGTGCTTCCTGGCATTTTTGCTAACGATTGTATCGCCTCTAAATGGCCATCTGCTACTAACGTACCTTGCGAAATGAGTAAAAATCTTTCACAAATCCTTTCAGCTGTATCTAGTACGTGCGTACAAAGTAAAATTCCAGCTCCTCGCTCTTTTTCTTTATATAAGTAATTCAAAAATTCTTTCGTAGCTACTGGATCTAAGCCGATAAAAGGCTCATCAATAATATAAAAATCCGGCTCCGTTAAAAACGCGAGTATAAGCATCGATTTTTGTTTCATACCTTTTGAAAACTTTGATATGTATTCGTGTATATGTTTTTCCATTCGAAACGTATGTAATAATTCCCTTGCTTTGTCCTCCCAATTTCCCACTTCATTTCCACGAGCAGCCATTAATAATTCAATATGTTCCCAGAGCGTCAAATAATCATAATATGTTGGATGTTCCGGCACATATGCATACGGATTTTTCTTTTCACCAAATGCTATTTCACCATTCATATTTACAAGTAAGCCTAGCATCGTTTTAATCGTCGTACTTTTCCCAGCGCCATTTGCACCAATAAGAGCAACTAATTCACCTTTTTCAATTGAAAAAGCAATATCATGAATTGTTTTTTCACCTATTTCATATCCAGCTGAGCGGATATTTACCTTCAACATACATTCCCCTTCTTTCCATTTCCAATACAATCAAGGAAAAGAATAACATATAGCCATCTATATATCATTATAAAATATTTATTTTCATAGCAGGAAAAAACATTTTTTAACAGAATATTAAATGTTTGATTACATTTTATTGGAGTGAATAATATGTCTTTTCAAATTCGTGAAGCGACTATAGATGATATAGATGCACTTTGTTCTTTAACGAAAGAATTAAAAGGTTCCTCTATTTCCTATGAAGATATGAACAACCGATTGCAATTCGTACAGATGAGTCCTTTTGATTTTTTATATGTTTATGAAGAAGAAGAAACTATATTTGGATTACTTGGGTTTCGTATACGTGAAAATTTAGAAGATGTAACTCGTTATGGAGAAATTTCAATTATTAGCGTCGATTCTACAATACGGCGGAAAGGCATTGGACAAGTATTAATGGCTTATGCAGAACAATTAGCAAAGAAGCATCATTGCATTGGAACATGGCTAGTTAGCGGAACAAAAAGAGTGGAGGCACATCCTTTTTACAAAAAATTAGGTTACGAAGTAAATGGATATCGATTTGTAAAACATTTTTAAACTACTCTTTAATTGAAGGGACTATAAATATGACAAACATTAACGCAATTTTCATTGATCGTGACGGTACAATTGGTGGCGACACTACAATACATTATCCTGGATCTTTTACATTATTCCCCTTTACAAAGGCAGCTCTGCAAAAACTAAAAGCTCAAAATATAAAAATTTTCTCTTTCACAAATCAACCAGGTATCGCAGATGGAATAGCTACTGTAACTGATTTTGTACAAGAATTAGAAGGTTTCGGTTTTGATGATATTTACGTTTGTCCTCATAAACATGGTGATGGTTGTGAATGCCGTAAACCAAGTACAGGCATGCTTCTTAAAGCAGCGGAAAAACATGGGCTTGATTTAACACAATGTGCTGTAATTGGTGATCGCTGGACTGATATTGTTGCAGGAGCAAAAGTGAATGCGACAACAATATTAGTTCGAACAGGCGCTGGATACGATGCTTTACATACGTACCGAGACAACTGGGCACATATTGAGCCAAACTACATTGCAGAAAACTTTGAAGATGCAACAAACTGGATTTTAAATCAACTATAATACAATTTAAAAGAGACGTTTTCAAAATGAAAACGTCTCTTTTAATCTTATATTTTTTAAAACGTTAATTCATAATGGAAATAACGATTATCTCTCAAATATCCATTTTCAGCATATAATCGCTGTGCTGATAAATTATCAATTTCTGTTTGTAGTTTTAAACCTTTTGCACCATTTTCTAATGCGAATGCTTTAGCAGCTTCCAACAACTTTTTCCCTGTTCCTGCTCCGCGTTTCTTCGCTTGTACAAATAAGTCATTTAATATCCATAATTCTTTCATCGAAATAGATGAGAATGATGGATATAATTGTGTGAAACCAATATATTCTCCGTCTTCAACGGCCACGAAAATGACTGACTCTTTTCTTTCAATCCGATTACGTAAAAACACTTTTGCTTCTTCTACATTCGACTCTTGTCGGTAAAATACGCGATAGTTATTAAAAACAGATGCTAGTCCATCTAAATCTGCAATTGTTGCTTCATATATTCTCATTTTACTCCGTTCCCCTTCCAATACTGTTTCATAATATCTGTTGCCCATTCAGGCTGCTTTATTTCTTCTCTCGGTATAAATTCTTTCATAACAGGCTTTATATCCAAAATAGGCGTGCCATCGATTGCGTCTAATCCTTCAACAACAATTGTTTTTCCATCTCTTCTTATCACTTTAACAATTGTCGCTCCTAGTCGGTTCGGACGATTTTTTCCACGCTGTGCAAAAATCCCTACCTTCGGATAATTACTATTATTTCTAGGGTGTCTAGCAGAATACTGAATTTGTTCATCTGTTACTTTATGAAAATAGAAAATAACTTCAATATGAGAAAACTCTTCAATCCCTTGTATACTTTCCTCTGTAAACGACTCGCTTAAAGTAATAAGTGATCTTACTTCTCCCCACTCATCATCTGCAATTTCCCTTCTTTCATTATGTACAAATGCGATTGGTTGAACTGAAAACATCCGCATTCCCCCTTAAATGTAACCACTTACATTATAAGATATTTTCTGAATGTTTTCCAGATACACGAACTAAGTTTACATAATATAATTATAATCTATTTTCTAAAGCGAAATTTACTGCTTCAATTGCATGTATATGAGTTGTATCAAATATCGGAACTGATACGTCCTCTTGCTTTATTAATAACCCTATTTCTGTGCAACCTAAAATTATTCCCTGCGCCCCTTCTTGCACTAACTTTTCTATGACCCTTTTATAATACTCTCTTGATTGAGGTGTTATTTCTCCTAAACATAATTCTGTATATATTACTTCATTTATCTTTTCTCTATTTTTTTCTGATGGTACTATTACTTTGATATCATTCTCTACTATACGTGACTTATAGAAATCTTGCTCCATTGTGTATTTTGTTCCAAGTAGTCCCACCGTTTGAATACCTTTTCTTTTAATTTCTTTTGCAGTTGCATCAGCAATATGCAAGACTGGAATATTAATATTTTCCTTTATTTTGTCAACTACCTTATGCATTGTATTTGTGCAAATGATTATAAAGTCTGCTCCTCCCATCTGCAATGAATATGCCGCATTCCCTAATACTTCTCCTGCTCCATTCCAATCTCCGCTAGACTGGAATCGTTCAATCTCTTCAAAGTCAACGCTATTAATCATACATTTTGCTGAATGTAATCCTCCTAATCTACTTTTTATTTCTTCATTTAGAATTCGATAATATTCCGAAGTTGATTCCCAACTCATACCACCTATAAGTCCTATCGTTTTCACAATTAAAACCCCTCTTCAATATTATTTTACGGACATAA
>NZ_BOQD01000453.1 GCF_018332515.1 Bacillus hominis | reverse complement strand
TACCCATACAACTTCCCATATATTTTCATTTTTAGAATGAGCGCAATAATTTCCTATAGAATGTATCAAGTTCTAAACAATAACATATTCTTGCACTTAACTAAAATTATTGCCCATACTAGAGTGCCTTTTTGAATTTCCAAATACTTTGCAGCTTGTGTCAATCCTATATTACATTTCACTAAATTATAATAAGCATTGTAGCAAGATAATCTCTCTTTTATATTATAGTTATAAAATTTAATTTGCTGTTTTACAATACAAGAAGTACCTTGAGGATTTTCAGCATATAGGTCATCACCAGACTTAGTTAGACCATCTTCAAGATAATCACATACATAAATTATTTTATTAAACCACCTTATTTTATAGCCATCATAAGCCATTCTATCCCACACTGTACGTTCCGTGAGAAATTTCTCTCCTTCATATTCATCAAACTTGTATTCTTTTAAAATATGAGTATAAAAAACTTCAGCTTTATCCCCGTCTATTTTATAATTTTTTCTCTCAAGTGAAGTTGCATCCAGATACTCTCCTTCAAACGTCGTTCCCAAAATTTCATTTTTACTCTTTCCCCTATTCCCAGAAACCCCACAAAACACTGAGTTTCCTTGTAATTCTCGTTCCCAATTCACTACTGCTTCTAAAGCATCTTCTACTAGATAATCATCAGAATCTACTATAAAGAACAACTCTCCGTTTGCTAGATCCGTTGCTTTATTAATCGCCCTATGTTTACCTCCATTTGTTACTTTGTAATACCTTATTGGGAATTTTTTTTCTTCTGACATCCATAATTTAAAAAGTTCTTCTGTATTATCAGTAGAACCGTCATCTATAACTAACCATTCGAAACCGTTATACGTTTGCTTTTTCAACGATTCATATAATGCACCTATTATATATCCTCTATTATAAGTAGGAGTAAAAATAGTTAATTTCATATTATAACCTTCCTTTTTATCCATCCTAATTTCCCTCTAAAATAGTAATATTGATTTGACAAAAAGCATTCTCCCCATGTAAGTATTGCATTATTTAAGAATTTA
>NZ_BOQD01000452.1 GCF_018332515.1 Bacillus hominis | reverse complement strand
TTTCAATGAGTATTTTAGGTGAAACAATTGGTACTTGTGTTCTAGCCTATTTTATTTTGAGTGAAACCATTACTTTACAACAAGCACTAGGAATTTCAATTATTTTCATTGGATTAGCATTATTTTTATTACAACCGAAGCTACCGAATCGCAAATAACAATTAAAAAAGCATGACATTGATTTGTCATGCTTTTACATATTAATTATGTACAATTAAACCATCAGGTCTAAAACGACTCATCATAATTTCATTTATAAACTTTCCGTGAGCCTTTAAATTCCCTACCTTTACCCCTTCTACTACAAATCCGAATTTTTCATATAGATCTTTTGCTTTCGGATTCGTTTCTAAAACACCAAGTTCTACTCTCTCTAACATTAACCAATTATCAGCTAAATCAAGCATTTTTGTAAGGAGTGCTTTGCCAATACCTTTATTATGATATTCGCTGTCTACCCCAATAAATAAATCGCCTGAATGAGATCTTCGTCCCGGACTTTGTGTTAAGCCAATAAAACCTACTACTTCCCCGTCATACTCTGCAACAAATTCAAATTGATTTGGTGCTAAGTTTCGAATTCTATTTTCCATAGCGTCTACACGCATGCTAGGTAAGAAAACCATATAAGGTA
>NZ_BOQD01000451.1 GCF_018332515.1 Bacillus hominis | reverse complement strand
AACCTCATCCTGTATACATATACGATGAATTGCTCTAGCATCTTGTATTTCTACTGCCCTAACGTTAATTTCCATCTTTCTCCCCTCCATTCGAATATCATATTCTAATATTCAATATTAAAATCCTGCCTATCCTTATTTCTTTGTGTTATTTTCACATAATTATTTCGAGCTGATATTCATTTTTTAAATATCAACTCTTAATGACGTTCTACTAAATCCATTAGAATTTTTCAGATTCGTCCCCATATTTATCTTGAATATCTTTTATAATTTCCTCAAACAATGATTGCTGTTTTTTACTCTATGGATATCTACACAGATACCCAATCATTTAATTATCTTAATAACCATATA
>NZ_BOQD01000450.1 GCF_018332515.1 Bacillus hominis | reverse complement strand
TATAATTGAGAAATATTTAAAATATTATTGTTCGCTAATATATTTTCTAAAGGTTCCTTAGTTCCAAAGATCCACATAGTATCTCGAAATTGAAAAAAACGAGAGAAAAAATCATTAAATTGATTTAAGTCACCATGTTTTAGAAATCTCTCTGTTACAACAATTGTTTTGAGATGCTCCCATGAGATTTCTTGTTGAGCACCCTTATAAAAATCAAATGCTGCCTCATCTAAAATGGGTCCTTTCCCCTTTCCAATATAGGCCTGGCTATAATTACGGGTAGTGCTCCCTTCTTGTTTAGCTATGTTAGAAAAATTAATAAATTGCGGACGGATGATATAATTATTATCTTTAAAATCGATACCTAGACTATTTATATACAAAACGTGATGCAACTCTCTTTGATCCCAACACCCTGTTAGAAACGTACACATCATAAAAAGAAATATAACTATTCTTTTATTTTTCTTCATCGGTACTCTCTCTTTTCCTTGTATTATCTTGCGTATGCAATTCTTTAGGTCTTTTTTTCATATACGTGAAAGGAAGTCTAAATGTGGCTGCTAGCATACTTTTAAACACAGGGGGTGAATATGGTGTAAAGAATGGAACTCCAAAAGAGCGTAAATTTACTACGTGTATCACCATCACAAGGACACAAAAGATAAATCCTACTATGCCTAATAAAGAAGATACTAAGAATACTACATACCGCAATATACTTATTATTCCTGTTACTGACTGATTAGTTAAAGCAAATGTCGAAACAACCGAGATTGCTATTATAATGACCATAGATGCTGAAACAATTCCTGCACTAATAGCAGCTTGTCCAATAATTAATCCCCCTACAACAGATAATGTTTGACCAAATACGGCAGGAACACGTAATCCTGCTTGCCTCAAAATTTCAAATAAGGTCATCATAATTAGCCCTTCTAAAGGAGCTGGAAAAGGAATCCCTTCTCTTGATAAGCTTAATGTAGCTAGCAACGTATAGGGAATCTGATCTGGATGATATGTAATTAGTGCTATCCAAATTCCTGGAAGAAATATAGAAATTGCTATCCCCAAAAGACTTACAAGTCGTACAAAGCTACCGAATATATAGAAAAAATCTTGATCTTCCGATGTATTCACAAAAAAAGGAAATGTAACTGGTGCAATAGTGGCTGTTGGTGACCCTTCAACTAGTAAAATAAAACGCCCATATAGCAAACAATTCACAGCATAATCAGGGCGTCCTGTATATTCGACTAAAGGAAATACACTAAATTGATTGTTTGTGATTAATTCTTCAATTTGTGCACTTGAAACGACCCCATCTATTTTAATTTGTCTTAATTTTAATCGAACTTGATTAATGATATCTTGAGATGCGATATCTTTTAAATACATGAGTGCTACTTTAGTTTGTGTTCTTTCTCCAATAATAAATTCTTCATAACTAAGAGAACTCGTTTTTAGTCTTTTTCTAATTAATCCTATATTTGTGTTTAACTCTTCAACAAATCCATCACGTGCACCCCGAATGGTCATCTCTGTATTTGTTTGTTCAACTGATCTAGTAGGTATTTGGGCAATATCAACTATATATCCTTGTTTAGATTCTTCAAAAATAATGAGGAGGTTACCTTCAAATATAATCTGAGAGATAGTTTCATTCGAATTTACTATATCTAATTTCTGTACTGATAACTGGGGAATTAATGTTGAAAGGTTAAGTTCTTCTATCGAATTACTTAAAAGCTCTTTGCAAACATGGGATGATGTGGCTTGTTTTAATTTTGTATTGTCAATTAAGTTTTGACAATACATAAACAATACTGACCTCGTTTTTTCTTTCTCATCGAATTCACGCTTTATTACTTTTATATCGTTACATCCCTCAAACCACTCTAATATTATCTTCTCGTTTAATTCTACTCGTTTGTTCATCTACGTTGTCTCCTTCAAACTCAGCAACCTTATATGAAATATATTCTCATACTCTTTCAAGAGCTTTTCTTATATTTAACAACCCATACAAACACTATTAGTAAGATAGAAAACAAAAATAGTCCTAATGCTGAAACTGGTAAAACAATTTGAGACACAAACCAATAGAAACTAGAGTCACTGATGGGGAGTATACTTATTACTACAATACATGAAAGTATAGCAAACATAATCCCATTTCTCGTTTTCCGATTTGTAATTGATAACAAATCTGGAATAAGAAAAACAACAAGTGATAGACGAATAAAGATCCCTACAAGCCACTGATACACGGAGAGAAAGTCTAAATTTTCAATGTACCTTCCTATTGACACAAGTCTCCATTCTTCAAATGCTGGATATCGTTGGTTTGCTGCTACGAAAGGACCAAATTCTATAATTGCTGCCATAACTGGTCCTATTGTGATACCAATAATAACAATACCCAAAGCAATCAGTTGATATAATTTGACTTTTGAACAAATGTGATGTTGTAAAAAAAGAATAAAAATTAACTCTAGAAATCCTGCTGCAGGATAAACCATCCCCCTAAATACTGGATTCATTCCATTTTCCATCATTGGCTGAAGTAAAGAATAATCTTTATGTGGAACATTTGCAAACATGACAAAAAAACCAAGTAGAAATACAATAGGTAACAAAACACCTGTTGTAAGTGCAATAGATTGAATTCCTCTTGTAGCATTATAGAGACAAATCATTGAAAAAAGTATTCCTAATACAAAGTGAGGTGTTTCTGGTAAATAAAAAGAGAAAAAGGTTAATGTTTCTTTTAGTGCAACGACACCAATTGTTATTAAATAAAGTACAACTATGAATATGATTGGATATACACTGAATTTCCCAAAATTATTTTTTAACCACAAAAATAAATGTTCATTTTTTATGTTTTTATATATGATGAATATTAATGAAATCCAAATCAAGTATATAATGCTTACTAATATGATAGAGATCCACGAATCTCTACCTGAGGTATCTAATAACATAGGAATCATAATGACATGATTAATTATCCCAATACTACCAATGAGTATCATAGAAACTTGAAATAAAGTAATTGTTTGCTTAGTCATACATACCACCATATTTTGTAATGAATAAATATTACATAGTATAACTGATACATTGCATCTTTATTC
>NZ_BOQD01000449.1 GCF_018332515.1 Bacillus hominis | reverse complement strand
TTGACAACCCCCATTCAGCCAGGTCATCTTCTTTCATCGTTACAATGGTAGATTTATCATGGAATTTAGCAAATCCATCAATATGAAAATCAGTAATATCTAAATTAGGCACTCCATCTAACCAAATAAAGTTTGTCACTCCAAGGTCACTTATATATTTTTCAATTTCCTTTTCTGATAAATCAGGATTTCTATTTTTATTCGTTACTGCACTTCGAGTTAATAAAGCAGTCCCATTGCTATCTAATTCAATTGCGCCACCTTCAAGGACAAATTTCCCCCAATCAATTCTTTCAATCCCTGATTGTTTACTAACATTTTCACGTATACGAGCATCATTTTTATAAGGCGTTTTCTTTCCCCATCCATTAAATGCCGGATCTAATATTTTTAAATTTTTATTATTGTCATAAACAAAAATCGGTCCACTATCTCGTGCCCATACATCATCAGTAGGAGCGATAAAGAAATCAATTTTATCCA
>NZ_BOQD01000448.1 GCF_018332515.1 Bacillus hominis | reverse complement strand
ATATTATTATATTTTTTATTTTATTTGAATAAGTATATTTTATTTAATAATAAGTTACTAAATAGAATATCAGTTATAATGGGATCGATGTTTTTGATTTTATGTATATTGTGTTTGATGTATTTCAAAGAAACAATTAATTTGAACGAGCTCTTAGCTAGTAGTAACAGATATTATTGGTGGGTAGATACTATAAAATTTTTAGGAAATAACATGAATATATTAATAGGATTAGGTTACGTTAATATCAGCTATTTCTATCAAAATATGCAATTTAGTACGAATCTCGTAACAGATAATTGGTTTTTATATACATATATGACACTTGGGTTGATCGGCATTATTTCTAGCTTAATAATAATCTTGGTTATTCTCTCAAAAATGTTTCGACATACTCAAAAGTATAAAAATATAGCTTATATGTATATCCTTTCTTTAATTATTACAGGCATTTATTACGCATGCTTCGAGGCTGTATATTTTACCCCGAGCGAATTACTTAGCTTTATTTATTGGATATTTATATTGCGTTTTTTAAATGATAAAAATAACTTTAGTTACTAATAGGATGTGATTAATCCCCTATATAATTTATAGGGGATTAATTTTTAATGGAGTAAGTTAAGGAGAAAATTTATGAAAATTGGTATTGTAACAAATTTGAGATCGCCGTATAGAAAATTACAGATAGAAGAAATAAGTAAAAATAGTAATTGGGATATAAGTGTTTATTATACTAACAAAAATATTCTGGGAAGAAGTTGGGATGTTGACCCGATAAATAATGTTAAAGAGATTCCATTAAAAGGATTTAAATTATCAAGAAATCATGGGAATCTTAATTTTGGATTGTTAAAGATTATACTAGAGAATGATGTTATTTTAATTGGTGGATACGAAAAACCCACATATATAGTTTTGAGTTTATTGGCTAGATTGTTCAAAAAACCGTATATAATTATTTATGACGGTATTTCACCTAAAAGGGTTTTAGGGAATGAGCACAAAGCTAAATATCTGATAAAAAAAATGGTTATCTCGGGAGCTACTGCAATATTCGGAAATGGGATAGTGAGTTCGAAATATTTTTGTGAAAAATTTAATTTCAAATCAGATAGAGTTTTTAATCAGTGTTTAACCGTAGATATTGAATCTATTAAATCGCTACTGGGTAATTCAGATAAGTATAGAGAAGAGTTAAGAGAGCGCTATCAAATCAACAGTGAGAAAAAAGTATTGATATATAGTGGTAGGTTAATAAAAAGAAAAAATGTAGATAAAATTTTGTTAGCTTTAAATCAGATAAACAATAAAGAAAAGTACGAACTACTAATTTTGGGTGATGGAGAAGAGCGTGAAAGTTTAATTGAATTAGCGAAGCAATTGAATGTTAATTTGCAAATTACAGGTTTTATAGCAAATCAAACTGAATTATTTAAGCATTATTTTGTAGGTGATGTACTTATTTTACCTTCTAATGAAGAACCGTGGGGATTAGTTATTAATGAGGCTATGGCAGCTGGTTTACCGATTATCTCCTCTGATGAGTGTGGGGCGTCTTTAGATTTAGTTAAGGATTATAAGAATGGATTTGTTATTCCGGCTGGACAGGAAGATGTACTTAAAGAAAAAATTGCTTATGTCTTTGAAAATAATTTAACTAATAGTTATGGGGAAGAATCAAAAAAGATTATATCGCAATGGTCATTCACTAATTCAGCGAATAATTTTCATGAAATGATTGAATTTATTTGTGAGAGGGATACTCGAAAATGATTATTGGTATTCGTATGAATTCATTTGGATAATA
>NZ_BOQD01000447.1 GCF_018332515.1 Bacillus hominis | reverse complement strand
TCATAAAAAAAGAGTCAGCATATTGCTGACTCTTTTTTATTATGTATAAGCCTCTTTTTATCACCTAATTTTCCTGAAATAAATAAAGGGATTTAGGAAAAGCTATGGTATGTATTAAAAGGAGGAGATAAAAAATGACACAAGTTAGAGAACTTATGAGTACTCATATCGTACATTGTACACCGTTAGATAATGTATATGAGGCGGCTGTAAAAATGAAGGAAGAATCGGTTGGATTGATTCCTGTTATTGAAAATAAACAAGTTGTTGGGCTTGTTACTGATCGAGACTTAGTTGTTCGTGGGATTGCTGAAAAACATCCTGGATCTAATCAAATTACAAATGTAATGACAACAAACATTGTTTCAGTTTCTCCAGATGATTCTATTGAAAAAGCTACAGAGTTAATGGCACAATATCAAATTAGACGACTACCGGTAGTTGAGAGCGGTCAACTTGTTGGGATGCTAGCACTAGGTGATTTAGCTATAAGAAAATCGGCAGATGATCAAGCTGGGTTTGCTTTAAGTGAAATCTCGGAGCATACGGAATAAATTATGTATAAAGATCAGATACATTATTCTAGTATATATGGATTAAACTAATATATTAGCGTGATGTATCTGGGACATTATATAATAAGTATAGAGTCAATATTTTTGACAGTTTTTTTAAATTTTCCATTCCTAATTTTTAATAAGAGAAAAAATGATATACTGAGAGATATAAGTATTATGATAGATTTTGAATATAACAATATTTATTATTAATGCTGTAATAATGAATTAATATTTCCTATATTGATAAAGTGAAACTTTAATTATTGGGGGTTTTGTCCATCCCCCAACGATTATT
>NZ_BOQD01000446.1 GCF_018332515.1 Bacillus hominis | reverse complement strand
ATTTATTTTACTTTTACTTGAGTTAGCACAGATTTAAACGTATTAATAACTGTATCTACTTCTTCATAACTAATTGTAAGGGATGGTTCAATACGAATTGTTTTTGAGTTAATTAATGTTCCCGCAACAAGAATTCCTTCATCAAACATCGCCTTTGACACTTCATAACCAATCTCGTCTTTATGGAATTCAATCCCAATCATTAAACCTTGACCACGAATTTCAAAGATTTTATCTTCGTGTCCTTCTGCTGCTTGTTTCAATCCATTTAAGAAATACTCCCCAACTTCCATAGCTCGTTCCGGTAATTTCTCTTCCAATAATACATGGATTGTTGCAATTGCAGCAGCACATGCAAGAGGATTTCCTCCAAATGTTGTTGTATGCATAAATGGATTTTCAAACCAACTTTTGAATACTGTTTCTTTCGCAACAATAGCTCCCGCTGGCATTACACCTCCACCAAACGCCTTCGCAAGACAAATAATATCCGGCACAACATCATACAATTCTGCAGCAAACATTTTTCCTGTGCGTCCCATTCCAGTTTGTACTTCAT
>NZ_BOQD01000445.1 GCF_018332515.1 Bacillus hominis | reverse complement strand
GAATTAATTGAAACGAGAAGAGAGAATACGAAAAAGGATTTACCTAATAATTATGTTGCGGTTGATATTAAAACAGCGTCGCTGGTAGGTATTATCATGTGGTGGATAAGGAATGGACTTCACTTTAGTTCAGATTATATTGCAAATCAAATTTATTTCATGTACAAAGGGTAATGAGTTAAAAATATTTTACGTATTGACGCATTGTATTATTAAGTGCGACACCTAAAGAAAAAACAAAAAAGCCCATCTCGCTTCGTATAAAGTAGAAGTTATCACATCACACTCACACGGAAAACTGCCCACGAAGCGTTACAGGAAGAACTGTCGCACTTAGATTGACAAAATGTCTTTAAAGTAAAAAAATGTATTATATAATTTCATATACCGCATGTATATAATAAAATTTTTAAACAAAAGTCCAATCGTTGCACTGTGCGTAGACGAGGATTTGGACTTAATTTTAGGAGAGATATAAGATAAGATATTAATAGAAAGCGATTTCAAATTCTAATTTTGCAAAGTTAGTATCTATACTTGCAAATCTACTTAAGAACAAGTATAGAAAGGGTGTATATCATATATGATATTAGACAATCGAAGTATAAGTATATTACAGCAAATTATTCAAACAGATAGCTATGTTTCTGTATCTCAATTAATGGAATCCATACAGGTTTCAAAGCGAACAATTTATTATGATATGAAGAAAATAGAAGATTGGTTAGTTGCAGAGGATTTAAATTCATATGAATATATTCGCCCTTTAGGCTACTGTTTTGATAATGAAACGAAGCAAAGAGTGATAAAAAAGCTAAATGGATTTACAACAAGCCAATATGAATATTCTCCACAAGAACGAAAAATATTGCTGGTTCTTTATTTACTAACAATGGAGAAAAGGATTCTATTAGAAGACTTAATAGAACTTGTGCAAGTCAGTCGTAATACTGCTCTTGCTGATTTGAAAAAAATAAAAGCAGAGTTAGTGAAATTTCAGCTCTCATTAAACTTTGATCGTAAACATGGCTACAATATTAAAGGGAATGAACATGGAAAACGAAATATATTAATCTTAAATCTTTCGCAAATAATTTCAAAGCATGGATGGGAATATTTAATCTCGCATGTGAAATATATTACGAATGATAATAGAAGTGTAAAAGGTAATAAAGATCACGAGGAACTTATTATAATAAAAAATATTTTATCGAATTGTGAAGAGCTTTTAGGAGTTCAGTAT
>NZ_BOQD01000444.1 GCF_018332515.1 Bacillus hominis | reverse complement strand
TAGGTGGAGGGGAAAGAATGTTTGATAAATTAAAAAGGTTATTTAAAAAAGATAAAGAGAATGATTTAGAAGATGAGAGGTACATTTTAATTTCTGAAAGTGAGATAAATGAAGAATTAAAAAGAAAGATAGTTGAATTAGAAAGGTTAGGATTAGAATATAGTAAAGTTCTTCAAAAAAAATATATAAATGAATTTGAGAGAAAAGGAAAACGAAACCTAAAAATATGGGTTAATAGGGATATTGACGGAGATGAAATAGAAGACTTAAATTCTGAGAAATGTCTAGAAAAAGAATATCGTTCTGAAATAATAATAGATTTTAATGATGTTACTGTTGAAGATGATGAATATGCAGATTTCATACAGTTATGGTATTACTATGGTGGTTATTTTAAAGGTACTGGGACTTTATATGATACATCAAGAAATAATTTAGAAACAGACATTGAAACAGCTTTACAAACATTACTTGAATAATTAATGTATACTAGTCTCTCGTTTAATTAACGAGCTATGTAGTTGAACAAGAAATACAAATAATAATTAATCCTTTTTTAAAACGCTCTTTCTTTTTGTTCATTTATTAAGTTTATCTATATTAATTTATCAAACTTTATGTTCCCGTTACAAAATACGCTATTCTTTCT
>NZ_BOQD01000443.1 GCF_018332515.1 Bacillus hominis | reverse complement strand
AGTTTTAATTGTATAATATATCTTGTCATAGTCTTTTAGATTTTCCAACAAAAAACAACAAGAATGGAAGACGTATGGGGAGAGGGTATTATGTACACAAAACTATTAAAATCAATTACATCATTAACGTTAATTGGAAGCGCTTTCTTTTATGCGAGTGGTAGTGATGTGAAAGCTGCTGAAGCGGGTGCTTTTTCTGATGTGCCTACATCACATTGGTCGTATCCTGCTATTAAAGATTTATCGAGTAAAAATATTATTTCAGGTTATGGAAATGGGATGTTTGGTTTTGGGGATGTTGCGACGAGGGAGCAGGTGGCAGCTTTAGTTTACCGAGTGTTAGTACCGAATAAGCAAAGTGGTACGTTTAGTAATGATAGTGCCCGTTATGTATTAAAAGATGGATCTGCTTTAAACAATCCGTATCGTGATATTCGCTCAGGTTCTACACTGTTTCCTGAAGAGGTTTTAACGTTAACGAAATTAGGGATTTTTAAAGGTGATGGAAATGGTGGTTTTAGACCGAAAGATTCTGTTAGTCGTGCGGAAATGGCGCAAATTCTTACAAATGCTTTTCATCTTTCTGCTAAGCAAACACACACATTTAACGATGTTCCAAATGGTTTTTGGGCAGAAAATGCGATTAGTGCCGTGCAGTCAAACGAGATTGCAGCTGGTACAGGGGAAGGGAAGTTTGGGCCATATAATACGGTAACACGTGAACAGTATGCACAGTTTTTATATA
>NZ_BOQD01000442.1 GCF_018332515.1 Bacillus hominis | reverse complement strand
AGTGCTTTTTCTTATTTACACATGCTATTTTTTTAGGCGATTCTCATAGAATGGGAGTAATGAAATGAAAGTAGGTGATAAAATGCCAGCTATTGTTGAAGGGGTTATTATTGAGAACTGTAACGGGACAATTAACTTAGGTGATAAATATAACGTACATCCGATTGAAAAAACGAAAGCTTATAACGGATCGGGATCTTCAAATACCGGATTAAATGTGAGGACATTCAGTGGTATTAGTACGGCAGATGTAACGGATAACGATGTGTATGACCAAGTAATTCAATCTACGTTATAATTTTTATATGTAAAATTGCATAAAGTGATGTATTTGCCTTGTGATACAATTGAGTTGTTAGTGATACTTCTTTATCATAGTTGTTAGATTAGAAATGTAACATCTTATCGAAAATCATACGTAAAAAAGACACTTCGCTCGAAGTGTCTTTTTCATTTTAGTGATAGCCTTTAGCAGAGTCTTTATGAATTTTATTTTTAAATATGCTGTAGCTCCAAAGCTGATATCCAATAACGATTGGTACCATGACGATTGCAACGAAGAACATAATTTTTAAGTTTAATTCACTACCGGCTGCGTTATATAACGTTGTACTGTATGCGTCGTTAATACGTGATGGTAACATTCTTGGGAACATACCTGCAAAACCAGTTGTCATAAACATTGCGATTGTTAAGCAAACGAATGTGAATGCAAGGCCGATTTTATGTTTGTAAACCATAATAAGTGCGAGTACACTCATTAACATTGCAAGTACTGGAAGAATGAATAGTACAGGATATTCCGTGAAGTTTTGGAATAAATTTGTACGATTTGCAGTTGCGACATAGAAGATAGCTAAAATGATAGCAGCTGCCATTGAAAATGGTCTTGCGATTTTATAAGCACGATCAGATACTTCGCCAGTCGTTTTAATCATAACCCAAAGGGCACCAGATACGACGAATATAGCAGTGAAGAAAAGCCCACCTAAAATACCATAATGGTTTAGTAAGCTAAGTAAATTTCCTTCATAACCATTTTTTCCGATTTCTAGTCCGTAATATAGATTAGCGAATGTAACACCGAATAAGAAGGCGATTAGGAAACTACCAATTGTAAATGCCCATTTACAAGTTTTTTGCCAAATTGGTGAATCGTCTTTATGCATAAATTCAAGTCCAGCGGCACGAGCAAATAGTGCAAGTAATACTAAAAATAGTGGTGTATATAGGTAACTAAACATATTTGCATATGTGACTGGGAAGGCAGCAAATGTTGCGCCACCGGCTGTAATTAACCATACTTCATTACCACCCCAGAACGGGCCAATAGCTTCTTGTAATTGATTTCGTTCTTGTCGGTCTTTCGCAACGAATGGGAAAATCATCCCGTTACCGAGTGCGTAGCCATCAAGAATGAAGTAAACGGTCCAAATTACGCCCCATAAACCGAACCAGATGACTGCAAGCATATCATGAGACATGAGCTGTACCTCCTTCAGTAGCAGGTTCTTCTAATGCAGCTGGTCCTTTTTTCGCGAACTTCAGCATTAAGTATACGTCTGCAATTAAGAGTAAAGTGTAGAACAAGATTAAACTAATTAACGAGAACCAAATTTGCGGGACTGATATAGGTGATACAGATTCTGCTGTACGCATCAGTTTATATACTGTCCATGGTTGGCGACCTACTTCAGCGACAATCCAACCAGCATTAATTGCAATGTATGGAAGTAAGACAGACCACATTGTAATTTTTAAATAACGTTTTGAGTTTTCTAGTTTTCCTTTTCGGTTTAAATAGAAACCGAACCAAGTTAATGCCATAAAGAACATACCAAGTGCAACCATTAAGCGGAAGCTATAGTACACGAGGTTAACATTTGGACGATCTTCTTTCGGAATATCTTTTAAACCAGTAATTTCGCCATCAAATGAGTTTGTATAGAAGAAACTTCCTAGCTTTGGAATAGTAAGGAATTCAAAGTTCTTTTCATTTTTCACATCAGGAATTTGAATGATTGAGAAGCCTTGTCCTTTTCCAGTTTCCCAAACTGCTTCCATTGCAGCTCCTTTTGCTGGTTGATATTTAGCAGCTGATACCCCGGATTGATGTCCCATAAAAGGTGTAATAGTTGCTGCGAATAATCCTAACATTAAACCAAACTTAAATGATTTTTTGAAGAATTCCACTTCATTTTTACGTAGTAAGTGATATGCACTAATTGCCATAACGAAGAAAGCGCCGACAATATAACAACCAATTACAGTATGGAAGAACATATTCCATGCATATGGATTTGTAACAAGAGCCCAGAAGTCATTTAATTCAGCGCGGCCGTTACGTACTACGTAGCCAACAGGATTTTGCATGAAACCGTTTGCTGTAATAATCCAAAGGGCAGAAATATTTGTTCCAAGTGCGACCATCCACATACAGAAGGCACGGAACTTTGGTGAAATTTTATCTTTACCGAATAACCATATCCCCATGAAGGTAGATTCTAAGAAGAAGGCAACGAGTGCTTCAATTGCGAGAGGTGATCCGAAAATATCTCCCATATATTTGGAGTACTCAGACCAGTTTGTTCCAAATTGGAATTCCATCGTAATACCGGTTATAATCCCCATTACGAAGTTAATTGTAAATAATTTCCCCCAGAAATTTGCCATTTTGCGGTATGTTGGATTCAATGTGCGGGCGTATTGAGTTTCCATACATGCTACTAAAATAACAAGTCCGATTGTCAAAGGTACAAATAAAAAGTGATAAAAAATAGTAATTGCAAATTGAAAACGACTCAGTAACAGAACGTCGGACATAATAAATATTCACTCCTTTTTTACATTATCTACAATTAGTTTATAGTGAAAATAGGAGTAAGGTATGTGAGACTTGTTACAAAGCTGTGTGTATATTTTGAAAGGATTATGTCGGTTATCTGAAAATATATTGCTTTTATAATAAAACAATATCCTTTTTGAGTTTTTCATATTTTGGTACACTATATATGTAATGTAAATGA
>NZ_BOQD01000441.1 GCF_018332515.1 Bacillus hominis | reverse complement strand
AAGTTAGCTTTTTACTATATCAACCGCACTATCCCACATACCATTAAAGAAAGATCCGATTTTACGCATAAAACGTGTAAACCAATTTGCTTGTTCTACATCAGATTTTGTTACAAGGTCTACTTGTAATGATTTACCTGATAAAAACCCAGGATCTGTACTGTCTTTAGGCGTTATAATCATTTTACTAATTGTTACACCTTTTTTAATAGGCGCTTCTTGTTCTTTATTCGATACTTTAAATTCTTTTTTATAAACATCATTGTTGCCCTTTGGCATTGGAAGTGAAACAGCTTGCTTCGTTTGAACAACTACATCTTTGTCCTTTGCATTTGCTACTCGCACTGTTTCATGACCTTTTACTACTGCATCTTTTCCATAGACCTTCTTCACTTCAAAATTCGCAAATCCATAATCATATAATTTCTTCGTTTCATCAAAACGTGCTGTATGGGAGTTTGCTTTTATCACTACAGATATTAGACGCATACCGTTTCTTTCTACTGTACCAGTAAAACAATCTCCGGCTTCTGGAGTTGTTCCTGTTTTCAAGCCATCTACACCTTCGTATTGCTTAATTAAACCTTTTAACATCATGTTAAAATTCACCATATCAATTGGATACTTGCCACCCTTTTGGAATGTTTTTTTAGGGATTTTTGCTGTATCTAACATTTTTGGAAAATCTTGAACGAGACGTTGTGCTAAAATCGCACAATCTCTTGCGGACATTTTATTTTTCTCGTCTGGAGTTGTCCCTTCTGGATGATGTCCTTTTAAATCATAGTTTGTTAAGCCTGTAGAGTTTACAAATTTATAATTTTTCATTCCAAACTCTTTTGATTTATCATTCATCATTTTCACGAAATCGGCTTCTTTTCCAGCAATTTCTTCAACTAAAGCAATTGTTGCACCGTTTGCAGAGTAAATTGCCATTGCCTCATATAACTCTTTTACTGTATAAGAGCCACCATTTTCTAATGGGACGTTTGATAATGAGCGATCTTGCGAAATCTTATATGCATATTCAGAGATTTTAACTTTTTGATCCCATTTAAGTTTTCCTTGATCCACCGCTTCATGAACTAAGTATTCACTCATCATTTTTGTCATACTAGCAATTGCTAGTGATTCATCCGCATTTTTTTGATATAAAATTTTTCCGGAATTCGCTTCTACTAAAATTGCTGATCCTGCTTCTACGTCTAAAACAGGGACTGTTTCCGCTGATGCTCTTCCAGATGTAACAACTATGCTACAAAATAGTGTAAGCACTGTTACTATTACAATGAATTTTTTGTAAAACATACCTTTCAATTCTCTTACCTCCAATATCTTTGTACTCAAAAAAAACCGTTATTCTAGCATAATCCCTATAAAAATAGATAGTTTTATCAAATTCTATATACATATAAGACGTTGGGATCGCTTTCATATAGACCATCTCATCCCACCCTTTTAGACGCACTGACACTTCGTATTCCTACACGCATCCCTATTGTTAATACCTTTGTATTTTTCAAGATGATCCGTACTTTCATATTTTTTAGGATTACACTTAATAGACAATGTAAGTAATACATTTGTTCCATGTTTACAAAAAATAAAACCAGTGTGTCCCGATTAAATATCGAAACACACTGGTAGCTTAGCATTCGTTTATTAGCTATCAAGGATTTTAATTATTCAATCCAGCTATTTGCTAGACTCATACTAAATAAGAAAAAAACTACATCCTATATTGAATGTAGTTTTTCTAGCTGATTTATTTATTTTTTACTTCATTTTTATAAAAAGCAAATAATGGTTCAATGGCTGAACTAGATAAAAGAGGAATTGCCTTCTCAACTAATTCTCTATTCCAATCAAACCAACGCATTTCCATTAGCATATTAATTTCTATATCAGTGAACCGTTTCTTTATTTCCTTAGCAGGATTACCACCTACTATTGTATAAGGCGGAACTTCTTTACATACGACAGATCCCGCTGCAACAATTGCACCTTCACCAATAGTAACGCCAGGCATTATAATAGCATTCATACCGATCCAAGCATCACTTTTAATGACTGTATCACCCTTCGGTTCATATGATTGTTCTATTTGCTCAACGAATGGATAAACTGTAATCCATTCAGGGTGATGATTATGGTTCCCACCCATTAAAATGACAACTCCACTTGCAATACAAACATAATTTCCAATAATGAGTTTATCAAGTTGCCAACCCATCTGTTCAATTGGATTGAAAAGTGCTTTGGATTTAGCATCGCCCCACAAATATCTTACACAGCCATCTTCAAAATTTTGATGACCATAATATCCTGAATAATAGGAGTACTCTCCTACTTCAATAAGTGGATTTGTTACTATATCTTTTAAATACTTCGTTTCAGACCAATGATTATATAATGGATGCTTCATAATTACATTCCTCGCTTCTAAGTATGGTAGATTTTATAATTTACTTAGAAGCTTAATACGACAGCTACATTTTTAAACTTTTTCAAACGACGAATCATTATCTTCAAGCCTTTCAGTTATAATAAAAAATCATAACGTAATAAATTATACAAGTCAAATAGAGAAAGGTATAACAAATCTGTTTTTATAAACACGGGTTTGTTATACTTTATT
>NZ_BOQD01000440.1 GCF_018332515.1 Bacillus hominis | reverse complement strand
TTTTTCGCAAAAAAATAAACCACTTAGACAAGTGTCCAAGTGGTTGGGTGATACGAGTAAAGTATGTAAATTTGTATTAATCCTCTTCTAAATCAGCAAGTTGTTTCATTCGTAACTTATAAACATACAATATTGGAATGAGTCCGCAAACAAATAAGATAAGGCCTAACAGTAGCCCATCTCTTGTACTAGATTCTGGGCTAATAGATGTAAGGTAAGATGAACCAAGTACTATTACTACCAATACGAGTAAAATTGTAAGGAGTGATTTTCTAGGATTCCTTTTCATATGTTCCTGTTGCACATTGATGCTCATGGATAAATAAGCTGACACGACCGAAGTGATAATAAATAGCATCCATAGCGGGTTGTCACGCATATGTTCAAAACCGCCTTGTATCAAATCATATCCAAGAATGCAGAGTATACCCATAGTTTGCACAAAGAATAAAATACGGATATTTTGTAGATTCCTTAGTACAAGTCTTTCATCTGTAATTTTCTTCATTCGTAATCCTCCTGTTCTATCCAAAAGATTTCGTCTAATGTTGCATCTGTCGCATAACAAATTTGTAAACATAACTTTAATGAAGGATTGTATTTTCCTT
>NZ_BOQD01000439.1 GCF_018332515.1 Bacillus hominis | reverse complement strand
GAACGGTAGTAGCAGTGGGGCGAAATAAAGAAGGAGAATGCAATGTAAGTGGCTGGCATGATATTGTTGCGGTCGCAGCGGGTAATGTTCATATGGCGACTAACACGGGTAATGCTCATACAATCGGTCTAAAATCTGACAGTACTGTGACAGCAGTGGGCTGGAATAAGCATGATCAATGTGATGTAAACGAATGGCATAATATTGAATCAGTTGCGGCGGGGTGGCGCCGTACCATTGGCCTTAAATCAGATGGAACGGTAGTAGCAGTGGG
>NZ_BOQD01000438.1 GCF_018332515.1 Bacillus hominis | reverse complement strand
CGGAATTTTATTTTGTGTCTCTCACTGATAACTCTTGGTTTCAGCTTAGAATATAAAAAGAGAGCAGCTGTATAACTGTCCTCTAAAATTAATCTAATACTATTAGTTTAATTAAGCTATGTATCTTTATCGATAATCTCTACTTAAATATGAAGTAACGTGATTTAATAATCTACTGTTGATTCATAGGTATGTAAACTCATTATTGTTCCATACCAAAGAAACTAGATGCGATTGAGAAGCTTTGTGCAATGGCTAGTAAGTTTCCGAATATCACAGCCTTTCTTGTGCATGTGAGCAAGATCAAGGACAAGCAAATGAAATCAAAAGGCAAAGATACTGTTAACATCATGACGGTACATGCTTCCAAGGGATTAGAATGGGACATTGTATTCGTGCCAAACGTGAATGAGGAACTATTCCCCCACCACATGAACCCAGATGAAGAAGAGCGTAGACTATTCTATGTGGCATGCTCACGACCTCGTAAACAATTATTCGTTTCATGGTGGTTTTACGATGCCGATATGGAGAAAGCAAACGAAGGCTTCTTTATTAAAGAACTACTTGG
>NZ_BOQD01000437.1 GCF_018332515.1 Bacillus hominis | reverse complement strand
ATGTTATATACAAATAATCTTCCAGATGAGGTGAAATTGGTGCAATACTAACTAGGTGGAGGGAATGAAAAAACGCGTATCAGCTATCAAAGGAGATTTGTGCTTTTTTGAAATAGCAACTTTGAGTCTATTTCGAGGATCATCAGAATTAAACATTTCATGTATTTTTACAAAGGGGAAATATTAAAATGAACGGATTAGAGTATAAAAACTTTTATGATAAAGTAGGAAGATTAAATGGATGGGATTTTAGTAAGTTAAAATGTGAAACTGTAGGAGATACATGGGACTTTTATAGTGAAGTGAAAGAAAGATGCAAGCCATTACATATTCTACTTGATGTTGGTACAGGTGGAGGAGAGAATGTACTTAACATAGCATCTTCAGCCAAATTATTAATTGGGATAGATAATTCTAGTGGCATGATTGAAACAGCACATTCCAACTTGAAAAAATCAGGTATACAAAACGTTGAGTTTCTTCAAATGGATTCTGAAGCTTTAACGTTTCCACATGCTCATTTTGATATTGCTTCAAGTTGTCATGCACCATTTGTAGCATCCGAATTAGCAAAAGTAATGAAAAAGGGTGCTTTTTTCTTAACACAACAAGTTAGTGAACATGATAAATTAAACCTTAAAGAAACATTTGGTAGAGGACAATGCTTAGGCGAAAGAGATGGCACTTTAAAAGAAAAGTATATGGGTGAACTTATTAGTGCAGGATTTGAACTCGTGCAAGTACGTGAATATGATGTTACTGATTATTACAGTACGCCTGAAGATCTCATTTTCTTATTAAAACATACACCCATTATTCCTAGATTTGGAGAAGAGGAAAAGGATTTTACTATTTTACAAAAGTTCATTGACGCGAATAGTTCTGAAAAAGGGATTCGTACGAATTTAAAAAGGTTT
>NZ_BOQD01000436.1 GCF_018332515.1 Bacillus hominis | reverse complement strand
TTCCAGTTTGTACTTCATCAAAAATAAGAAGTGATCCAAACTCATCACAAAGCTCTCGTACTTGTTTCAAATAATTTTCTGGAGGTAAAATAATACCGCCCTCTCCTTGAATTGGTTCTAAAATAACTGCTGCAACGTCTTCTCCTACTAATGCACATGTCTCAAATGTTTTTCTCATCATATCAATATCGCCAAATGGAACGTGGCGAAAACCCGGAATCAATGGTAAGAATGGCTTACGGAACATTCCTTTTGCCGTTCCGGATAAGGAACCAAGACTCTTACCATGGAAGGCACGAGTTGTAGCAATGAAAGTTGTTCGTTCACTATACATTTTTGCTAGTTTTAACGCTGCCTCCACACTTTCTGTACCACTGTTTGTAAAGAAGGCGTATTTCAAATCACCAGGTGTAATATCCGCTAAAATCTTTGCAAGAATTGCTCGAAGTGGATCCAATAAATCCTGACTGTGTAATGCTTGACGTTTTAATTGATCTGTCACAGCTTTTACCACTTTCGGATTACGGTGACCAACATTATAAATTCCAAATCCACCTAAACAGTCAATATATTTTTTACCATTAATATCCATGAAACAAGATCCTTCATCTGACCATTCTACTGCTGCAAATTGTCCATCTTTTGTTACTGTTTTTCTATAAGCAAGAAAACCAGGGTTTACATGCTCTCTAAATCCATCTACTGTTTCTTTTTGAATCCAGTTCGCCTCTTCTGCAGTAACCTTTTCTTTTTCAATTAACTGTAGTACTTTCGTAATATACTCATTTACATTTAAATCTTTCTCATTCAATTTATTTTTCACGTTCGTTTCCATCTAATTCACCCCTACATTTTTTTTATTTGCAAACCAACCTATTGGTTCTACTTCTAGATTTATATTAATCTGCTTAATTTCTTGAAATTCTTCTAAACCAAACGTTCCTAGGCTACGTCCAATACCGCTTTGCTTATATCCGCCCCAAGGCGCCTCATTGTATGTTGGATGATAACTATTAACCCACGTAATTCCTGCGCGAAGTTTACGAATCACACGCATTGCTTTTGCGCCATCAACTGTAAATACCCCTCCAGCCAATCCATAGTCTGTACCGTTTGCCAACTCAATTGCTTCCTGTTCGTCTTTAAACTTTTGAATTACTACAACAGGACCGAAGATTTCTTCCTGGACAATGCGCATATCAGGTTTTACATTGACAAAGACTGTTGGCTCAATAAAGAAACCATCACCTTTTCCATCCTCCATTATTCGTCTACCTCCGCAAGCAACATTCGCACCTTCGTCTTTCCCAATTTCAATATAACGTAATACTTTTTCCATATGTTCTTTACTTACAAGTGGCCCCATTTCTGATTCTGGATTATCACCAGGACCAACGTTAATTTGCTGTGCTCGCTCTACAAAACTATTAACAAATTTATCATAAATCTTTTCTTCTACAAGGATTCTTGATCCTGCTGAACATACTTGTCCGCTACCTGCATAAATACCGAATAGAGCATAATCAATAGCGGTCTCAAAATCTGCATCTGCAAAAATAATATTTGGAGATTTCCCTCCAAGTTCTAACGAAATCTTTTTCATATTATCTGCCGCTGTTCTCATAATGTGCTTACCTGTTTTTGTTCCACCTGTAAAGGAAATCATATCCACTTTATTACTCGCTGCAATTTCATTTCCTACTATTGGACCAGCACCCATTACCATATTGGCAACACCTTTTGGTAGCCCTACCTTTTCAATGATTTCGAATAGCTTTGTCGCAGTGATTGGTGTCACTTCAGAAGGTTTAAACACAATTGTATTTCCAGCTGCTAAAGCAGGTGCAATTTTCCATACACTCATCAGTAACGGATAATTCCATGGAACAATTAATCCACAAACACCAACTGGCTCTCTTACAACCATCGCTTGCATCGGATCAGCTACATGATATGTTTGACCATCTGGCTTTGTAATCAATCCGGCATAATAGCGAAAACAAGCCGCTGCATCTCCAATATCTCCTTCTGCCTCGCGGTATGTTTTTCCATTATCCATTGTTTCAAGATACACTAACTCTTCCATATTTTTATCAATTTCATCTGCTATTTTAAATAAATATGATGCCCTTTCAGCAGTGGATGTTTCTGACCAAATTCCGCTATCGAAGGCCGCTCTTGCCACTTCTATCGCGTATTTTGCATCCTCAATCGTCCCCTCAGGTGCATATGCTATACCCTTACCATTCGCAGGGTTAATAATCATTCTTTTTTCTTGATCACTAGACTCTACCCATTCACCGTTTACATACATTTTTAAATCTAGCACTATATTGAATCCCCCTTTATCGATTGTTTATATATTTATAAGCAAATTTCATGCCAATATTTAAAATTCAAAGAAATCATACATAAAGTGAAACTTTAATCAATGGGGATTTTGTTCATCCCCCACTGATTATGAGCCTTCACCAATCGGGCGTTTACGGGCAGCAGGGCTCCTACCTAACTTCTTTTCTCCACCTGAATTTTGAGGTGGGAGTTTTACTGCCTACAAATAGCGGGATAAACTGACTATTTTCTTAAAAACAACAAACAATTTATGCATTTTCGCA
>NZ_BOQD01000435.1 GCF_018332515.1 Bacillus hominis | reverse complement strand
AAGTTTCACTTTATTATTCCCACTAATTCTTGTACTAAATTTAGGTCAATCTCAGAAAAACATGACTTACCTTCTCTAACCGCTGTACCTACATGCGCCTGCGTAATTCCAGTTTCATCTAGCAATTGTTTTACATTCTCTTTCGTTACTCCGCTTCCGACAATAAGCTGTATATTCCCTTCACTTTCCTTTTGCATCTCTCTGAGCACCGGAATATTATCTACTACCTTTCCTTGTCCGCCTGAAGTTAACACGTGAGTAACTTTATTGAATTTTTTCAAAGCTTTCATCGCTTCTACTGGATTTTCTGTATCATCTATCGCACGGTGATACGTTACATTTATTCCATCTACAACAGATAATAAATCTGCTAATTTCTCTTCATCAACTTCATTTTGTTCGTTTAATACACCTAATACAACACCAGCAGCCCCAAGATTTTGAGCAACTACAATATCTTCTTTCATCATTTCAATTTCTTCTTCCGTATATGTAAAAGACTTCGCATGCGGACGAATCATAACATGAACTGGTATTTGCACTGCTTCTACTGATTTTTTTATAAACGCATAACTCGGTGTTAAACCACCTTCTGTATACGATGAAATGAGTTCAATTCGATTTCCACCAGCCTTTTCAATTCGCTTCACATCTTCTAAACAAGTTGCAATAACCTCTAGCATGAGATAACCTCTTTTCGTGCTTTTTTCTTATTATACATTAGTAAAAATAAGAAACCTAGCTTTCTCCTTTAAAACTATAAAAAGAAGAGTGAAAAGAAAGATTTATTAAATTGATAATAAATGGAAT
>NZ_BOQD01000434.1 GCF_018332515.1 Bacillus hominis | reverse complement strand
GTTGTTGTTGGGGCAATTGTAAGTTTAACATTGACTTTCTTTACGAAAAGAATTTCAAAAAACTTTCGAGAAGCAAAAGGTTTTACTGATACAGTAGATAAACTTGTTGGTAAAAAGGGAATTGTTATGCAAACGATTACAAGTGAAGTGAACGGTATTGTGAAAGTGGATGGAGATACTTGGACAGCTATTTCCGATACTCCTATTGATGCTGGAGAAAAAGTCGTTGTTATAAAGAGACATAGTACTATTTTACAAGTGAAAAAGGAGAGTGAATAAATATGGTAGTAGCATTAACGTTAACGATTATTTTTGCACTAATTGTTGTTACATTTATCGCATTGACAATAAAAATTATTCCTCAGCAAAAAGTTGGGGTCATTGAAAGGTTTGGTAAATTTCAACGTATTATGCACCCAGGATTAAATATATTAATCCCGATTGTAGATCGTGTTCGTGTATATCACGATTTACGTATTCAACAAACGAATGTACCACCACAAAAGGTAATTACGAAAGATAATGTACAAGTAGAAATTGATACAATTATTTTCTATCAAATTGTTGAACCAGAGCTTGCGACATATGGTATTTCAAACTATGAATATGGTGTTCGTAATATTACATCTGCAACGATGCGTCAAATTATTGGTAAAATGGAGCTTGATGAAACGTTATCTGGTCGTGAAAAAATTTCAACAGAAATTCGCTTAGCGCTTGATGAAGCGACAGAAAAATGGGGCGTTCGTATTGAACGTGTTGAAATAGTAGACATTAACCCGCCAAAAGATGTGCAAGCATCAATGGAAAAACAAATGAAAGCAGAGCGTAATAAACGTGCGATTATTTTAGAAGCTGAGGCAGCGAAACAAGATAAAGTCCTTCGTGCTGAAGGAGAAAAACAAAGTAAAATTTTAATGGCTGAAGGGGATAAAGAAGCGCGTATTCGTGAAGCGGAAGGTATACGAGAAGCGAAAGAATTAGAAGCGCAAGGGGAAGCAAGAGCGATTGAAGAAATCGCAAAAGCAGAACAAAACCGAATTGAATTACTTCGCGCAGCAGATTTAGATGAGCGCGTACTTGCTTATAAATCATTTGAATCATTGATTGAGGTTGCAAAAGGACCAGCAAATAAAGTCTTTATTCCGTCTAATGCAATTGAAACACTTGGTACTCTTGGTGCAATCGGAGAAATCTTTAAAGAAAAACAAGCGAAGAAACTACCTTCAAATGATACAGGTAAAGAACAATAAGAGTGAGAAAGAGAAATGGGATGCCATTTCT
>NZ_BOQD01000433.1 GCF_018332515.1 Bacillus hominis | reverse complement strand
TTTAACAATTCCATTCGCAAAAGTTGTGGCAATGAATCCGAATATTCGCCTCCCTTTTAAACGCTATGAAATTGGGAAAGTATTTCGAGATGGTCCGATTAAACAAGGACGATTCCGTGAGTTCATTCAATGCGACGTTGATATCGTTGGTGTAGAATCTGTCATGGCGGAAGCTGAACTCATGAGCATGGCATTTGAACTGTTCCGAACGTTAAACTTAGAAGTAACGATTCAATATAATAACCGAAAATTATTAAATGGTATTCTCCAGTCTATTAACATCCCTACTGAATTAACGAGTGACGTAATTTTATCATTAGACAAA
>NZ_BOQD01000432.1 GCF_018332515.1 Bacillus hominis | reverse complement strand
TTAGCATTTAATGTTTCTAATGCAGATGGTTTAAGCAATGATTTTAGTGTAATCAACTTTACATTCTTAGCTTTATTTTCACATGTTGGACAATGACCATTATTTTCAATTTTTATTTCTTTAAGGTTACTACAACAATCTTCCATTATTCTTCCACCTTTACAATTTATTATTTTTATAAATATTCTTCTGCTTTCTTTTCTGAATCTATTAAAGTTTCAATAATAGGGCATTCGTAAATATCTTTGTTTTCGGGACATCTTTCTTTATGGTCTATCAACATTTGTTTAATTTTTTTTAGGTCTTGAATTTTACGTTGGATGTCCTCTAATTTAAGAACAGTGAAATCATATATGTCACCGCACTTTGCTTCATTGCGATCGACAACCCCTAGCAATTTGTCAATTTCATTTAAGGTAAACCCCAATTCCTGCGTCCGTTTTATGAAATTCAAACGATCGACCATTTGTATCGAATGGTCTCCGTGTTAACGCCACACTTTTCAGCCAGTTCTCCAATAAAATATTGCATCTATCTCACCTCATATAAAGTATAAACCCTGTACCATAGTACAGGGTCAAGGAAAGTATTATTTACTATATTATCGATCTACTTTCTTAAAATAAACTGTCATTATTCAATAAGCCTTATTCAACAATATGGTCCGATTGCGAAATTCTAAAACTACATTTAGAGCGATTAACCTTTATCACTACGTAACTCTTTACTACAACGTTTTACAAAAAATGCTGTTATTAAAATAATAATTCCTATACTCAAAACAAGTAATTGATTGAGTGCAATCACATCACGAAAAATCCAACGAGAAACAAAACCGAAGCTAGACATGCACACACATATAAAACCAAAATAATTTAACCATCTATGTACATTTTTCATTCTTCCCCCTCCTTAAACTACATTTTATCATTCCCTCCTGTTTTTGGGTGTGAGTGCTGGCTAGTCGTGTGGTGATACCCCATCGCCATCAACCTAACAAAACATAGCCATTTTTTGTACCAACTGGCAGTTTAGTTTTCAATACGTGAAAAGGGATTTCTAAGTGATTAATTGAATATATATTTATTGTTTACTAATTTTTGGGAGGTCCCTTTATGGGAGATAAGCTTTACTGTATTGCTACATATCAAGTTCTTAATGAAGAAAGAGTAGGGGCTTCGCACGGTTCTATAATAACTTATAGTGATGCTGTGACGGGATCTCCTGTTAGTGAGATAGGGTATTTTTTAATTTATTTATTATAGTAACGTACCCGAAGAGGTTGATATGGTGACATATCAACAAACTGAGGTGGTACCACGAAATTGCAACTCTCGTCCTCAAGAATTATTTCTTTGAGGTGAAAGTTTTTTTATTATATAAGTTTCATTCTGTCATAATTTAAAGTTTTCGAGAGGAGAAATGATATGAATTCTATTTTATTAGATGTTCCGTTACAAATAGAAACAGACAGACTAATTCTTCGGGCACCACTTCAAGCTGGTGACGGGAATGTCGTACACCAAGCTATTAAGGATTCAATTAGTGAGTTAAAACGATGGTTGCTTTTATTCCAGTCAATTCCTACTGTTGAAGAAACGGAAATTATCCTGAGAAATGCCCATATAGATTTTTTGAAAAGAGAAAGCTTTCGCTATCTTATCTATCATAAGGGTACTAATGATTTTATCGGAACTGCTAGCCTTCACGGAATTAATTGGAAGATTTCTAAATGTGAAATTGGATACTGGATTAACACGCAATTTAGTGGCAATGGATATATGACAGAAGCAGTAAGTGAGTTAACCAACCTTGGATTTCAGTTACTCAAATTTAGAAGGATTGAAATACGATGTGAATCTAATAACACTAAAAGTCGTATGATCCCTGAAAAACTAGGTTTTGAGCTTGAAGGGATATTACGTAATGAAGATCTTTCAGCTGACGGTAAAAAACTAACTGATACCTGCATCTATGCCAAGATAAATTAAATTGAAATTTTAATACTCAATTGAGTCTGTGTACATAGTTTATTCCCCTTCTAATCCGTTATTGTGATTTGTTTGGAACTATAGTACATCAATATGTTTAAAATGTAATGTACTGAAATGGTATATTCTATTAAAACAAGAAGATTTACTTCTCATAGTAATAATGTCAGTATTATATACAAATGTTACAATCATTTTATAAATAAATTACTTTATGAAGTTATAAAATTAGGACCGTACATATTAGACATATCTAAAATGTACGGTCCTTTTGTTTACTAGTGGTTCACTTATTTAATCTAAAGATAAGTATGTGGTCCTTTTACACTATGAATTTCTTTTTAAGCTTCTTATATTTTCTATATGAATGTCTAACAATGTTTAACATGAAATACGGTATTTTAACAGGGAAAGGCCATTTATAAATGAAAGGCAAGTAAAATGTAAAATATGCCTTTTCTAGGTCTCTCCACTTGCTATCTTCTTTTGTTTTTAAGAAATCAGATACATCGACTACATATCCCCTTCCGTTTTCCATCATCACATTTTTCCCGTGAACATCACAAGGAGTTAATCCTTGCTCCCTTGCATACTCTATAGCTTCATTGATATCAAGGATTACCTGCTTAGGAATTTTAATCCCCTTATGAATAGCATCATATAAGGTAATCTCTTTTAAACGTTTCAATACTATGAAATTCTCTCCTTTATATATAAGCTTCGAATAAGAAGGATGATTTCCGATTCTTCGGTATACTTCTGACTCTTTTTCAATTCCTTCTCCTTCTCGCGCGTAAACTTTCACTACCCAATCTTTGTATTCTTTGTGCATAAATACTGCGGCATAATTACCTGTCCCTAAACACTTCCAAAGTCTAGGAATATCTTTAACTACTACGGGCTCGAATTCATCCTCACTTCTTATGCTTACCTCTTTTAATAATTCGTCCTTTATCAATCCCACAAAACTATTTATACTCATCATTCCCACTCCGGTTTTGCTAAAAGGTGTACTACCCCATACCCATCAAGTTAAAAAGTACATTTTTCCCTAATACGAAAAAAATGAGCAGACTTCACTAAGTAACTAACTTTAGAGAAATAAAATTTTCATTTAGGGGTACTTCAAAACCTTAAAATGGATATTCTACGCAAATATA
>NZ_BOQD01000431.1 GCF_018332515.1 Bacillus hominis | reverse complement strand
AATCGTTGCCATTAAGCCGGCCAAGCCACCGCCGACTACTATAAGTTTCCCTTTCATGCTCTCCCACTCCTTACTGGTTTGCTAGCTGTGGATCGATGAACGCTAATAATGCACTCACACCTACATAAGATAGACCTAAGAAAATAGCTAATGTTACATAAGTAGAGATTCTTTGTGAACGTGGAGATACTGTAATTCCCCAGCTGATGCAGAATGTCCATAGTCCATTTGCAAAGTGGAAAATTGTTGAAACAACACCAACTAAATAGAAACCAAACATAAATGGGTTGTTTAAAATATCTGCCATCATATCATAGTTTACCTCTTTACCTAACAATGCTTGAATACGAGTTTCCCAGACGTGCCAAGAAATGAAGATCAGCGTAACGATACCTGAAATTCGTTGGAAGACGAACATCCAGTTACGGAAATAGCCGTAAGATACCGCATTGTTCTTAGCTGTAAATGCAATATATAAGCCATATATAGCATGATACAGTATAGGTAAAAAGATGATGAAAATTTCTAGCGCATACCGGAATGGAAGGAGCTCCATAAAGCCTGCAGCTTTGTTAAAAGCCTCTGCTCCTCTTGTTGCAAAGTTGTTTACAATTAAATGTTGCGTCAAAAAGACACCAACCGGGATGACCCCCATTAATGAGTGCCACTTACGAAACGTATACTCGCGGCCTTTCATGTCCCCATTACCCCCTTGAATGTTTGACTGCTGTTTTCAGATTAATTTACAACAATAATGTTTTTTCACTATTGGCATAAGAAAAACTGAAAAAATTATTCGAAATATTTCAGCATAATTTGATAACAAGTTCATTTTACTCTTATTTTTGTCGAAGCGTCAAGAAAACGTATACATAATTTGCATATAATTTGCCAATTCTTTTTTTCTTCTTATATATTCAGATTTCCCTAAAGAAAAATCTGTTTTTATAAATGCAAAATGTTATATAATAATCCCTATAGAAAGAGGGGAATATTGTGAGCAAAAATACAATCGATATAACATCTTTAGAAGATGTTTCATTGAACGCCTTCTCTTATGAATTGCTACGTGAAGAATTACTAACTGATTTAATTGGTAACGATTTAGATGGTATTT
>NZ_BOQD01000430.1 GCF_018332515.1 Bacillus hominis | reverse complement strand
ATCATTATTATTTTAGAATAACAATATCAGACCGATATAATTTATTATAAAAGGAGCCAGATTGAGTTATTATGGACAAACAAATTGGATTCATCGGATGCGGAAATATGGGGATGGCTATGATTGGCGGGATGATAAACAAAAATATAGTGTCTTCAAATAAAATCATTTGTTCAGATTTAAACACTACTAATTTAAAACATGCTAGTGAAAAATATGGACTAACTACAACAACTGACAACAATGAAGTAGCTAAAAATGCTGATATTTTAATTTTATCAATTAAACCAGATCTATACGCATCAATAATTAACGAAATAAAAGAAGTGATCAAAAACGATGTTATCGTCGTAACGATTGCCGCAGGAAAAAGCATTAAAAGTACTGAGGATGCTTTTCATAAAAAGTTAAGAGTTGTAAGAGTAATGCCTAATACACCTGCTCTTGTTGGAGAAGGAATGTCTGCGTTATGTCCTAATGAAATGGTGACAGAAAGGGATTTAGAAGATGTACTAAACATTTTCAATAGTTTTGGTCAAACAGAAATAGTAAGTGAAAAATTAATGGATGTTGTAACATCTGTAAGTGGTTCTTCGCCAGCATACGTATATATGATTATAGAAGCGATGGCAGATGCTGCTGTACTAGATGGTATGCCAAGAAATCAAGCATATAAATTCGCGGCCCAAGCTGTATTAGGCTCTGCAAAAATGGTACTGGACACAGGAATGCATCCAGGTGCATTGAAAGATATGGTTTGTTCTCCAGGCGGGACAACAATAGAAGCTGTAGCAATATTAGAGGAAAAAGGCTTACGAACAGCCATCATTTCAGCTATGCAACGTTGTACACAAAAGTCTGCTGAACTATCTGCTCAAACTAAAAAGTAATAAATATATGTAAAGGAGACCACTTTAACTAACCATATTTAAATAGTGCTTTACATACTCCCCACTGTTACTAAAAAATAAACGGACAAATTCATGAATAATTGAATTTGTCCGCTTATCTCTTTATTATCTTAAAATAATTTAATAACTCATATTGTCATTTTTTTGCAGATTAAAGTACTCTTGGTATTACGATAACATCATTTTCATGTCAATTGAAATATTATCAGAGACTAAGCGTAATATCAGATGTTCCACACTATTAACATAATATATTTACTGTCTCCTTTTATTGATTCCTTTGCATGAGTATGTTCTATCCACCGCAAATACAATTTGAATCATTTAAGTTTGCTGCTTATCGGGCATTTACCATTTAAACAAAGACGCCCCTTACATCAAAAATGATTAAGGGGCGTCTTTCATATACGATGAAGTTATAGTTCAGATTTTACTTGAATAGAAACATTGTTTTTTACTAATTTTTTGAGTTCTTTAAAGCTAACAAAATTGTTACTTTTCTCATCCCAAAGACGGAAACGGATTGACCGCAAGCTAGTAGCAAGAGTAATCGTTGGTACATTTTTTAAAGGAAGCGTATTATTGTGTGCCTCTTCTAGTTTATAGTTAGGTACTCTTGGACTTAAATGGTGAACATGATGATATCCAATGTTACCAGTTAGAAATTGCAGGATTTTTGGAAGTTTATAAAAAGAACTTCCTTCCACTGCCGCTTTCACATATTCCCACTCTTTATCTTCTTCAAAATAAGAATCCTCAAATGTGTGCTGTACGTAAAACAACCAAATACCTATTGAACCTGCTATTAAGAATATGGAACCATGTACTAAAAGAAACGATTGCCATCCGATTGCCCAACAAAGTAATCCTACTAAAGCAACGATTAAAACATTCGTCAAATAGGTGTTCATACGTTCTTTTTTTCTAGCACCTTTTCGGTTAAATCTATTTTTAAGCAAGAAAACATAAATCGGACCTAACCCAAACATAACCAATGGATTGCGATATAAACGATATGCTAAACGGCGTCTAAATGGCGCTGCTAAATATTCATTCACTGTAAGCGTCCAAATATCTCCTGTACCTCGCTTATCCAAATTACCACTTGTAGCGTGATGAATGGAATGCTCATGCCCCCATTGATCAAACGGGAATAAAGTTAAAACACCCATACATGTCCCAACTATTCTATTTGCACGTCGACTTTTAAAAAAAGAATAATGGGTACAATCATGAAAAATAATGAAAATCCGTGTCATAAATCCAGCGGCTAATACAGCTGGAACTAATGTTAACCAATAAGAAACGGACAAACTTTTATAAGCAAGGTACCATAAAATAATAAATGGCACTATTGTGTTGATAAGTTGCCAAACACTTTTTTTTATCGTTGATTTTTCAAAAGGAGCAACTTGTTTTTTTAAATTTTTAGTATTTTCTAAGGTCATTTTTTCTAATTCCTTTCCTGTATGTTGCTAATTCATATTATAGCACACTATTAGTATCAGGTGTTA
>NZ_BOQD01000429.1 GCF_018332515.1 Bacillus hominis | reverse complement strand
ATTCTCATTATAGAACTCAGAATAGTAAGAGTCAACATATTTTTCTAAAAAATATTAATTATTTCTTTATTAAAATTTTCAAATAAAAATCCATAATAAAATAGTGATTTTTTATTTGAAAAGGAGAATCTTCTCTACGAATTGAATAACATTATTTGAATATGAAATTGGAGGAAGATAAGTGTATGAAAACAGCCCTTTTACTCGTTGATATCCAAAATGATTATTTTCCAAATGGAAAGATGGAATTACGTAATCCAGTAGAAGCAAGTGAATATGCTAGTCAGCTACTACAACATTTTAGAATTAAAAACGAACCTATTTTTCATATCCAACATGTAGCTATAAAAGATAACGCTACTTTTTTCCAACCAAATACAGAAGGTGTCCATATTCACGAAAATGTCCGTCCACTTAAAGACGAAACTGTTATACTGAAACACTATCCAAATAGCTTCCGAGAAACTGACCTTCTAGCCCAACTACAAAATTTAGAAATTGAACACGTTATAATATGTGGGATGATGACCCACATGTGCATTGATGCTACAGTAAGGGCTGCTTTTGATTTTGGCTTTCATTGTACCGTTATACATGATGCTTGTGCTACAAAGGATCTTTCATTTAAGAATGCTACTATACCAGCTGTTTATATTCACAATACAATTTTGGCGAGTTTAAATGGAGTGTATGCAAATGTAATGAGTACAGGAGAGTTTTTAGCGACCTAAAAAAAACACTCCTTTCAGTGAGCAAAACCGAAAGGAGTGTTCTCTTGTCAAACCATAGATTTTCTTTCAAATTGTATTATACAGGAAATCCTCAAAATGAATACTAAAAAATATGACTAATAAGTCAATTTTTCTCGTTGTTTTGTTTCTATTTTCATGTTTATCCCGATATTAATAGGGTTTAGCTAGTTCCAAAGAATAAACGGTAATATTTAGTAATTTTTTTCAGTTCAAATTAACTAGCTTCTATTATAGAGAGTTTCTCAAAAAGAAGAGATCTTCACAGACTGTGAAGATCTCTTCTACTATTTCTTATAAAGTTTCAGAAGTAGTTTTTGCTTGCATGTGAAGTGCTAAGTAATCAGGGCCACCAGCTTTAGAGTCTGTACCAGACATGTTAAAGCCACCGAATGGTTGGTAACCTACGATTGCACCAGTACATCCACGGTTGAAGTATAAGTTACCTACGTGGAAGTCTTCACGCGCTTTTTCAATATGGTCACGGTTGTTAGTAACAACTGCTCCTGTTAAACCGTATTCTGTATTGTTTGCAATTGCAAGTGCATGATCAAAGTCTTTTGCTTTACAGAATGCTACTACTGGTCCGAAGATTTCTTCTTTCATTAAACGAGCATCTTCTGCAACGTCAGCAACGATTGTTGGTTGGATGAACCAGCCTTTAGAATCGTCTCCTTCGCCACCTGATACGATTTTACCTTCTTCTTTACCAATTGCAACATAGCTCATTACTTTATCGAATGCAGCTTGGTCATTAACAGGTCCCATGTTGATATCTTTTGCATCTGGGTTACCTACTGTTAATTCTTTTGTTAATTCAACAGCACGATTTAATACATGATCGTATACATCTTCATGGATTACTGCACGAGAACATGCAGAACATTTTTGTCCTGAGAATCCGAATGCTGATGCAACGATAGATTTAGCTGCTAATTCAAGATCTGCCTCTTTATCAACAACGATTGTATCTTTACCGCCCATTTCAGCGATAACACGTTTTAACCAAATTTGTCCTGGGTTTACTTTTGCTGCACGCTCGTAAATACGAATACCTACATCGCGAGATCCAGTGAAGCTAACGAAACGTGTACGAGGGTGATCTACTAAGTAGTCACCAACTTCAGAACCATTACCTGGAACGAAGTTTACTACGCCAGCTGGTAAACCAGCTTCTTCTAATACTTCCATAAATTTCGCTGCTACTACAGGAGTTGTACTAGCTGGTTTTAGTAATACTGTGTTACCAGAAACTAAAGCAGCTGTTGTCATACCTGCCATAATTGCGAATGGGAAGTTCCAAGGAGAAATGATAACACCTACTCCTAATGGAATGTAAGAGAAACGATTATATTCAATTGGACGGCTTTCTACTGGAATACCGTCTTTTAATTTCAACATTTGACGAGCATAATATTCCATAAAATCGATTGCTTCTGCTGTATCAGCATCTGCCTCATTCCATGGTTTACCTGCTTCTTTTACAAGAATAGCAGAGAACTCATGTTTTCTACGACGAACGATTGCTGCAGCACGGAATAAAATGTCTGCACGCATTTCTGGTTTTGACTTTCTCCAAGTTTGGAATGTTGCATCCGCTACTTGCATTGCTTTTTCAGCTAATTCACGGCTTGCTTTTGAAACGCGACCAACAAGTTCCTCTTTATTTGCAGGGTTTACAGAAACAATTTTGTCTTCTGTAGTGATTTTTTCTCCCCCGATAATTAATGGATAGTCTTGTCCAAGATAAGATTCTACTTTCTTTAAACCCTCTTCAAACGCTAATTTGTTAGCCTCTACTGAAAAATCTGTAAATGGCTCATGTTTGTATGCTACTACCATTTTTTTAGCCTCCCCTTAGAAAAACGTTTACATTTTACAACATTATTCTACACGATAATTTAGATTTATTCAAATATTCCTAGACTTATATTTTAAAAATTAATAAATTTTTAAAATATAATAAAAAAAAAGAGATTCATACATACGTATGAATCTACAAAATATGAGTATATTCCAAAACATTTTTCCCGATTAATAAAATAGTAACTAATAAAAATAAAGTCCTTACATATCCAACACCTTTTTGAACCGCAAACTTCGATCCAAAATAAGAACCTAAAATCATTG
>NZ_BOQD01000428.1 GCF_018332515.1 Bacillus hominis | reverse complement strand
AATACCTCGTATAAATAATATACCTTTTTTTCAAATGGTCAATATTTTCTTATTTATAAATCAAAGGTGAAATAAAAATAGCACAACGATATGTACTTCGTGTGAACTTCCTTATAATTACGTATAAAGAACATTTGATATATTGCATATAATTATAATACCTCTTTAATTATTAGGATTTCAACACCTCAGCACCCTTATCTACAAAAAACCATCTAAAATGAAAAGTAAGGAGTTGCGTAATGATGAAGCTATCTCCCGTTATCTCAAAAAATATAGTTGCTGTTGGCTATAATCCTTTTTCTATGATTTTACGTATTCAACTAAAGAATGGTATGTATGATTTCTTTAACGTACCAGAAAGCATCTACACCGGTTTATTAAACGCACACTCTAAAAGTTATTATCATAATACTTATATTAAAAATTCTTACCGCTATACTAAAATTTAAACTTGATTGGCATACAAAAAAGAAAGGCGAATCAAATCCCCTTTCTTTTTTGTATATTTTCCACTCGCAATTTACCTTCTATTTCTTTTATTAATTTCATCGTACGCTTGAACTTGTCTTTTAAGTCGCCTGTCGGCTTTTTTATCATGTACGACAAGAACTGCGTGTATCGCTCCTGGAACCCAAAAAATTAAGGTTAAAATGAAATTAATAATCGCTTGAAACGGCTTTCCGCAAAATAAAACAGCTACCGGCGGAAGTAGAATTGCTAATAAGTACATCATGTCTGAAAAACTCCTTAATGTTTATTTTTCAATTCTTACCCATCCATCTCCTACACTATCAAACCTATGAAACCATGTTATTTCTATAAGCGTATATAAGAACTCATCATTACAAAAATCACATATAATAGTATCACTAAATGAGGAGCCTCTCACTAACGTTAACAAGCTATTTTCACCTGTTCGTTTATATGTATATTCTACGCCTATATGAAAAAGCCTACAAAAAGAATTATCACATCAATCTTGTCCTACTTCTAAAATTGAAATACTCCAAACTTCATTTAAAAGAGTATTTCATTGCCTTTTCTTAGATTCCAATCTTTGTTCCTCTACTATTTCGGTTAATCCAATTGCTGAAATTACAGTACCTATTGCCTGTATCCAAATACCTATTAGTCCTATTATACGTTGATCTTCTTTATCTATATTACTGTCTTCATTTCCCTTTTCTTCTTTTGATATATTGCGAATACCTTCATATGCTTGTAATCCTGCACCGAAACTTTGCATTGAGTTCCCTAATACAATAATCCACTGTATTCCATTTATCTCATTCAATGCTACTTCTACTCCTAAAAAAGCTCCAATTGATTGCAAACTATTTCCAGTAATTATAAGAGAATCATTTTCTTTCATTTGTTCATTTAGATTAAAATACGTTCCTATTACATTAGAAATATTACCTAAAGCTAATAACTCAATCCCCGTCTTCGCTAGCGCTTTATTTTTATTATCTATAGTTACATCTTGCCTCTCACATTTATCTTCATCTTTCGCATCAATAGTTGCTATAATTTGTAATATATATCCGAGGGCTTGTAATGAACTCCCTACAATAACAAGATCCGACTCAATCTTTTCTTCTCCTGCAAACCCTCTAGTTGTTCCAATAGCTGCTATAAGATTTCCTCCTACTTGAAACCATGCCCCTGTCAATTCTAAATCGCGTAGGTTCATTTTCCATCACCTATATTAAAATTTTCTAGTACATTCGAAATAAACAAATATCACCTTTAATTCATTATTTTATTTTTCATATGTACTTTTGTGCATCACATAATGTACTAATAATACAAAAGAGCACCTTTCAGGCGCTCTTTTTGACAAGGAGTTTCTCGATGAATGTATAATTTGCAAATGCTTCTTACATACTTTAATATATGCTTGTCCTTCAAAACTGTGAATACAACATTTAATACTTATCTGAACATTACATGCATACCGGACATGTCAATGAATCTCCGTTTTTATCTATTGATATATTTAATATATAATGAATTGCTTTATGTGACCATATTTCAGGTGTAGGAGATTCTTTTACATATTGAGGTGCACATAAGTGAAGCATGGGAGTGCTAATACTTCCACCTGGATCTAAAGCAACTACGGCCATGCCATTTGGCAGTTCCATTGCCATAGACTGCGTGATACCTTCAATAGCAAACTTCGAAGCACAATATGGCGCAAGTTCAGCCTCGCCTTCTCTTCCCCAACTAGAACTCATATTAATAATAATTCCTTCTTTCCTAGCTATCATCGCCGGGACGAACGCCCTAATGACATTTACTACCCCGTTCACATTTACACTCATTACACTTTCAAATTCTTGAGCGGTAACTTTCCATAGCGGTGCATTTTGATTAACAATCGATGCATTATTTATTAACATATCGGGAGCTCTATACTTATTAAGAATACGACTTGCCCATTCACTAACTTGGTGATGATTTGAAACATCAATTATTTGAAAATCATGTGAAGCACCGTAATATTTATTAAGCTCTTCAATTTTATTTTTTGAGCGCCCACACCCTGCTATGTTCCATCCCAATTCATGAAACCTATCAACCATTGCACGTCCTAATCCTTGCGTTACTCCAGTAATAATTACAAGTTTCCCAATGTCGTTTCGCTCCAACTTCATCTCCTCCTTTCAATTAATATTACTCTTTTTATTCTTATTCAACTTCTCACTTAAGTATCAATTCATTTCATACTTTAGAAGTGTTTTTGATATTACATATTACAAGCAAAAAGAGTAACCATCATAGTTACTCTTTTTGTTTATATCTTTATTATTTTTAAATTGTGTCTTCTCTTTCCTACATTTCTCACATCGATAAATATAGGCTACACCTTAATGAAAGTATATTTATGTTTACGGTTCGATTTATCCAAATATTGTTCAATCCACTTTTTCAACTTAACAGAGCCCACCTCTATTAAAGAATTTCCACCTAGTCTTATAACATACTTTTATTTAAATTCTCAATCTCATTTTGCAACTTTTTAAATTGCTCAAAATGCATTGTTATAGATTGAATACTGTTCCTTTCAACATTCTGCTTCACTAATAAAACGCCTGTATCGTGAAAAATCGCTTCAAGTTCTTTCCTTATAGATACTTTCGTAATATATGCGGTTTTAATTGCCGATAAAATTGCTATTTCATTAAACTTTAATTTTATTTCATTAGGACAAAATGCTTTTTCGATCAATATAACATCATTACTATAAATAAAAGCAACAAGTTTACTTGATTCTGCATCTGTTAAATCCACTGTTTTTATAACATTATCCATTACATTTCGCCTCCTCTAATTCCATATATATTAATTATCAGAATTTATTCTTTTTAAAATTCAACTCTTCGTTAATTTTAACATACTTTTTGCTCGATTGATTAAACAAAGCTTCAAACACTTTTCTATTCCGGAATATTTGTCAAATGAACCAATTAGACTATACCTTCATATAGTAATGCAAACAATTACTTATAAAGTAGGTGAAAATTATGCCCTCAGTTGTAGGGAATTTAGTTGTACAAAATAGTAACGGATCTTTCAACTTAGGTGATTTCTACAACGTTTCTCCAAAAGAGAATACGAAAGCTTATAACGGCTCTGGCGCATCTAACGTTGGTTTCGTAGTGAACACTTTCAGTGGGGTTAGCGCGACTAATACATTTGATTCTGATCTAGCAGATCAAAACCAAGTTGGTACGGCCTAACCAGATCTGTAATCATTTTTGTATAACATTTTTAGATTTGTCTATACTATACTCAGGCTGATACACAGCTAACGTCGATTTTTTGAGTGCCAATCTTTTTCTCCCTTTCCCTGGGACTAAGCAGCTAGTTTGCATCTAGCTGCTTTTTCATTTAGTTCTTCACCTCTTCAAAAAAATTAGGCTTTTACAGGCAGCCTGACTCACAGCCGAATTTTGAAGCGTGAATCTAACTGCCCGCAAGTAGCTGGATAAATTAAAAAAGCTAAACTTCAAAATTCAACTTCTTTTAAGTTACATCAATTATGTCCCTTGCAGAAAATATATATGTTTTATAAAATGCATCTGTACATTTTACAATTTGTTGAATTGGATTTATATGAACCACTGTCATATAACTTGTAAGTATGTATCCTTCTTCAAAATAGGTCACTAACATCTCTTCTTCAGTCAATAATGAAGTTAATAATTTGTCTGAAATACTTTCTTTCACTTCATTCGTTAATAACGGCCTTTGGACTTTTAATTTCTCTCCAATAATTTTTCTCATACTTAATAATTGTTCCGACATTACTGTAAATGGAACCCACTCTCTTCCTTTTTTCTGTATCTTTACATGATTCATTATCTTTACTCCTCAATTTTCTATATCTATCCATTCATAAAAATAGAAATTTCACTTCTAAATACACTTTATCCATCTCTTATTTATATGTAGCGTAGATTTCCAATTCAAAACTATTTATGAATTTGTAGGAATCTCAACCCTGGAAGAACGTTTGTTCTAATTATACACGAACGAACGTTCTTTCGGAAGTGCAACATGTAAATTTTTCAAACAAAACTTTAATCTATGAAGTTTATTCATACTCATTGATTACTCCCTTTTATTAATCAAATTTCTTTGCACTTCCTATCGCATCATAGAATACGTGTAGCAACAATAAAAGCGACTCCACCTAATGTGAAGCCGCTTTTATTGAACTAATTATATTTTTAATTTTACTTTTCTATCCTAGCTAACGTTCTTTCTAGAATAAAAATTTCAGCTACATCAAATTGATTTATTATCAAGTTTAATTCCTCAACTTTTTCCTGATCTTCATCCCCAACCCAACAACTAAATAATTCAAAGATATGATATGTACCATTCTTTAAATTATGTACTCTATTCAATTTCTAAGAACATATTAAAAATATATTTGGTTTATATTTAACAAAATTAATTAACTAAAACATTATCATTTCAACATTTTGCGAAGTAATTGCTTATTGCTGTTTATTTACACCAAAATTTTCTATTGTAATTCTTAATATTTAAATGTAATATTGTATTGTCTTACTATCTATTTATAACACACACACTAACGAGAAAAGGGAACTCTATATGAGTTCCCTTTTCTATTAAAAATTAAAAAACAGAAATATAGCACTATGCTAAATCTCTGTTTTTCTTCTAAACCTTATTTCTCATCTAAGAATTTAAATGTATCTTTAAATTCATTATCTGTTACTTTAATATCCGCTTCTTTCAATAGATCATTGATTACTTGTTGTTTCCATTTACCTGTCGGATCTTGTAGTCTTTGTTGTTCTAAATCTTTTCGAATCGTATCTTTCACTTCATCAAACGGTTTCAATTCTTTTTTATCCGTCACTTTTATTATATGATAACCATAAGATGTTTTTATTGGCTCACTTACTTGTCCTGCATCTAATTTATACGCAGCTTCCTCAAATTCTTTCACAGTTTGACCAGGAGCAAAACCAGCTATTTCTCCGCCTTGTTCCTTTGAACCCGTATCTTCCGAATATTGTTTCGCTAAAGCAGTAAAATCTTCACCATTATTTATTTTCTCTTTTACTTCTTTCGCAGTTTTTTCATCTTTCACTAAAATGTGACTTACCTTCATTTCTGGTTTATGGTTATCTTTCACATCTTTATCTGTGACAGTCGCTCTAATCGCTTTTTCAAGTGCAATTTCTGGCTTCATTCTCTCTTTTAATTCATCTTCATTTTTTAATCCTACTTGCTCTAAAGCCACTTTAAACTTGTCACCCATTTGTTCCTTCGCTGCTTCTACTTGTTTTTTAGCTTCTTCATCTGAAACTTTATATTTATCTAGCAATGCCTTATTTAACATCATTTGAGATAAAGTACTTTTTCCATATGTTTGCCTTAATTCTTTACTTAACTCTTTCTCTGTCACGTTTCCTACTTTTGATGTTGCAACATTTTCTGAGGAACCACACGCAGACAATGTTAGCGCCATACATGCAATAACAGTTCCCATAAATAGCTTTTTCTTTTTCAATTCAAATACCTCACTTTAATAAATATATATTAGGAACTATACAGTGCTATTGTGAAATTAATGTGTTTTCCACAAGTATTTCTCTTCATGTCAGAGACAAGCTTTATTAAACACTAAAAGCCGGCATGAAGCCGACTTTTTAACATCATTTAATCTGTACATGTTCTTCTTTGATCCATTTGTTCCCACCTATATCTATATATCCATCTTGACGATTCCAAATACGATAAGGGACCCTCCCATCGACCGCACCTGTATCATTCCCGTTTGGTCCATCGTACGTTCTAATTTCATATCCAGGTGTGTATTTTGAGTATGCATAGTACCATTGCACATTAAAATGCTCTAACTTAGCCCACTGTTGTTCGCCACCTAAACAAATCATATCTTTTTCGCCACCTCCCCAATAACCTTTATAGATTATATATGGGATTTTTTTCGTAAGTCTTCCTGTAAACTGTGGATTCGCAGGATTCTCATATAAATTAATACCGTATCCATCATCATATTTTGAAACTGCAATACCAATTCCATTTGGTTGCTTACTATCTCCAATACTAGATTGACTTGTTTGATTTGAACCTATAAACCAAGAAAGATTTTTATTCCCAATTAATTGATTCAAATCACATTTTCCAATACCAGGAACATTTCCTGAATCAGTATATTGCCAAATATCACAAGGATATGCTGGTTTATTCCCTCCATAACGAGGAATCCAAATAAAATCAGCATCAATATTGCGAGCCCCAAATGATACATACGTGTGATGTCCTACATATAAGCCAATTTTTTTTGCACCTAATCGGCGTAATTCATC
>NZ_BOQD01000427.1 GCF_018332515.1 Bacillus hominis | reverse complement strand
AGATTGAGATAATGTATTTTTACCAGTTTCTGATCTTAATTTAATACGAAGCGATTGTTTATTGTTATCGACGTGATAGATACCAATTTTTTTTGCTCCAAAATACATTTTTAATACATTCATTCCTTCATCGAGTACAATTTCAGGATGTGTATGATTTAAAGCTTTAAACATATGATACATTTTAGACAAGTGGTTATTTGATTCAAGTACACGAGAACGTAGTGTAATACGTGTTTCATCCAATTGTTTCACAACATATTTTAATTCTTTATTTTCAGCTTTCAGCTCATTATTTATCATATGTACATCTTCATAACGTTCTTTTTGCGAAGTACTCATTAGTCCACAACATAAACTAATAACAAGTAAGAAGATCCAACTTATCCAGTAATCTAATGAATAAAAGTACAGTAATACATCATTTCCTTTATATATACCGCTTATAAAAATGTAAATCATTGCTTCCATAAAGGCGAAAAGGGCAATAGATATGCCATACCGACTAGAAATAATTAATGTAATAAATAAGAGTAAGAGATATTCATACGTTGGTGTTAGAAAATCAGTTAGTATTGAGAGAAAAAATAGAGCAATAAAGAGAATCGTAGGTTCAATCATTTTTTGGAATAAATTAGATTGTCTATAGTGCATAAAAAATCCCTTCTTTCGTTTGCAAATTTAATTTTGAGGAATAGTACACTGAAATAAAATACATAATTTAAAAGAATTATTTTAAGGTATGTAATATATAAAGCCCAAACCATTTTATCAACAGGGATGTAGTAAATTCAAGTGAAATAAATTCTAATTTCTGTTAATGTATTGTATTTTTTGGAATTTTTATAAAAATATCGAGTTAAAAAAATGTAAAATGTTATGGAATTACTATGTTTGTATTAATATTTAAAGATGTTAAAATTTAAAATAGTAGAAAATTAC
>NZ_BOQD01000426.1 GCF_018332515.1 Bacillus hominis | reverse complement strand
AAGGAATAGGCCATCATTAATAGAATTTATAAAGGGAGAAATACAAAACATCTTTATAAATGGAGGTTCACTATGGAACAAATCATATCAGTAACACAAGCAGTTATAAGCGGAGAAAAAGAAAAAATAGTAGAGATAATAAACGAGGATCAAAGTATTGTAAATTCATATAGCGAAGATGGATGGACACCGCTTCATTTAGCAGCTTATTTTGGGCAGAAAGAAATAGCAAGTTTCCTTTTAGAACATGGAGCAAATATACATATTAGAGCGAAAAACGAAAATGAAAATACGCCACTTCAAGCGGCAATTGCAAACAAACAAATCGAACTTGTATCTTTCTTAATTGAAAAGGGATCAGATGTGAATGCAGTGCAAAGTGGTGGCTGGACAGGACTTCATGAAGCTGCATTATTAGGAAATGAAGATATAATTACATTGCTTCTTGAACATGGGGCCAATAAAACGACTAAGAAAAATGATGGGAAAACTGCATTTGATATCGCTGTAGAGAAAGGGCATGAGCATCTTTTACATCATTTGCAAGAGGAAGTGAGCTTATGATTAGCCACTGGAATGTAGGGATTTTTCTTTTTAATGAAGTGGAAGTGTTAGATTTTGCCGGCCCATTTGAAGTTTTTTCCGTTACAGCAACAAGTGAAGGTCAACCATTTACAGTTCATACTGTTAGTCAAGATGGAGAAATGATTACAGCAAGAAATGGATTAAAGGTACAACCAGATTATAGTATCGAAGACTTACCTCCAGTTGATATTTTAATAATTCCTGGTGGCTTAGGTGCTAGAGAAAACGAAATGAAAAATGAAATAATAATAAATTGGATCCGTCAGCAAATGAAAGAAGTGAAGTTAATGACTTCTGTTTGTACCGGTGCGCTTTTACTTGCGAAAGCTGGATTACTCGATGGCCTCAAAGCGACAACACATTGGGCTAGTGTTAAAAATTTTAGAAATGATTTTCCGAATGTGGAAGTTTTAGAGAATGTAAAATTTGTCGATGAGGGACATATTATTACGTCTGGAGGAATTTCAGCTGGAATTAACATGTCATTTCATATTGTGAAAAATTTGTTAGGTGCTCAGATTGCTGAAGAAACTGCGAAAAGAATGGAATACGATATTGATTTCAAATATTAAATGTAAACCAAGACCAGCAGTGGATATTTCCAACTGCTGGTCTTGTTCTATAGTGAACGAATATATGTTAACTCTTTATCTGTAAGAAGGGGGCGAATTGACGCGGCCGCATTTTCTCTTGCCTGTTTTTCTGTTTTTGCACCAGGAATTGCGACGGATACTGCTGGGTGTGAAAGTACGTAGCGAAGTGCAAGTTGCCCTAGAGTTTGATTTTCACTTGAGAGTAATTGCAGTTTCTTTACTTTTTGTAAATCTTCTTGAAACCACGTTTCTTTTGGCCATTCTTTGCGTAAATCTCCGTCAGGAAAAGTTGTTTCGTTTGTGAATTTCCCGGTCAATATCCCCATTTTTAAAGGCCCGCGTATAACAGCACCTATATTGTTCTCTTGTAAGTATGGAAGTATATCATTTTCAGGTTTTCGATTTAATATGTTGTAATCAAGCTGCACAACATCAATTTCATCGTTTTTATTGAAGTGTTTTATATATTGTAGGTCGTGAGTTGAAACACCAACAGCTCTTACTTTTCCATCCCGTTTTAATATTTCAAATGCGCGTAAAATGCTTCTGTTTCTTCTTGTTTATCCCACCAAATGTGACAGAAATAAACATCAATATAATCTGTTTCTAGGCGCAGTAAGCTAGTTTCAAAGACTGCGATCACTTTTTCGGCAGTATTATAAACAGGCTCTCCACTTGGATCATAGTGATGTCCAATTAAACCGCCTTTTGTTGATAAAATGATATTATTACGGTGCTCTCTTATCGCTTGAGTTACTAACCTTTCACTATGGCCTAATCCGTATACATCAGCAGTATCAATAAAGTTTACGCCGCATTCAATTGCTTTCTTCATAGCAGTTATAGATTGTTTGTCGTTAACAGGTCCCCATTCATCGCCGCCAATTGCCCACGCTCCAAAGCCAATTTCCGAAACGGTAATTTCAGTTTTACCTAATGTACGGTAGTGCATCATTTTTCCTCCTTGTAAGCATGTTATAACATCGGTATGCAAAACTGGAATTTATGTGTGTAAAAATGTTTTCTACAATTGGGGAAAAAGAATAACATAAACTACTATTTTATAGCAGCATAAATAAAATTTTTTATTTTAAATACAGAGATGTCGTCGAACGCTATCTCTAATTGGTTAATTTGTGAGTTTTTTTGGTGAAGGAGCTTATTTTATAAGAATAGAATTT
>NZ_BOQD01000425.1 GCF_018332515.1 Bacillus hominis | reverse complement strand
ATCGCCTTGTTTAACATTTGTACAATTAATCTACGTATTAAGCTTAATAAGCTAAAAAGCATGAATGAATCATTATTTTTATTATAGAGTTATAGTTACCAAACGTTTTTCAACACTATTTTACCTATTGCTTTATTCGACTCCAAATACTCATGTGCTTGTGCAACTTCATCAAACGTAAAAGTTTTAGAATCTAGCAATGGTCGAAGTTTTCCTTCTTCTACTATTTGAGTTATTTTATTTAAGATTTCTCCGCAATCATTACGCTTATCTGTATGTAATATTTTTAACGCCATAAAAGTAACGTGCAGAGAGAGTCCTTTTGCATGTAAAGGAGAGAGGTCATGGGTTGAACGAGCTGCAATTGTTACGACAGTTCCATTGACTGCGGCAGCTTCAAAAGAATTATCGAGATTTTTGCCACCTACCGTATCAAATATAACTTCAAATCCGTTGGCATTCGTATGTTTTTGAACATATTCTTGAACAGATTCTTCTTTATAATTAATAGCTATGTCGGCTCCTAGACGATGAGCTATTTCCATTTTATTTTGCTGAGAAGCTGTCGTGAAAACTTTAGCACCTGCCCATTTAGCTAGTTGAATGGCAACGTGTCCTACGCCACCAGTAGCCCCATGAATGAGTATGTTTTGACCTGATTTAATATTTGCACGATCAAATAAAGATTCCCAAGCGGTAATTGCAACTAATGGCAAGACAGCTGCTTCTTCCATTGTTAAATTTTTTGGTTTGTGAGCAATCAACCGTGCATCAGCAAGCATAAATTCTGCAAGTGCACCACCAGTAGTTCCTTTGAAACCTCCGGCACACCCATATACTTCATCGCCAGGTTTGAATTTCGAAACACCTTCGCCTACTTCTATAACAATACCTGCTACATCCCCGTGTAATATAGCTGGAAATTCAGGAGCAACTGATGAAACAGCGCCACTGCGCATTTTCGTATCAATTGGATTTACACTTGTCGCTTTTACATGGATTAGAACGTGTCCTAGTAAAAGTTTCGGTTTTGAAAACTCTTCTAATTGAAATACAGATGAATCCCCAAAAGAATGGATGATTTGTGCTTTCATTGTTTATTACCTCCTGTTCGTGGTTATAGCATAGCAAAGTATAAAAAATAAGTATAATATTATGAATTTGGCTAGTGAGAATCTTATATAAAGAAGAGGAAAGTGTGTGAAATAATGTAACGCACTTGCAAAAGCAACTGTAAAGCTTTTTGAAGAAAGGGTAGCCGTTATTTTTGCAGCATGATTTATTAATTACGTTTATTATTACTCACTTATTATAGGTACTTTAAAGTGCCTACATCACTTTAAAGTACGTACTGTTATTAATGTTATGACCGTTTTATAATGACATTCGTAGCACAAAGTTATAACGATTACGTTTTAGGTATTACGATTACAATCGTTTTTTATTTAGACAAAACTGCAGCAATGTGGTGTTAACAGGATTAAGTATGAATTTTGAGAAGAAAGACCAAAAGTAAAGAAAATTATAGATTTATATGAATGAAGGAAAGTGAGTGAAACACATGGAAAAGTTTGCGAATCATTTTGGATATAATCGTATGTTTGCGAAAGATCGACTTACATTAGGAGTTCACATTCCGATTGAAAATTATCAGTTTCATGCACCAACAATGGAAAAACAAGTAGAACTGGTACAAAAAGCGGAACAATATGGTTTTACAGGCGTATGGCTTCGAGATGTTTTGCTGCAAGACCCTGACTTTGGCGATCCTGCAACAGGTCAAATTTACGATATGATGATTTATTTGACGTATTTAGCAAGCAAAACAGAGAAAATCGCATTTGGAACGTCGGCAACTGTATTATCACTTCGCCATCCGCTACGTGTGGCGAAAGAAATTGCGACATTGGATCAACTATTTCCAGAAAGAATTATGCTCGGCGTTTCATCCGGTGACCGACGTGCCGATTTTAAAGCGTTAGGTGTTAGTCATGAAACAAGAGGTGAAAAGTTTAGAGAAGCGTTTGCTTACTTGGAAGAGATTTTGTATAAAAACTTCCCATCTATCCAGTCGACACTAGGAGAAGTGCATGGTGCAAATTTAGTTCCAAAACCGTCTAAGCATGTTCCAACCTTTATTACAGGTTTTAGTCAGCAAAATATGGAATGGTTCGCTGAACATGGAGATGGATGGATGTATTATCCACGTAGTCCGGTACATCAGGCGGCAGCAATTGGACAATGGAGAGAACTAGTAGAGGATTATCATCCGGATGTATTCAAACCATTTATACAGCCGATGCATTTAGACTTATCTGAAGATCCAAATGAACGCCCTACACCAATCCGTTTAGGTTACCGTACAGGACGTAAGGCACTAATTGAATTGCTTGATATATACCGAAGTATTGGTGTGAATCACTTATTCCTTGCTCTATTTGATGGTAAACGCCCGGCTGACGAAGTATTGGATGAGCTAGGAGAAGAAGTACTACCTCATTTCCCTGCATTGTAAAGGAGTGGAAAGAATGAAAGCAATAGGACTTATGCAATATGGAGATAAAAATGTATTACAAGAGATGGAAATGAACAAGTAATGGATTCAATGACATTTCTTTTATTCGGAGCGACGGGGGATTTAGCGAAACGAAAAATTTACCCTGCTTTATACAAACTATTTAGTAATCAAAATATACCGCAATCTATTTCTATTATCGGTATTGGCAGAAGGGTAATGTCAGATGTGGAATTTCAAACAAAGGTAGAACAATCCCTTGCTACATTTTCTAGAGTATCTACTGATGACGAATCAGGAGTAGAAGAATTTATTAGCACATTTCGTTATTGTCAATTAGATACAGCGAATATAGAGGACTATCAAGATTTGTTGAGTCTTGTAAAGAGGCGTGAAACAGAATTAAACATTCCTAAAAACCGCATGTTTTACCTATCTGTTGTACCAGAAGTATTTGATGTAATTGCTTTAAATATTAAGGAAAGTGGATTGTGGGCCACAAAAGGATTGAACCGTCTTATTATAGAGAAGCCTTTTGGTCATAGTTTAAAATCTGTTCGCGAGTTAAATACAAAGTTAATTAAAGGTTTTGATGAAACTGATATTTATTGTATTGATCATTATCTTTGAACATGAATGGTAACTAGGAATACACAAAATAAGTATTACGAAATAAAAAATCTTTAATTCGAGGTATATTTATTGACGGTCATAATTTATGTAGTTAATATACTAGACATAAGGTTATTTGATTACTAAAAGTAATTAGATAAATATTTTTTCGTTAAATCTAATAAATAAGTAAAATGCAGTAGAAATGCTTTGAATTGCCACTATTAATATTGGGGACAATGAGAGAGCGAAAGGTATAAAAAGAATTGGAATTAGATAACTCTTTGTTTTTTATAAAAACAGGAAGTATAAGAGTATGAGCTTTTGTACAATTCATTTTTAGTATATTGACCAGGATTATACAACAAGAGGGGGACTAAAATTGGAATCAATGACCTTTGTTTTATTTGGAGCGACAGGGGACTTAGCGAAACGAAAAATTTACCCCGCACTATATAACTTATATAGAGATCAAAAGCTTCCAAAGCAAATATCTGTTATCGGGCTTGGAAGACGTCAAGTATCTCATGAGGATTTTCAAAAAAGAATAAAAGAATCAATAGAGACGTTTTCCCGTCATAGGGAAGAAGGTACTCCAGAACTTGAAGGTTTTTTAGATAATTTTCGCTATTGTCCATTAGATGTGAGTAAGCCGGAAGACTATGAGAGGTTATTACAAGTCGTTCGTGAAAGGGAAGAAGAACTACATATAAAAGGTAATAGAATGTTCTATCTTTCAGTTGCTCCTGAATTTTTCGAGACAATCGCTTTAAATATTAAGGAAAGCGGACTTGATAGAACAGATGGATGGAAACGTCTAATGATTGAGAAACCGTTTGGGCACGATCTTAAATCTGCGCGTGAACTTAATGATAAGCTTAGTCGAACGTTTGAAGAAGACGAGATATACCGTATAGATCATTATTTAGGTAAGCCGATGATTCAAAACATTGAAGCACTAGAATTTGCAAATCCTGTTCTTCAATCGATTTGGAATAAAGAACATATAGCGAATGTACAAATCACAGCGAGTGAAACAGTTGGGGTTGAAGAAAGGGCAGGATATTATGATCAGGCTGGAGCCATTCGAGATATGGTTCAAAATCATATGTTACAAATATTAATGATGACTGCTATGAATCTGCCGGAAAAAATTAACGCATGTGAAATTCGAGAGGAAAAGCGAAAGGTAATGGAAACGCTTCGTAAAGTGAAAAAAGAAGACGTTCAGAACCATATCATTCGTGGACAATATGCTTCAGGAGAGATAAATGGTCAACAAGTTGTAGCGTATAAAGAGGAGCCAGGAGTAAATCCTTCTTCTAACATAGACACATTTGTTGCTGCTCGTTTATGGATCGATAATCCGTTTTGGACTGGCGTTCCATTTTATATACGAACAGGTAAACGAATGAAAGAAAAGTCTACTCGTATTGTAATCGAATTTAAAAATACGTTAAAACAGCAATATCAAGATAATAATCCAAATACAGAGCCTAATTTGTTAATCATTGAAATTAGCCCGAGTGAAAATGTTTCACTGCAATTAAATAGTAAAAATCCATTGAAAAATGGAGAACTTGAACCGATTCGTATTCATTTTACTTGTGAGCAAACAGGAGTGGGCATACCGGAAGCATATGAAAGACTGATCTATGATGCTGTATGTGGTGATTCTACATTCTTTGCACACTGGAAAGAAGTCGAATTGTCATGGGAATGGGTACAGCCAATTCTTGAAGCATTCGAGGAAAACATATTGCCTCTTCATGATTACGAGTCGGGCTCATATGGTCCAGATGCGGCGAATGCTCTATTACAAGAAAGTGAATTTAAGTGGTGGTTAGATGAGGAATTGAAAAAATAAGTACGTTCTTAAAAGAAGGTGTTTAAAGTGACGTTTACTATTGCAATATGTGTAGCTTTAGGAGCTGGAGCTAAGGTCATGCATTTACGACAGAAAATGTTGTCTAATACGTAAAAGTTATATGAGAAAAAGGTGTTCATGATTTTAGTGATATGTATTTATGATAAAGGGTAATTTAAGGAGGAATTATATTATGAAAGTAGGATTAATTGGCTTAGGTAAAATGGGATTGAATTTAGGGAAAAATTTAATTGATCATAAACATGAAGTAGCAGCATTCGATTTAAATACGAGTGCAGTGGAAGAAATGAAAGAGTATGGGGCTACAGGTGTATCTAGTTTAAATGAACTTGTTCAGTCATTACAATCACCAAGAATTCTTTGGGTTATGGTTCCGCACGCTGTTGTTGATTCTGTTATTGATGAGGTTACACCATTGCTTTCAAAAGGAGATATTTTAATTGAAGCGGGTAATTCACATTATAAAGAGTCTATTCGCAGGTATGAGCAATTAAAGAAAGATGGTATTCACTTTATGGATGCAGGAACTTCTGGCGGAATGGAAGGCGCTCGTAATGGTGCTTGTTACATGATCGGAGGAGATCAAGAAGCTTGGGATATCGTTGAACCTATCTTCCGTGATACTGCTGTAGAAAATGGATACTTATACGCTGGAAAAGCTGGTAGTGGTCACTTCTTAAAAATGATTCACAACGGAATTGAATACGGTATGATGGCTGCTATTGGTGAAGGATTTGAGGTTTTAGAAAAAAGTGAATTTGACTACGATTATGAAAAAGTATCAAGAGTGTGGAATAACGGTTCAGTAATCCGCTCATGGTTAATGGAATTAACTGAAAATGCATTTTCTAAAGATGCAAAACTGGATGAAATTAAGGGAGTTATGCATTCTTCTGGTGAAGGGAAATGGACAGTAGAAACAGCATTAGACCTTCAAACAGCAACTCCTGTTATCGCAATGTCTCTATTAATGCGCTACCGCTCATTAGACAATGATACATTTACAGGGAAAGTTGTAGCAGCTCTGCGCAATGAATTTGGCGGACATGCAGTCGAAAAGAAATAAAGTGAAACTTTAATCAGTGGGGGTTCTTTATTCACCACTGATTATTAGCCTTCACCAATCGGG
>NZ_BOQD01000424.1 GCF_018332515.1 Bacillus hominis | reverse complement strand
GAAACCATGGCAGAACAATTTTATAAATTAACTAACATATCACATCAACTTCTTGATGCTGAAAACGAATGTATATTTTCATTTGGAATTAATGAAATGAAAGTATGTAAACTTCCCAAAATTGAAATCCCCCTTTTCTTATACAATCAATATTTAGGATCTTTTGTTGTATGGTCCAAACGAAGCGAAATTTTCAATTGCCAAAAATATTTTGAAATGCTTTCTAACCTCATTATAACTGGGATGAAAAAAGCAGTTCAAAGTAAAAATACATCGTTACTTTCTCGAAAAGAGGAAGAACTACATACGATCTTACAAAACATGCCTGTTATGGTTGATGCGCTTGACTATAATGGAGATTTTGTTTTGTGGAATCGAGAATGCGAGATTGTAACAGGTTATACTGCTGAAGAAATAATTGGGAATCCAAACGCTCTTCAATTACTGTATCCTGACCATAATTATCGCCATCAAATACAAAATAAATTTTTGACTCGTGGAAAAAATTTTAGAGATTGGGAAATGAGTTTAACATGTAAAAATGGTGAAATTAAAACGATAATGTGGTCCAATATATCAGAGCAGTTTCCTGTAACAGGATTTAGTTACTGGGCTGTTGGGGTAGATATTACACATTTAAAAGCGATTGAAGGGCAATTAAAACAACAAACGTCTGAATTAGAATTAATTTTTAAAGCTTTACCAGATTTATGTTTTTTAACAGAAGACGATGGGACAATTATAGATTATAAAGCAGGATCTCCTACAAAATTTTACGTACCCGCAGAAGCTTTTATGGGAAAAAAGTTTTACGAAATATTACCGTCTCCAGTAGCACAGCAATTTCAAGAAGCAATTCGCCAATTGAAAGAAGAAGGAAAGAATGTAATTGTAGAATATCCTCTAACAATTAATGGAAGTATTGATTTCTTTGAAGCTAGATGTTTACCATTATTACAAGATAAAATTATGATCATTGTCCGCGATATTACAGAGCGGAAAAAGGCAGAAGAATTGCTAAATAAATCAGATACACTTGCGGCAATTGGTCAATTAGCAGCCGGTGTAGCTCATGAAGTGAGAAACCCATTAACTGTAATAAAAGGATTTAT
>NZ_BOQD01000423.1 GCF_018332515.1 Bacillus hominis | reverse complement strand
AATGCTACGAAACCAAGCAACATTGCTGCTACCGTAATTGCAATCGTGAAACCAAGCATAATATACTCGCTCAGCATTTCAAAGAATGATTGTTTCTTCTTATTTTCTAACTGCAGTGTATCTTCTTCTTCTGTAATATCGTACGGATTAATAATATGAATAATAATGAAGCCACTAAATAAATTTAATACAAGTGCTGTTACTACATATTTTGGCTCAATCATTTTCATATACGAACCAACGATCGACATCGATACTGTCGACATTGAAGATGCACATAGTGT
>NZ_BOQD01000422.1 GCF_018332515.1 Bacillus hominis | reverse complement strand
AATGAAGGAAACCTTTCGTTCAAACTTTATTTTAATCCTACATTAATAACAATCTCAAATAAATTATAGTGTTGTATTTATCTTTGTTAGGAGAAAATACCTACCGAGAAAAGGTAGGTGACCTTATTTGAAAAAAATTTTATGTATTATTTTTAGCGTTTTATTTTTTATCACTACTTCTACTGTTTTTGCAAAGCAAGAAGCACAGAGTCAAGAATTTATTAATCAGTATTATTTTGATATTGATTTAAAAGGGGTTAAAGATATCTATTTCTTTAGGGAGTTCCCTTTTTATAATGATAAAGGACAAGTTTCACCTTTAGGTAAGGTAGTTTTATCTGTATTACAGGGTGATATATGGACATGGGTTAGAGAACCAAGGATTTATGTTAAAGAAAACATTGCTTATATGCACGTAGTCAAATTAGATGGATTAAATCTGTTATATACGTTAAAAAAAGAAAATAACGTTTGGAAAGTCGTTAAAATTGAGAAAAAGAAACTTCCTACGGTTGGTAGCGAAGTTATATTGGAGCAAGCATTTCTAAGAGCGATTGGAATAGAGATACTTAATGCAACAAAAACGTATTATGGTGAATCAAGGCTTTTTGATTCGGCAAGAGTTATTGATATTGTCCGAGATGAATTTAATGATAAGTATGATATAACAATTCAAATTGTTACGTATGAAGGACCTATAATGCCACCTTATGGTTTTGATACAATTACTTTACGAATACCAGGTTTTAAAGTAATAAAATACGAGCATAAAGATGTTTCGGATATTGGGAAAATACCATTAGAAACACATTAAAATGTTTAAGGTAATGTGGAGTATTAGTTAAAAAGGAAAAAAGAGGTAATTACATATTAAAAGTGATTGAGATAGTCCTCAATCAC
>NZ_BOQD01000421.1 GCF_018332515.1 Bacillus hominis | reverse complement strand
TATTTTGAAATTATTCATATGTGGTACTATACTTAGCACGTTTGTATTTGCTTTCAATGATAAGCAAGCAGTTGCTGCTAGCTCAGGTAATGGGCTTGAAAATTGGTCAAAATGGATGCAACCTATACCTGATGACATACCATTAACACGAATTTCAATTCCAGGAACACATGATAGTGGAACGTTCAAGTTGCAAAATCCGATAAAGCAAGTATGGGGAATGACGCAAGAATATGATTTTCGTTACCAAATGGATCACGGAGCTAGAATTTTTGATATTAGAGGGCGTTTAACAGATGATAATACGATAGTTCTTCATCATGGGCCATTATATCTTTATGTAACATTGTACGAATTTATAAATGAAGCGAAGCAATTTTTAAAAGATAATCCAAGTGAAACGATTATTATGTCTTTAAAAAAAGAGTATGAGGATATGAAAGGGGCAGAAGATTCATTTAGTAGTACGTTTGAAAAAAATTATTTTCTTGATCCTATCTTTTTAAAAACAGAAGGGAATATAAAACTTGGAGATGCTCGAGGGAAAATTGTACTACTAAAAAGATATAGTGGTAGTAATGAATCTGGGGGATATAATAATTTTTATTGGCCAGATAATGAGACGTTTACGACAACTGTAAATCAAAATGTAAATGTAACGGTACAAGATAAATATAAAGTGAGTTATGATGAGAAAGTAAAATCTATTAAAGATACGATAAATGAAACGATTAACAATAGTGAAGATTTCAATCATCTGTATATTAATTTTACAAGCTTGTCTTCTGGCGGTACAGCATGGAATAGTCCATATTATTATGCCTCTTATATAAATCCTGAAATTGCAAACTATATGAAACAAAAGAATCCTACAAGAGTAGGCTGGATAATTCAAGATTATATAAATGAAAAATGGTCACCAATACTTTATCAAGAAGTTATAAGAGCGAATAAGTCACTTATAAAAGAATGAAGATTGTAATAGTAAGAAGCGATAAAATAAATCGCTTCTTTTTTGTTTTCTAAAAATTAACATTAGGTATAGTTTTACATATCGTACTTTCATGATAGGAAAAAATCGAAACTTGCGATATAATTACACATATAAAATTTGTACCTATAAATTTTATATGTAGTGATAAATTTAATTTATTGTAATGAAACGGAGGTATATACTATGAAGTTTCCACATGATTTTTTGTTCGGGGCTGCTTCAGCTTCTTATCAAGTAGAAGGTGCATGGAATGAAGATGGGAAAGGTGTTACGAATTGGGATGAATTTTCAAAAATTCCTGGCAAAACATACAATGGAACAAATGGTGATGTAGCTGTTGATCATTATCATCGATATAAGGAAGATGTTCGCTTAATGGCTGAGATGGGATTAGAATCGTATCGCTTTTCTATTTCTTGGGCGAGAATATTGCCGACTGGAGATGGAGAGGTAAATGAAAAAGGAATCGAATTTTATAACAACCTAATTGATGAATGTTTAAAATACGGGATTGTACCGTTTGTAACTTTATATCATTGGGATTTACCATTAACTTTAGAAAAAGATGGTGGGTGGACGAATAAACGTACAGCAGAAGCTTTCGTAAAATACGCAGAGATTTGTTTTAAGGCGTTTGGTGATAGAGTGAAACAGTGGATTACTTTTAATGAGACAGTGATGTTTTGTGGATTAGGGTACTTAAAAGGTGCACATCCACCTGGAATACAAAATGATGTTCCAAAGTATTTTCAAGCGACTCATTATGTATTTTATGCACATGCAAAAACAGTTGCTGTGTACAAGCAGTTGAAACAATATGGAGAGATTGGCATTACGCATGTATTCTTACCTGCTTATAGTGTGGATGATCAAAAAGAAAATATACTAGCAGCAAATCATGCGAATGAATATGAAATGTATTGGTACTATGATCCAGTTTTAAAAGGTGAGTATCCGTCTTATGTTGTGCAGGAATTAAAGGAAAAAGGATGGACTCCTAATTGGACGGTTGAAGAATTTGAAATCATTAAACAAAATGCCGAAAAAAATGATTTTATTGGCTTGAATTATTATCAACCGATACGAGTGGAAAAATATGATATGGATATAAAGAATGAGGAACATTCTCGAGAAAACTCAACACTTGCTCCGGGTAATCCTTCTTTTGATGGTTTTTATCGAACTGTTAAAATGGATGATAAAACATACACAAAATGGGGATGGGAAATATCTCCCGAAGGTTTCTTAGATGGATTGCATATGTTGAAAGCACGCTACGGTGACATAAAGATGTATGTAACGGAAAATGGACTTGGTGATGAAGATCCAATCATTGACGGAGAAATTGTAGATGTTCCGAGAATTAAATTCATTGAAGAGCATTTAAAAGTAATGAAGCGTGCAATTCAAGAGGGAATTAATTTAAAAGGGTATTATGCATGGTCTGTTATCGATTTATTAAGTTGGCTAAATGGATATAAAAAGCAATATGGCTTTATTTTTGTCGATCATAATGATAACTTAAAACGTAAGAAGAAACTTTCGTTTCATTGGTATAAGCATGTGATCGAAACGAGAGGAGAAGAGTTATAACAGATAAAAGAGTATTTTAGGAGAAAGTGTATGAGTGCAAAGTATAAACAAATTGCAGATGTGTTAGAGCAAGACATTCGAGATGGGATTTTTAATGAAACAAAAAAACTACCTACAGAAGAAGCATTGATGAACCGATTTGAAGTAAGCCGTAATACGATACGTAAAGTAATTAGTCAGCTTGTGAATAGAGGCTATATTTTTCAAGTGCAAGGTAGTGGGATGTTTTTACGCGAAACTTCTGTAACAGATTACATTAATTTAGGAAGTTTACGTGGATTAACGAAAAACCTCGTTTCACAAAATATTGAAACGAAAGTGTTAGAGCTTGAAGTAATAGATGCGGATGAAGAGATAGCAAAGCGGATGCAATGTGAAATTGGGACTAGGTTATATTTCTTGAAGCGCTTAAGAATTGTAGATGGGAAACCATTCTCTATTGAAGTAAGTTATTTCAAAAAAGATATCATTCCTTATTTGAATGAAGAAATAGCATTAAGTTCTGTATACAGTTATTTCATTGAAGATTTACGATTAAATATTGGCTTTGCCGATAAAGTTATTAGTTGTGAAAAAGTAAATAAAGAAAATGCACAGCTTTTAGAAATAAATGAAGGTGATCCGGCACTTCTTATTGAAAATACAGTTCATCTTGTAAATGGAACCATTTTTGAGTTATCTCAATCGATGTTTCATTATGAAAAGACCAAACTTTTAAATCGGATTAATTTTAAGTGAAAGTGAATATAAGTAGCCTTGTAAAAAAGCAACTGATTCTAGGAGATCAGTTGCTTTTTATTTTGAAGTGGATGAGCAAAAAAACGTAAAAGTGGTTGGTCCGTTTTTCGCAAATTTCTATTATGATAAGAGAAGAAAGGTAGTATTGTATTGATACCTTAAGAAGGACATTTTATATGTATCTCCTTTGTTTAAATAGACTGGTTTTAGAGAGGTGAAAAGACAATGAGTTTTGCAATTTCACTAGTTGTTATTATTGTAGTTGTATCACTGTTTGGGACCGTACTAGTCGCACGAAATGTGGAAGAGAATTATGGTAAGTCTACAAAGAGGAATGTGAAAAATTTATCTGCTATCTATGTCATCCTTCTTTTAGGACTACTTGTGGGGGTTACATGGTATGCGGTCGTTATTTTATAGAGTTGGTATATGATGAGGAGTTAATGTATTGATGAAAAATGAGCGCCACGTTTTAGTTGTTTTCCCGCATCCAGATGATGAGTCGTATTGCGTGGCTGGCACAATTTTGGCTTATACTGAGCAGAAAATCCCTCTTACTTATGTTTGCTTAACACTTGGTGAAATGGGAAGAGCGATGGGGAATCCACCATATGTAACACGTGAATCTTTATATGCTATTAGAGAGAAAGAGTTAAAGCTAGCTACAAATATTTTAGGGATTGAAGATTTACGTATGATGGGATATCGTGATAAAACTCTAGAATTTGAAGAACCCGGAAAATTAAGAAGTTTAATTCAAACGTGTATCGAAGAATTGAATCCGTCGTTAGTCATTTCTTTTTATCCGGGATATGCAGTGCATCCAGATCATGATGCAACAGGGGAAGCGGTAGTAGAGGCATTAGCTAATATTCCGGAAAGTAAACGACCGACTTTTTATGCTGTAGCTTTTTCGAATAATCATGAAGCTGAAATTGGACCTCCAAGTTTTAAAAATGAAGTAAAAGAATATGTTCCAAAAAAGTTGGAGGCATTGCAAGCACATGCATCACAATTTGCGACTAAGGTAACGGAACTGAAAAGAGAGTATGAAGATGGTGTTCCAGAAACAGTGGAGTGGTTAGAAAGAGAGCCGTTTTGGATATATCCATTTAAAGATAAGAATGAGTGATGCTATGCTGAAGTTGGTTAATACTATTGTTACGGTGAATACTGTTATTAGTAAATGAATGGCAGTTCGTTTTGAGAGGAGGGAAATAGATGGAATGGAAACTAAATCGTGCAGATAAGACACCTCTTTATAAACAAATTGCTGATTATATTGAAAGAGGTATTTCTTCAGGTGAATTTCCTTCTGATAGTAAATTACCTTCCGAGCGCATGCTAGCAAAGGAGTTACAAGTGAATCGGAGTACGATAGTGGCTGCGTATGAAGAATTGAAATCACTTGGGGTAGTAGAACGGCAAAAAGGAAGCGGAACGAGGGTCAATACAGACATATGGGGTGTGTCACATAAACGAATACCGAACTGGGGTAGGTACGTTGAGGATGGATCGTTCTTGCCTAATGTACCACTTGTTCAACAAATTCGAACGGAAACACAAAAAGATGATTTAATCAATTTAGCGAGTGGTGAATTGTCACCAGAATTAATTCCGAGTGATAGATTTCGAACAATTTTGTCGGAGAAAACATTTATGGGAAATCTCGGTTATGATCATCCACTTGGAAATGAAATGTTACGAAAAACAATTGCAGCACATGTCGAGCAATATAAACAAATAGAAGCAGATTCAAGCTCTATTCTTATTACATCTGGAGCTCAGCAGGCACTTAATCTTATCGTTCAATGTTTGTTAAAGCCTGGTGATGCGATTGCAATTGAGGACCCTTCCTATTGTTATTCACTTCCGATGTTTAAATCAGCAGGTTTAAACATATTCCGTTTACCAGTTGATGAGCATGGAATGAATCCCGATGACTTAATCGATTTGCACAAAAAGCATCGCATTCGTATGGTGTTTTTAAATCCAGATTATCAAAATCCAACTGGAACGGTGCTTTCGTTATCGAGACGTAAAAAGGTTTTAGAACTATCTTCTGAATTTGGTATACCGATTGTAGAAGATGATCCGTATAGTTTGACTTCTTTTAATGGAGAAGTAAATCCGACATTAAAATCGATGGACCAAAATGGAAATGTTCTATATGTAAGTTCATTATCAAAAATTGTTGCATCAGGATTACGTATTGGTTGGGTAATTGGCCCCACGCGCGTAATTGAACGATTGGCAGATGCGAAGCAGCAAGTTGATTTTGGGCATAGTGTTTTTACACAGTGGGTAGCAAATCAATTTTTAGAATCCGAAGATTTTCATACGCATATTACGATGCTTCGTGGACAATTGAAACAAAGAAGAGACGAGTTAATTGCAAGTCTTGAAGAATTATTAGGGAACCGAGTTGAGTTTTTTGTTCCTGAGGGCGGAATACATGTATGGTGTAAAGTGCAAGGAACGTTTGATGAATACCATTTACTAGGTGAATCTATACGCAATGGTGTAGCATTTGTCCCAGGAAGCGTCCTAGGTTCGAAAAGTGAATATATACGATTTACTTTTGGTAGAGCGAATGTCGAACAAATTCAGCTTGGAATTACAAGATTTGCAGAGACCTTAAATGAGATACAAGAGTAAGTACGTTATAGAATGAGGCACATGGTTTTGAAACGGGGGTAAGCAATTGAAGTACTTGACGCTCTTACTTCAAGTAGGGCTACTATATTTATTTAGCTTAGCAGGCGTATGGATCCGGGAAGTATTTCACCTATCTATGCCAGGAAGTTTAATAGGAATGTTAATCCTTTTTCTTCTTCTTTCCACTCGTATTTTGCCATTAAAATGGTTTGAGATAGGGGCGGAAAAACTAATAGTATTTTTACCATTATTTTTAATTCCTTCAACGACTGGATTAATGGAATACGGTTCTTTCCTTTTAAGTAAGGGCAGTATTGTGTTCTTTCTAGTTGTTGTAAGTACTTTAGTAACATTGATTATTTCGGGTTATGTAAGTCAATTGTTAATAACATCAAAAAAATAAAATTGACAAGGTGCGCTATTCAAATGGTCTTAATTTTTATTACTGTAGTGATTTATATATTGGCGACAAAGCTATATAAAAAATTTACGTTTCCATTTACTCTACCGGTGTTAACAGTTACGGCAATTATGATTTGTATATTCCTTACTTTTGGGATTTCTCATCATGAGTATAAGGAAAATGGGGGAGATCTTCTTTCCAGTTTCTTGAGCCCAGCAATAGTAGCTTTAGCTATACCGCTATTTAAGGAACGAAAGATACTGATGAAAAATTTATTATCGATACTGATAGGAGTAGCAATCGGAATAGTAGCTTTAATAAGTGTGAATGTAGTGATTGGGAAAATGTTGAATATAGATAAAGAACTTATATTAACAACGATACCGCAATTAGCGACGATGCCCATTGCAGTTTCGCTAGCTGAGCAAATTGGTGGTATCCCATCTATGACAGCTAGTTTTGTAGTTGTTGCAGGAATAACAGGTGCTATTATAGGACCGACAGTACTTAAGCTTTTCCGTATAACAAGTACAATTGGAAAAGGAGTAGGGATGGGCTGTGCATCACATATCATCGGTGTGAGTCGTCTAGTGAAAGAAGGCGAGAAAGAAGCAACTATCGGTTCGGTAACGATGATTGTAACAGGGATACTTATTAGTATATTCGTACCTTATGGAATGAAATTTTTATTTTGAAAATTAATGAATCGTAATAAGGAGTATAATACTACTCATTTTAGAACGTAATGGAGATGATGAAAGTGACAACGTGGTTTATCGTTACATTATTTATTTTTGGTGCTCTTAAAGTACTAGTTTCTAGTATGCCGACTTCTGTTGTAGAATCAATTATTAGTAGATTTGAATTACATCAAAAACTTGATGAGGAAAATACGACTATAACAGTTGATGGAAAAAGTATAGAAGGAGAAATGAAACTTCAAGTTATAAATGACTTTAACGAGGCTTTATTTTTAGATAAACATTATTTTCCGCCGCAAGGAGAAGGAACACCGATAGTCATTGAGACGAAGAAAGGAAAAAAAGAGATTAGATTTTCTATATATAGCTACGTGGAACACGTTGATGTAGTAAAGCAATATAAGAAGAAAGTAGTTGCATATCGTTTGCGATCAAAAAGCCTTCAAAGTCGTTCAGTAGCAGTAACTGAAGAGTATGCTTAAGGAGAGACCGTTATAAAAACGGTCTCTTTATTTTTATCCAATTATAAAATTTCCAAATAAGAGAAAAGAAAATGATATATCCAAACAAAGAATAACTGTGCTGCCAATTCATACTATGTACAAATAAACCCAATCTCTCAGCAACTTGTTCAAAAATGCTAGCACAAACACCTATTAAAATAATAAATAGAGTTCTAGAAGCTGTAGATAATTTTCTTGAAATTTGTATAAAAGAGGTTGTTAAAATCGGAAGTATGAACAAGGTAAAAGCTATGTTAACTGAAAATATGGATGGAAAGGGTCTAATTGGAAAGGTATATATTTGTCTATTAATGAAGAAAACATCTAAGCAAGTTCCGATAATAGAAGAGAGAAAGATTGTAACTGCTAATGCTAGAAAATCATTCTTCTTCTCGAAGGAGAACATTTTTCTTTGCGAGAATTGCGAGTTCAATTTTTTCGAGTGTTTTACAGTAGTCTTCTGTAATTTGTCCATGTATCCTTTCCTCCTTATCAGTTAAATAATGTATGATTTGCCAGTCGTTAAACCAATCTTCATGTTTTGTTTCCTCGTGTTTCATATTTTTCCATGCGTAAATAAGCGCAGGGCTGTATATACGATAGGAATCACTTTTTAATTGGCACTTCTTTATTCTTCGTTTATAAAACTCTCGTGAAAAGGATTCATTTACACTTGAAAATAAATGCGGCCAATAATCTTTTCGGGATCCAGTGTGTGGATGAGTATCCGCCCATTGTAGTATAGAAGCTAAAACATACTCATCATGAAATAATAATGCATATAATCTTTTTCCGAGTAAAATTCGTTCGTGCAAGGAAGTGAAATGTTTCATTGTATCACCAATTAATAGTATTTTCTGTTTGGAATTTTCTTCATAGAAAGGGAAAAGGATATGATTAAATTGAAAGAAATCAAAAAGCCTGAATCCAATACTATTTAGTACCTTTTTTTTGAAGTGTGTATTTTGAATCACTCTTTTTTCTAAGTAGTTTTGCTCATTAATAATAGTCGCAATTGCTAATACTTTTTTGTTTCCAGTTTTCCAGAAAAAGTTCCACATCGTTTCCATAAATGTTGAAACATTAAGATGAGGGAGGAGATGAAAAAGATTTGTGGATGTTTTTAAACTCTGTTCATATAACAAAAATTGTGGATACACATCTTGAAAGATAAGCCAATTTCCTCGCTCTAAAAAAGAAAAGAAAGTAAATTGATCTTTCTCAGATAACAACTTCGTATACAAATCTCCTTTTAAATCTGTCATGCTCCAACCGCCGTTACGCGATACCATATGTCCAAGCAAAGCCCAATGTATTTCAGGATATCTTTTGTAAAATTGATAGTAAGCGCGAGTTCTTGTCACATTATTTTGATTTAATAATTTTGTTCGTTCTTTAATTGTATGTAGTAATCTTTCTTCCTCTTTCGAAAGATTATAAAGAAAGCTATTTGCGTTGGTGCATTTTTGCTTCAGTTCATTTTTTATAGAGAAGAGGGACAGAGGGGTGTTTTTGTAAAGTTTATTATTTGGATTTTCGTGGTGCATGTAATTCCCTCCTATTCAAGTCTGTTATCATAAATGTATTAGTAACTACTTAAATAAATGATATGTGAGGGAAATGAAAAGTTGCAAAGTACAGAAAAAGGAAAGAGGAGACGGGCTCTTCTTTCCTTTTTCTTGTATTTATTTGCGTTAAAGATTATAAAGTAAAGCTATAAAGAATGAATTCCTTTTTCCAGCAGAGTAGAAAATGAATCAGCGTGAATAGGTTTACTGTAATAATAACCTTGAATAAACTGACATTTATTTTTTTGAAGGAAATTTACGTGTTCTTTCGTTTCTATACCTTCAGCAATGACAGACATTCCTAATGTATGTGCTAATGTGATGATCGTTTTAATGATTTCCATTCCATCTTCACACGTTTCAGACATTGTAATAAATTCTCTCGGGATTTTTAACGTATCGATTGGATATAAAGGTAAGTAGGCTAGGGAAGAATAGCCTGTACCAAAGTCGTCGATTGAAATGTGAATCCCTAAACTTTTTAGTGTACGCAGTTTTATCAATGTTTCTCGCTCATCCATCATTGCAATTCGCTCTGTTAATTCAAGATCGAGAGAACTTGCTGGTAAACCTGTAGTTGCTAAAGCAGAAGAAATAGACTTTACAAAACCTTCTTGTTCAAACTCTTTAGCAGATAAATTTACACCTATTTTTAAATGTGAATATCCGAGTGCGTGCCAACGTTTCATTTGCTGACAGGCTTGCTGTAATGTCCATTTTCCTATTGGAATAATTTGTAGTGTTTCTTCGGCAATTGGGATAAATTCATATGGAGAAATAACACCTAATTCGGGATGATTCCATCTGATTAAAGCTTCAGCACCGATAATTTTGTTAGATTTGCTATCAACTTGAGGTTGATATAAAAGGAACAATTCTTCATTTTGTATTGCGTTTGGTAAATCTTTTTCTAGTCGTAATCGTCTTTCGATTTTTTTAGCGATTACATCGTCATAAATAGAGACAGAGTTAAGCTCTTTTGCCTTTGCATCATACATTGCAACATTAGCATTTTTCAGAAGTGTAGCAGTATCGATTCCAGAATGTGGATAGATAGCGATGCCGATACTCAGTGATAAAGTTAATTTATGCTCATGTATGACAAATGGTTTTTTCATGTCTTCAAATAATTGGTTACATAACTTGAATAAGGAATCATGGTCCGTATAGTTTTCGATTAAAATTGTAAATTCATCGCCACCGATTCTTGACAGATGAGTATGTGATGGAAGACATAATTGGAAACGTTTTGCTACTTCTTCTAATATGTAATCACCTGAAGGATGTCCAAGTGTATCGTTAATTACTTTAAAACGATCTAAATCTAAATATAATAATGCAAACTCACTTTGTGTTGTTTTAGCATTTTTTATAAATTTTCTTAACTTCCTATGGAAAAAGGATCGGTTCCCAATTTTCGTTACAGTATCGTGGAATGCTAAATATTTTATTTCTTCTTGTTGCTTTTTTAATGCGGTAATATCTTTTACCATAATATAGCTTCCTGAAATTTGTCCGTCTATCATAATAGGAACGATGGTAACGTATAAAAAATAAGTAAAGCCATCTTTATATTGAGAACTAAGTTGTAAAGATGCTGATTCTTGTTGTTTAACTTTTTCTAATGCAGATGCTAGTTTATGTTTATCTTCATCTAAAATAATCGAAAAACATGTTTCACCAAGTAACTCGTTCGTTGGTGCTCCGAGTAATACACTTCCTGCTTTATTTACATTTAAGAATATCCCATTTAAATCAATCGTAAAAATAGGATCAGGGTGATACTCATATAAAGATTTAAATTTTTGTTGTTTTTGAGATAAAGCCTCTGATTTTTGGACTAAATCAGAGGTTCTTAAAGTAACTTTTTCTTCCAGTTGAGCATTAAACGCTTGTAGACGTTTTGTTAGGGAATTGTTTTGCATACGTACAATAGAATGACGAATGAGTACGAAAACAAAAGTAATACAATTTCCTGTAATGAGAGTTGAAGATGATGTTTGTTCTTTTAATGTAAACCCGATTAGTATTGCAACAGCAAGATAGGGAAATACGACTAAAAATTTTTTTCCTAGTATAGGGTTTACAATGAAATAATTTTTATGACTATTATAATCCTCGGAAATAGCCCCAGCTATTGCGATAAGTAATATAGGTATTCTATATAAAAGACGTAATAATGTTATCGTGTCAGTTGATAAATGGTTATGTAAGTAAAAATAAATATAGTTAAAAGTTGCAGAGCTTATTAATACAAAAATAAAAATATAAATTTTCCGTTTAGAATTAAAAATTGTTGGGCGGAAAAAGAGACTAACACCTAGTAGAAGAAATAATAAATCTACAATTGGATATAGAAATGAAAGGAAAACATCTCCCAGTGAAAGAGAGAATATATTTAAATTTGGCTGATTAAATAAATACCATTCTAATGTGAATATAGAAGTAAGTACTATACATATATCACAAATAAAGAATGCTTTTTCCCATTTATTGCACTCTTTTAAAATTTTATAGCAGAAAGCGATAAGGCAGAAGAATAGAAAAAACATGTAAAATACATCAGAAACAGTAAAACGATGTATTGGAATTTCGAAAAAGTTATCTTGATACGTATATACTATTTTTCCTAATAAAAAACTACCAATTGCTATTGTGATACATATCCAAAAAGGGTTTGAACTAACTTTTTTAGAATATATAGAGTAAATTAGTGATATAAATGTAATGGCTTCAACGATGAGTGAAGCGAAGCGTACATTGAAATTTGAAAAATGAGTAGGGAATAGAAAGAAAAACATAAAATAGATGGAATAGCATATTAATGTTGCAATTAATATACATAGTTGTAAATTTTTATTTAATTTCAATAAAATCACCTTCTTTAAGTATGCACTATATTCGTAATATCTACACATAAT
>NZ_BOQD01000420.1 GCF_018332515.1 Bacillus hominis | reverse complement strand
ATGTACCGTATAAACATGTGGTTCAAGGAACGAAGGTTATGTTTTATATTCCGAATGTTGCGATTTTTTCGGTTCAAGATGGAGAAAAGATAACTATTTCACCTGAAAGTGAGATTGAAGAGGGTTTAATTAGACTATTTGTACTTGGGACATGTATGGGAATAGTATTGATGCAGAGAAAAATACTTCCACTGCATGGGAGCGCAATAATGATTGATGGGAAAGCATATGGCTTTATTGGGGAATCGGGTAGAGGGAAATCCACATTGGCAGCGGGTTTTCTGGATTTAGGATATAAACTTTTAAGTGATGATGTGATAGCGGTATCGCTTGCAGAAAATTGCACCCCATACGTTATTCCGTCATATCCACAGCAAAAATTATGGCAGAAGAGCTTAGAACATTTTGGAATGCGTGTTAATGAATATAAAAAGCTAGTCGGAAGGGAAAATAAATATAGTATTCCAGTTGATGCATATTATTTTTCAAATCCAGTCCCACTGGCAGGATTATTTGAGTTAGTAATTGCAGAAAATGAGAAAATTGAAATTCGAGAAATCAAAAAGCTTGAAAAGCTACATACGTTACTTTGTCAAACCTATAGAAATTTTTTAATTCCACGATTAGAACTAACGGAATGGCATTTTGATATTTCAGCGAAAATCATACAGCATATTGATATGTATCAATTGCACCGTCCGGAAATAGAGTTTACGGTGTCACGTCTAGCTTCTATTATCTTAAAAACTATAGATGAAAAGGAGTAAATATTGATGAAAAAACATATGATTTCTTTGGAACAATGTATTGTACAGACCGTAGGGAATATAGTGAGTGACATGGATGGTGAGAAAGTTATGTTAAATATTTCTAATGGTAAATACTATAATTTAGGTAAGATAGGTGGAATCATATGGGAACGAATAGAGAACCCAATAAAAATTAGTAAACTACTAAATGAACTAACCTTAGAATATGAAGTGGAAGATTCTGAATGTAAGGAACAAGTTCTTCTTTTTTTAGAACAATTATTAGAAGAAGGTTTAATTGAGTTTACTAAAGTGGAATGATAGGAATGTATCTGAAATAAGGGGTAGGAATTCAAATATGTGTATGAGAAGAAAAATAAAAACTTTATTTCTATTAAATCCGAGAACAATATTTTTATTTGGAGAGGCTTATCTTTATCTAGGGTTAGCCCGGATATCTAATTTTATTTCTTTTTCTAAGGTTGCTCCTAAATTGGGAATCCATATGGAAGAAACGGTTGTCATTTCCGACCCGAAGAATACGATAATACTAAAAGAGGTTTCTGAAGCGATACGTATCGTAAGCCGTCATACGTTTTGGGAGAGTAGGTGTTTAGTAAAAGCGATTGCTGCAATGAAGATGTTAGAAAGAAGAAAGATTGAGAGTACTTTATACTTAGGTACAGCTAGAGAAGAGAACGGTATGCTGAGTGCGCATGCATGGTTGAGGAGTGGATCTGCTTATATTACTGGTGCGGAAGAAATGCAAAGGTTTACTGTTGTGAGTAAATTTGCTAAAACGATGGATTAAAAAACATTGAAGGAGAGTATCATGAGAAATAGTTATGAACTTGACTTAAATAATATTAATAAGGAGCTTCAACTACAATTAGAAATAATAAGAAGAAAGAATATTTTCGAACTAAAGGAAATGGGCAAGGATTTGTTTGAGAATATTGATTGGGATAACTTTCTTACATTAGCAATCCATCATCGTGTTTATGCATATATATATCCGAAATTGAAATTACTTAGTAGTGAATACGTTCCTTCTCACGTTACTCAAACCTTACAAAAATATTTTAAAATGAATACATTTCAAATGTTGTATTTTAGTGGTGAGATAGAAAGAATAGGTAAATTGTTTCATGAAAATAATATTCGTCTTCTATTTTTAAAAGGCCCAGTACTTGCTGCGGATCTTTATAAAGACATATCTTTCCGTACTTCGAGCGATATAGATCTTATCGTTTCTTTAAACGATCTTCAAAAAGTAGAACAGCTCTTGGCAGATGATGGATATGTAAAGGATGATTATTTTAGTACAGTTTTAAATGATTGGAAATGGAGACACCATCATATGACATACTTTCACAACGAAAAGGGTATCAAGGTTGAAGTTCATTGGCGATTAAATCCGGGCCCATCAAAGGAACCAACTTTTGATGAATTATGGAAACGTAGAAGAAGTAGTTCGCTTACTAATTTTCCTGTATATGGTTTAGGAAGAGAGGATTTGTTTTTATCACTCATCTCTCATGGAGCGCGTCACGGATGGTCTAGATTACGATGGTTAATAGATATTCAGCAAATTTTAGAACACCCCCTCGATTGGCGACAGCTTAATAGATTGTTAAAGCAATATCAATTATTACATATAGGGGGACAAGCAGTAATCTTAACATCTCATTTATTAAAGACTTCTCCGGTGGAAGAAATGAATTTATTGTTAGAGGATAGTCGCTCGAAAAAATTAGCGCAAGAGGCTTTATTTTATATAGAGAACATGGTGGAATTGCACGCTGATACGATTCCAGAGGAGGTAGCGAAATATCATAAAAAACATTTATTTTCCTTAATGACCAATCGTCAAAAAGCTCTTTTTATTACTAGTTTTTTATATCCTTATCCAG
>NZ_BOQD01000419.1 GCF_018332515.1 Bacillus hominis | reverse complement strand
TGATTTTCTTTCATTATCTAAAAAATATTTTATTGCTTCTAGTTGAATTTTATGAATACACTCTTCACAACAATACTTTCCTTTTGAATTTCTTATATTTACCACTTCCTTCATATACTCGAAGTACATTTTTACATAAAAAACAAATAATCTCATAAAACAGCATATACCTCTTCCTCCCCATGGTTATATGCAATATTCGAGTTATGTGAGAAGGTCTTCGTTTTTTCACAGTACATCTTCTTATTCCAATCCAACAAAAGGTTTACCTCCATTTTTATCGAATTTTATATGTATCTTTAATAAATTGGGGTGAAACATATTGTTCAGAAACATTGAATTAGTTGTAGATGCCAAGGCAGGTTTAGGTGAAGGTCCTTGCTGGAATGAGAAGAAACAAATACTATATTGGGTTGATATTATAGAGAAGAAATTATGCCTTTACAATCATGCTAGTAATATGAACCGAGTGATTATTCTCGACCAACAAATCGGTTGTGTCGTTCCATATTTAGATGATGTAGTACTTTTAGCTATGGAAAAAGGATTTTATTCTCTTAATCTAAATACAGAAGAGCTTACACATATTTATGATCCTGAACCACATTTAATAGAAAATCGTTTTAACGATGGGAAATGCGATCCAGCTGGCCGCTTTTGGGCGGGCACTACTGACTTATATGGTATAAATGGCGCCGGTTCCTTGTATTCTTTAAATAATAATCTCAACGTAGAGAAAAAAGTGTCCCATGTAAATACATCAAACGGCATAGCATGGTCGCCTGACAATACATACCTTTATTTTATTGATACACCTACTAAAAAAATAGCCCGTTTTCATTATGACATACATACTGGTGTAATTAGCAATCCAACAGATGTTATCACCTTCCCTGAAAATGAAGGTCTACCCGATGGTATGACAATTGATGTAGAAGGTTGTTTATGGATTGCACATTGGGGAGGCTCGAAGATTACTAGATGGAATCCCTTGACTGGAGAACAGATTTTAAGTATTCCGATTCCTGCGTTGTATGTAACGTCGTGTACATTTGGAGGGCCTAATTTAACTGATTTATATATCACAACCGCCAGAACAAGAATGACGGATGCGGAACTAAAACAGTACCCACATGCCGGTGGTCTATTTCGAATTCAAACAAATATTAAAGGTTGTCCAACCTATTCATTTCGCCATGAAACTATTGGAGCTGAAACACTATGAACAGAATCGATTACATAAGACGAGAAGAGAAAAAGTATCACGATCTTTGCTATGAACAATATAAATTATTCGAAGCGGGATCTTGGCTTTATAAACCTGTTAAAACAGTTATGGACATGCTGATCTATTTTAGAGGACAGAAAGACCTACAAATACTTGACCTTGGCTCTGGTGTTGGTAGAAACAGTATTCCGATTGCACAAAAAATCATGAATACTGGCAGCACTGTTACTTGTGTTGATCTACTTGATTCGGCTTTAACGAAGCTACAAGTTTACAGCAAAGAACATGGTGTATTTGAATACATAAAAACGGAACAAGCAGCAATTGAAGACTACTATATTGCACCTAATACTTATGACTACATCGTTGCAGTATCAAGTTTAGAACATGTCAGATCAATAGACGATTTTAAAAAAGTGCTTCACTCTATGAAAAATGGGACAAAGAGTGGTGGTATCAACTTTTTAATAGTTAACTCTAACATTCAAGAAATTGACTTGGAAACGAATCAAGAATTAGATGCTTTAATTGAAATTAACCTTTTCACGGAAGAAATGATACGTACACTAAAAGACGTTTATTCTGAATGGCAAGAAGTAAAAGTTGAAATAAAGAGTTTATCGTATGATATTGTACGTAACGGAAAAAACATTACATTAAAAACGAATGCGATTACTTATGTCGTTCAAAAATTATAGTATATGCAAGTGGGGACAATCTTTATTTTATCCAGTCACCACTCGCATATTTATGTAAAGCTTATTCCATTTTAATTACAATTTTCCCTCTCGTATGCTGACTTTCACTTAAAATATGAGCTTCTCTAACTCCTTCTTCATTAAACGGAACAATTTTACTAATGATTGGTTTAATTTTTTCAGCTTGGATCAAACTAGTTAATTCGTCTAATTGCTTCCCGCTTGGTTTCAACCATAAAAACCCTGATTTTATGCCCTTTACTTCATGAAGTGGTTCATGAACGATAGAAACTAGAACACCACCAGATTTAATAATTTGAAAACTTTTTTCTTGTACTTCTCCACCGATTGTATCTAACACAATATCATAATCTGATAGTAGCTCTTCAAATTTATCTTTTTTATAATCAATAACAAGGTCAGCTCCTAAACACTTTAAAAACTCTTCATTTTTACTACTTGCAGTTGTTGCGACAAAGGCCCCAAATGATTTTGCGATTTGAATTGCAAAACTCCCTACTCCGCCCCCTCCAGCATGAATTAATACTCGGTCATTTTCTTTTATTTGTGCATAATCAACAAGACTTTGCCAAGCTGTAAGCCCTGCAAGAGGTATAGATGCTGCTTCTTCAAAATTAAGATTATTAGGCATTTGCGCTACTAAATCTGATTTCACTGTAATGTATTCAGAATAAGAACCTTTCCCTATATTTTCGGGTTTCGTAAACACTTTATCTCCTATTTTAAAATGATTCACATCTTCTCCAACTTCTTCAACTACTCCAGCAACATCTAATCCTAATGTAATTGGAAATGAAAATCGCAACTTTTCTTGTAAGTCTCCCTTTCTTATTTTCCAATCAACAGGATTGACAGATGTTGCGTGTATGCGTATTAATACTTCATTACATTTAACAATCGGTTTTGGAACTTGTCTTTCTTGTAGTTCTTCAACACTACCGTATTGATTAATAACAATTGCTTTCATTTCCTCTCCTCCTTGCTGTTTATTTTAATAACAAACAATTATTTTTCAAAATATTTCGTCTTGATTGAAAATAAATATATTTGGAGGTGCTATGTATGTTACTCTACTAACTAAGAATCCAGAGTACAAAAAACATTTATCTTACTTTCATACAATCCAATTTACGGTTAAGAAAAACGCAGAGTTAATTTGGTAATGAACTTTAATTGAAACGGAGAGTGTACTATGAGTGAACAAGTTTTCAAAGTAAACGGTATTGATATATGTACAGAAAGCTTTGGTAACCCAAATAACCCAGCAATATTATTAATTATGGGAGCTACGTGTTCAATGGTTTATTGGGATGAAGAATTTTGTGAAAGGTTGGCTAGCACAGGAAGGTTTGTCATTCGCTATGATAACCGTGATGTTGGACGCTCTGTTACATATGAGCCTGGGACTTCCAATTACACTGTAGCAGACCTCGCTGAAGATGCAATCGGGGTACTCGATGCGTATCATATTGAAAAGGCACACCTTTTTGGCATGTCATTAGGAGGTATGATTGCTCAAATTGCTGCAGTAAAACACCCAGAAAGAATTTTGTCCTTAACATTACTAGCAACAAGCGTTATTGGATCTGATAACAATACTCGTGATTTGCCTCCAATGGATGAAAGAATTTTGACACATCATGCTAATGGTGCGAATTTGGATTGGACAAATAAAGATGTTATAGCGAAATATTTAGTTACAGGATCACGTCTACTCTGTGGATCAAAGCGTATATTTGATGAAGCAAGAACTTTGAAACAAGTAAAGCAAGAAATAGAACGTGCCAACAATTTATTAAGCATGTTTAACCATGCCCTCCTTACAGGTGATGATTCTTATGAAGGTATACTTAAGTCATTACTAGTACCTACTTTAGTAATTCATGGTACGGACGATGCAGCTCTTCCGCTTGAACATGGACTCGCACTTATTGATGAAATTCCGAACTCAAAGCTATTACCCCTTGAAGGTGCAGGACACGAGAATCATCCCGATGACTGGGATAAAATTATTAAAGCAGTTTCAGAACATATATCCCATATAAGGTAAGAACAACTATTAGAAGGGACACACATTGTTTTGCCCCTTCTATTTATCCTGCTATTTGCCGGGCAGTAAAACTCCCACCTCAAAATTCAGCTGAAGCAAAGAAATTAGGTGGGAGATAAACTG
>NZ_BOQD01000418.1 GCF_018332515.1 Bacillus hominis | reverse complement strand
GAGAATGAAGAAAGCTTCGGCTTAATAGAAATACAAGAAGCTACTTTTAAAGTGGCTTCTTGCTTTATAATGAAAAAAATTAATATCCTTTCATAGCCTCAATGAACAACATTCTCTTCCATATATATTTTAATTATTTTTTATTTCTTTCTTTAATCTTCTCAACTTCATTTTTTATATCCTCAGATACAACTACATCTATATTACCTTTATATTTCTTATATTCTTGGAATAACATATTTGCATTTTGGTTAAATGTCATGAGGGTTCCACTAGGCGATTCCGTCTGTTCCTTTAAAGATGTAATGGTCCCATACATTTTTTTGTATTCATCATAAAGTTCTTTATACTTATCTGGATTTTCTTTTGCAGCTTCAGAAACAGTTTTTAATTGACCTTCCATATCACTATATATGACAGAAGCTTGAGAAATCATTGAATCATATGATTTTTTCTTAGCATTTACAGCTATATTAAAGTCTCGACGGTTATCGATTGCTTTCGACCAAGCATCCGAATACTCTGGTAAAACCATCTCAGCAACAAACCCCATTAATCCTATATTATTATAAAATTCCGCTGCGGCTTGAACATAACTAGCCTCACGTTTCTTCTTCTCTTCTGCTTCTTTAGCATTTTTTTGTAATACATTCATACTCACAAGGGCTATAATAATCACAATAACCCCTAGAATTCCCCCGATTATCTTTTTGTTCATGTTAATTCCTCCATTTATGCATAATTGTTAAATTGTATTTAGGAAGGCAAAATAAAAGCACTCATTCGAGTGCCTTTAACTATTTAACTATTCAACTTTTAATTTAATTTCTTTGCCTGTCATGCCGCCACGAGCTTTTAAAACTAATCCTTGTGCGTCAGCAGGAACGTCAAAGATGATTTTACCTGTTTGAGATAAACCAGGGTTAAGTTGTTTTAAGAAGAAATCAGACTGACCGCCGTTACCTACATCGAAAGCTGTTTGAGCTTGTGTAGAGTACGTAAATTCACGATCTTTATTATCAACTAATTTGAAGCTGTTAGCATCAACAGTAATAGCATCTTTTTGATTGTTTG
>NZ_BOQD01000417.1 GCF_018332515.1 Bacillus hominis | reverse complement strand
TTCTAGGGAATTTCTAAATTCGTATAGACTACACTGTTTATTTACTCTTTCTTTTGTTTGAAGTTTATAACTTTCACTCCACTTGGATTAATGTTATAAGTAATTGTTACAATATGATTTGGTGGGTTATGAGCGTTTGTATAAGTTCGATACTTTGCAACGACAATGAAGTTAAAAGTGTATTTTGGGGATCGGTCAATTTTTATAACCTTCGCATCAGTTAAACTATACTGATGCGAAGGTCCAAGTTTGCTCTGAATCGTTCGACTTGCATACGGAGCCAATAAAGTGTTATAGGAATCATAAAAATCTTTATCAGATATGTTAGCTGCGTTTCCTTCTTTCGGAGATGCAAATATGACCATTATTAAAATTAAGTAAATTATTAGGGATAGTTTACTCTTTAGCATGAGATTCACTCCAGGCTTATTAGATGATAAACTTTAGGATGCTCTAAAAAATAATGACTATTCTTTTTATGTTATTCTTAGCTTATTAAGCATCAAATAAATCAGAGCTTTTACTTGCGAGTCAATCTTTTTAATAACATTTATGCTAGCTCGAATGACTGGAACTGATTTTTAAATATATTTCAAACAAATCGAAAAAAATACCAATCTAACAATCTAAAGATGCTGACTTTTACCGATATATATATGAATTTAAACATAGAAGAAAGTGAGAAAATAACTTATGACAACTCATATTGTGCAATCGACTGACTATAACCAAGTATCTGATGCATTAAGACACGAAATTGCTGTAATGTTACAGCGGGTTTGGCCAGACTTCGGTCCCATGCCTGAGGAAATAATTCCAGAAACTCACCTTAAAGAATTTAATGTACGTTCATTTTATTCCTACATAGATGGAAAATTAGTCAGCTATGCAGGTGTAGTGCGCAAAACTATCCATCATAATGGACAATCATTTAATATAGCCGGACTGAGTTGTGTAGCGACTGATCCAGATTATCATGGTCAAGGTTTAGGTTTACAAACAGTTGCTGCAGCTACCGAATGGATCAAAAAACAAAGCGATATAGATTTCGGTATATTTACGTGTAAACCGTCTTTAGCTCCCTTTTATAATCGTGCTGGTTCTTGGCCTGTTATACCTGATGTAGTACTTATTGGCAGAGAAGATGACAATACTTTGTCTAGTGAATCATTAGAAGTTGCTGTTTTAATGCGTTTGTTTTCAAAGAAAGCGAAATCCCATAAATCAATGCTGCGCCATACCACTATTAATCTTGATTTTCCAGTTGGTCAGTTTCTATAATACAGATAAACAAAAGCCAATTTCCATACGATAAGGACATTGGCTTTTGCGTTTTTATTTTGCTTCACATACGAAATTCGTATTTTGTGATTCCTTCCCATACAGAACCGCTAATGTGGGATAAAAAAGGGTCTCCCTAAGAGCGTTAAAACACGTAATTTTTAGGATAACCTCTAATAATTTATAAACTAAGAAAACATATTACTGAAACCCTGTTTTAATTCATTTTATTTTCAGCTGAAATTTTAAAGTACTTCGCAGATAATTTATAAGAGCGATTTTCATTATAAAAGTTACCTAATTCATAGGATAATTCAGCAACTAATCGATGTTGCTTTTTTTCTACTCCCACTTCAATTACTTTTTGCATATTTTTCTCGTATTCATAATAATCTCCACGTATTTTGAATACTTTAGCTTTCAAACCATATAGTTGGACATATGCAATTGGTACATCATAAATCGATAAAAAATGAAATGCTTCATCCATAACTTTATTAACATTTTTCCAATCTTTAAGTTCTATGTACACCTCTATCATGTTTCGTAATGCATATACCTTTTGATCTTTCTCCGATAAAAATTCACTTAACTCCAAAGTTTCTTCATAGTATTTAATGGCATTCGTATAGTCTTTCAAGCCTTGATAAATTTTCCCGTAATCATAAGAAATGATAGGTAAATACTTTGAATCACCATTAGTAGCCAAACTATTTTCTACCTGCTGTAAAATTTCAAGTGCCTTTTCATATAACTCATCCATAATATACAATACGGCAAGCATTAAAAGTGCATTTATGACGTTTTTCTGCATACCGTTTTTTCTGTATATATTGAAAGCTTTTAAGGCATACAAACGACTAATACTTTTATCTTTATAAAGCTCCTTATATACATGACATAAATTATAGTATATATGAGCATGTTGTTCAGTTTCTTCTACTCCAAGTAAACTCTCAGCCTGCACATAAATATCATGCGCAGCAATGTAGTCTTGTTTATTATAAAAATAATAACCTCGAGATTTCAAATAATAAATATAATCTTCAGAATCTTGCATTTCGACCTGACTTGGTATCATTTGCGAAGCTTGATCTACAAGCGACTTCACATATAACAGGTTTTTTTGTCGGGTATGATAGTATATAAGTACACCATATACCTTTAATAAGAAAGGGATTGAATCCACTTCACGAACATATAATTCTAATG
>NZ_BOQD01000416.1 GCF_018332515.1 Bacillus hominis | reverse complement strand
GAACAAGTAGAAGTAGTAAATTGAAGAAAAAACTGGATAAAAAAACATATATATTGCACATATTATATTTAAAACATAAAAAGAAAGAGAGTATTCAATATATAAGAAATTTGGTATGATAACTAAATGAGATAAAGTGATGATTCTCAAGATGAATGAATAATAATGATTTAATATTTTATGTAGATTATATATTGAAAGAAAAGAGATAGAAGATGAATAAAAAGTTTGTAAAAGGCGCTGCGATTTTAACCGTTACAACGTTTATATCGAAAGTAGTGGGGAGTTTTTTTCAAATTCCATTGCAAAATATAGCAGGGGATGAAGTACTTGGAATTTTTCGCCTTGTTTTTCCTGTATATATGATAGCCTTAACTTTATCAGTAGCGGGAGTCCCGCTAGCAATATCCCAGTTAATAGCTGATCTTCATGAAAAGAATGATCGTGACGGAATAGCTAAATTGTTTACATCCGCATCTATTATTGGTGTTATATTTGGGGTGCTCGGATTTTTAATTATTATCATTGGATCGAGTAGCATTGCAAATATGCTTGGTGGACAAGAGACGAGGCTAGCATTAATTGTTACTTCGTTTGCTTTATTAATCGCACCATATATGGCAGTGTACCGTGGATATTTCCAAGGGTTCGGAGATATGATACCTACCGGCGTATCACAAGTAATTGAACAGTTGATTCGCGTGTTCTTTATGTTAACAATTGCTTATATATTTGTATATTGGAATAAGGGTAGTGATATCATAACAGGCGGAGCGATGATTGGTTCTTGCTTTGGTGTTATTACGTCACTCATATATTTGCGAGTGAAATATGTGAAAAGCACGTATCGCTATAAGAGTGAAACATATTCATTACAAGACTTTAAGAAAAACGCGAAAAACATACTCCGTGTTTCAATTCCTATTGCAATTGGAGCGTTATCGATGCCTGTTTTAAATTTAGTTGATTCTATAACAATTCCACATGTGTTACATGAATCTTCTACAACTATTCAGGAACAATTTGGTATATATAGCCGTGGTTTTGCATTTATGCAATTAATTGTTGTATTTGCAAGTGCGATAGTATTTCCGTTAATTCCATTATTAACAGCGGCTTTAACAAAAAAAGATATAGCTTTAGCTAAACTGACAGTAAAACGTACAAATGAGTTTGCGCATGTTTTAACAATGCCGATAACGATATGGCTTATGGCGCTTGCAGTGCCGCTTAATGTTGCGTTATTTACAGATACAAAAGGAAGTGGCATGTTAGCTATTTTAATTGGTAGCTCGTATTTCACATCACTTATGGTATTATCAATAGGAATCTTGCAAGGGATTAATCGTTCGATGCAAGCAGCATGGATTGTCATCGGTGCAAGTTTTGTAAAAATTATATTAAATATAGCGCTAGTAAACCAATTCGGTATAAATGGAGCAGCGTATAGTACTCTAATTATTTATGTAATGATTTGTATCGCAAATCATATTTATATTAGAAAAGATCTTTCTTATCCAATAGCTATAGGCAAATTTTTGGCTGTAATTGGAGTATCTAGTATTTTAGGTATAGCATTATACTTTGTGTCTACATTAATCAATGTGACAGATTCCAGGATTCTAGCAATGATATATAGTGCTGTAGCGCTAAGTGTAGCTTCAGTATTATATGGCATATGTGCATTGAAACTAAACTGGATATCAAAAGAACAAATTCCATTTTTGCGTAAATAAAATCGTTTATTATAGAAAATGAACAATATTATAAATGGGTATGACTTGTTATATGTTTGTGAAAGAAATCAATTTGAAGTTATCAAACCTTTCTCGGCAAGGAATGGATAACAATTTGTTTAATTACAAAAAGAGTTGATTGCGAAATGTTGGAGGAGATTAAGAGTGCGGTTAGTTTTATCAGGATATTATGGTTTTTATAATGTTGGGGACGAAGCAATTTTGCAATCAATTATTAAAGCGCTACATGAAGAGGATCCTACTCTTGAGCTTGTTGTACTTTCAAATGACCCCGACTATACAAGGAAAATGTACGGTGTAGAAGCAGTAAACCGCTGGGATATAAGAGCGATTTACCGAGAAATAAAGAAAAGTAATGGTTTAATTAGCGGAGGCGGAAGTCTCTTGCAAGATAAGACGAGTATTAAGAGTATTTTATACTATACGGGTATTATGCGGCTTGCCCGTTTTTTGAAAAAGCCGTATTATATTTACGCCCAAGGAATCGGACCTATTACGAAGAAGCAAAATCGTTTATTAGTAAAATGGCATGTATCAAAGGCTGAATATATATCAGTGCGTGATGAAGACTCTTTTTTGTACTTAAAAGAAATTGGTATTAAGAAAGACATCGAACTTGTTCCAGATCCAGTATTAGCTTGTCAGCCAGAAGAAAAGAAATCCGATTGGCTTCAAAAACATTCGCTGCAAGGAAAAGTTGTTGCGGTTAGTGTAAGGTACTGGGATGCAAAAGAAGATTATATGAAGAAGTTAGCAGATACGCTGAAAAAGCTTAAGCAAGAGGGATACCATATTTTATTTGTACCGATGCATGGACCATTTGATCAAAATGCATCAAGGGATATCATTAATTTGATGGGAGAAGAAGCGCACATGCTCCCTTATAAAATGGATATTCATGAGAAAATCTCTATTTTATCAGAATGCTCTCTTTTAATAGGAATGAGACTTCATGCTCTTATATTATCGGCAGTTGCAAACACGCCTATGATTGGAATTTCATATGATCCAAAGATCGATTCGTTTTTACAACAAGTGAATCAGCCAATTATTGGGAATGTTGATGGAGACTGGACGACAGAAACATTACATAGTATGGCGATTAAACAATTAGAGCAAACAGAATATGTACAGGAAACGTTAGGACAAAGGGTAGAGGAATTGCGAGAGCAAATTTCCATAGCGTCCAAATATATTATTAATGACTTACATGCAAAACAGTCTATAAAAAGAGGAATGGAATCTTAGTAGGAGAGGCCATTCCTCTTTTTATTCAATAATTGAGTAGAAAAAAGAACAGGGATCGCCTGTTCTTTTTTTGCTATGTAAGTAAGAGTTCGAGAGAGAAGCGTATGAAAGAAAAAATAAAAGGTCGACAAAAAGTATAAAATGTAGAAAAATGTCGAAAAAAATAAGAGATTCAAGTTTTGTTTTTCCTGGATATGTATGTTTTTAATAGTTTTTAATCTTAAAATCTTAACATTAGCATATAAGGAATATTGATATAAAGCGTTTTATACAAAAGATCATTGGATAACGAGGTAGATTTTGTTCGAAAAATGAATTTAAGAATAATGTCGAAAAACACAGAAATATAATGTCGATTAATGTCGTAATATCTTTATAGCTAAATATTGAAATTGCAAACGTTTTTCTGCTATAGTTGTAAATGGTTATAGAAATATTGTTCAAACGTAGTTCTGACAAATTGTTTCGTACATTTAAAATATTCTGATTTTATAATTAGGTTATTTAAATTAAAAGTCGAAAAAAATAAACGTTAGAATTACGAAAATTCACTTTTTTGTCGAATTTAAGGATTTAAATTCGAATAAAAATGGTGTATTATGTTTATTGTTCTATATTG
>NZ_BOQD01000415.1 GCF_018332515.1 Bacillus hominis | reverse complement strand
AGAGTAAGAAGCAAGAAGATGCAAAAAAACTAGAAGAGAGTAAGAAGCAAGAAGAAGCGAAAAAGCTAGAAGAGAGTAAGAAGCAAGAAGAACAGAAGAGATAGGAATAGTAAGTAAAATACAGCAGCATTTCGGAAGAAATAAATACAATCATAAGACAAATAGGTGAGAGAGCCCTACTACTCACCTATTTGCTTTGTTTTTCTTATTTCACTATTCGTGGTATAAGACCTTTACCCAAAAATTTAACGAATGCGAGGAAGTTAGTTGGCAGCCCACCACTTGGTGAAGGTTAATAATCAGTGGGGATGGACTGGAAAACACTGATTAAAGTTTCACTTTATTTCTCGGTAACTTTCTGAAAAAAAAGAAAATTGTTGAGAAATAAAAATAATCAAAAAATATATTGTACTTATATAGTTTTGTTCGTTATAATGAACTTAAGGTTTTTGAAAAAGAACAAATATTAGCTAAGCTAATATAGTTTTAGTTACACCTCTTATTTTGAAATAAGAGATAAAATACAAAAAACAGCTAGGGGGAATTGATTGTGAGTCTGAAAAAGAAATTAGGTATGGGAGTTGCATCAGCGGCATTGGGGTTATCTTTAATTGGTGGAGGAACATTTGCATTCTTTAGTGATAAAGAAGTATCGAACAATACATTTGCAGCTGGGACGTTAGATCTTACATTAAACCCTAAAACGCTTGTAGATATTAAAGATTTAAAACCAGGGGATTCTGTTAAGAAAGAGTTCTTATTAAAGAACAGTGGTACGTTAGCAATTAAAGACGTTAAATTAGCGACAAAGTATACTGTGAAAGATGCAAATGGTAATAATGCTGGTGAAGACTTTGGTAAGCACATTAAGGTGAAATTCCTTTGGAACTGGGATAAACAAAGTGAGCCTGTATATGAAACAACTTTAGCTGATTTACAAAATGCTGATCCAGATCTTGTAGCAAAAGATATCTTTGCTCCTGAGTGGGGAGAAAAAGGTGGATTAGACGCTGGTACAGAGGATTACCTATGGGTACAATTTGTATTCGAAGATAATGGTCAAGATCAAAATATCTTCCAAGGCGATTCATTGGATTTAGAGTGGACATTCAATGCTAACCAAACAGCTGGCGAAGAAAAATAATAAATCAAAAAAGCGGGGATTCCCCGCTTTTTTTTATAAAGAAAAAAAGAAGTGCCCATTTTAAGCACTCTTTCATATGTATTATTGTTGATTTTTCTTCCATTGTGTAAATTCGAGAAATTCACGAAACTGTTCTTTTGAGACACCGGAGCTCATCGCATCTTTAACGAGTTGCGTCCATTCGGAGTCTAGATGACTTTCTGTTGTTGTTTCATCGTGAAGTAAAGTATCAACTGGAATTTGTAGAACAGCTGAAATTTTTTCAAGAAACTGAATGGAAGGGTTTTTTTGTAAATTCCGTTCTATAGAACTAATGTAAGATTTAGCTACACCAGCTTTTTCGGCGAGTTCTGTTAGTGAAATGCCTTTTTGTAAACGAAGGCGTTTTATACGTTCTCCTATCATATTTGCGCACCTTTCTATCAATATGTAGTCGTCTTATGATGTGATTATTATAACATAAACTTCGTTAAAAAGAACGAGGCCTATTGAGCCTGGCTCGTATGCTTCATACGTTGGAAAAAGTGTTCGATATCTTGCAGGGCAATGCCAGCATCTAGAGCCTCAAGTATTAAATCAATCCATTCTTGATCTAGTGAGTCAGCCTTATCTTTGTACAAATGTAATTCCTCCCTAATTATTGGTCATAATTGCTGCTACATAGTAGACGATAATTAACCAAATTTTATATTTTATGTGTCAAATTATCGAATATTGTGTAGATGAAACAAAGATAAAATCCCCATTAAATTCCCTCTATGGGAATTATAAGGTTTTTGTCAAAACTTTTCAATATTTTCTGAAAATATTGTTGAATTGTGATATATTCG
>NZ_BOQD01000414.1 GCF_018332515.1 Bacillus hominis | reverse complement strand
TTTATTAATGTTTTTATGCTATTTAGTGCAGTCTACTTTCATTATATATGCAAGTAGAGTTGTTTAGCTACTGTAAATGAATAAATAAAATAAGCCAAGATATAAAATTCTTGGCTACATGTAAATCTTGTTCATAGGTTATTTTACAGTGACAGTGGCACGTTCGTGAATACGTTCAAATAACCAATGTATATCATCGTTATACATGCGAATACAGCCAAGTGTTGTAGCTTTGCCAATCGCTTGATTATTGTTAGTCCCATGAATCGCATACGTTGTTCCGTATGTTCCTGCCATATTTAATCCGAGCCAACGGTCACCAAGTGGGTTACGTGGATCGCCGCCTTTAATATGTCTTTTATAATAAGGACGGTTTTTAATTTTATTTACGACTTGAAAAGTACCTGTAGGTGTAGGTGTTGCTGTTTTGCCAGTAGCGACAGTGAAGCTTTTTATAAACTTCCCATTTTGATAGAAATCCATTTTATTTAATTTCGTGTCAATGATAAGTTGTTCGTTAGTTGAAGCAGCTTCCACAGACATATATGGAACAGTTAAAAAACCTAACGACAACATTATAGTTAATAGTAATTTTTTCATTATATTCTCCTTTTACTATTGTAGTAGTATTACATGCAATGAATTTGCAATCCTCGTAATGCTTGATTTATATTCTCATCTAATGTTTCAAAGAAGGTAGTAATCTTTGCATTGTGTTTGTTGTTTTTATCAATAAGTAATCTTTCATTTAGTAAAAGCTCACCATGTAGTCCAAAACTTTGAACTTGAATATTTAGTTCATCTTCAGTTTCAGAAATGATTGGTAAGAAATAGTGAAACGCTTTCGTGGGAATAATGTAGCTTTTGCCAATCATGCTTTCTTGATTTGAATTAATCCATTTTCTCGTGACAATCTTAATATTCTTTTTTGAAACGATAAAAGACAGTGTTGTAGATTTTGTTAAATTAACGTCAAATTCATTTGTTTCACATATGTGTAAATTAAAAGCGGTTTCATTTTGATGAGATTCAACATTTGTATTAATGAAATCATGCATTTTATATGCTTCCATTTCTTATTCACCCTTTTTTCAATTTCGAAAAGCGACTTATATTTATTCAATTTAGTGTTTAGTCATATATTGGTTAAAATTTTCAACAAATTCCGATATAATCTTACAATACATATATGAAGATAATATGAAGTTAGTATGAGTTTGTTATGGTTTTTTATAGAGAACAAAATGAGGTGATTTCCGAGTGCTTAAAACTGGATAAAATTTGTATATTAATGTCTCTAGCCATTGTAATAGATAGGTGTCATCCCGTTTTAAAACAATAATTTATATAATTAAATAAAGAACAGAAAACTTTAGCATGAGCCTTACAAAAATGTAATAAAAATGTAAGCTATTGTGATAGTTATTTCGACAATTTTTTTATACAATAATAGTAACAAGTTGTACGTGAATGAAAGGGGAGATGACATGGAATGGGTTCATGAATTATTTCAGCAATACGGGTATTATGTTGTACTTGTAGGATTGCTGTTAGAATATATCGCACTTCCGTTTCCGGGAGAGCCAACATTAGCATATGCGGGGTTTTTAGCACAGAAGGGTGATCTAAGTTTACCTATTTTAATTATCCTATCCTTTATTGGGACAAGTGTAGGAATGACGATTCAATACTTTTTAGGGAATAAGCTTGGTATGCCTTTTGTTCAAAAGTATGGGAAATATGTATTTTTAACACAAAGAAAAATTGATTTAACGAGAATGTGGTTCGATAAGTATGGGTATTTTCTAATCTTTATCGGTTTCTTTATTCCTGGTGTACGTCATTTTACAGGATACTTTGCAGGTATCATTAACTTACCGTTTCGACGCTTTGCGATTACAATTTATTCAGGTGCTTTATTTTGGGTATCATTCTTCTTAATCGGTGGTTACTGGTTAGG
>NZ_BOQD01000413.1 GCF_018332515.1 Bacillus hominis | reverse complement strand
CCATTACGTTGTTTAAAGCTGCGTAAGAAAATCCATCGGTTGCAATGGATGAATCGAGTGTAGAAATTTCCCCAGATTCTACAATGTTTAATACGTGCTTTGAAGATTCTTTTTTCTTTTCTCCGGAAGTTGTTGCCTCTTGTTTTTGACCACATGCTGTTAAAAACATAGATAACGTGATTGAGAGTGCAACGATTCCTTTCGTTTTTTTCTTCATAGTTGTCATCCTTCCCTTCATCTCAGCCTTAGTATAAAAGAAAATATTGAAAATTTCTATAAATAAATCCGATAAAGCATATAGAAAAAATATATTTTTTAGAAGTTGAATTTCTGGAAAAAGAAATGAAACCAGTATAGAATAGAAATGTTTCAAAACTCAGAATTT
>NZ_BOQD01000412.1 GCF_018332515.1 Bacillus hominis | reverse complement strand
GGGAGTTTTACTGCCCGTTAATGCGGGATAAACAGAATAAACAGAAAAATAAAGTTATAAATATTGCCTCTTCAACATGAAGAGGCAATATTTATTAATAGTTATTGTCGCTACCAAAGAAATCTTTGAACGATTGAATTGTTGTATCACGGTTTAATGCTGCAATTGAAGTTGTTAATGGAATACCTTTCGGACATGATTGCACACAGTTTTGAGAGTTACCACAGTTTGCAAGTCCTCCATCACCCATAATTGCACGTAAGCGATCTGCTTTATGCATTTCACCAGTTGGATGCGAGTTAAATAAACGAGCTTGTGAAAGCGGTGCTGGTCCAATAAAGTCAGACTTACTGTTTACGTTCGGACATGACTCTAAGCAAACACCACATGTCATACATTTTGAAAGTTCATATGCCCATTGACGCTTTTTCTCTGGCATTCTTGGACCTGGTCCTAGGTCGTACGTACCGTCGATTGGAATCCAAGCTTTAACACGTTTTAACGCATTAAACATACGGCTACGGTCAACTTGTAAATCACGTACAATCGGGAATGTCTTCATTGGCTTTAAGCGAATTGGTTGTTCTAACTGGTCAATAAGAGCTGTACATGATTGACGTGGTTTTCCGTTAATCACCATCGAACAAGCACCACATACTTCTTCTAAACAGTTCATATCCCATGCAATCGGAGTTGTTTGGTTTCCTTTTGAGTCAACAGGATTACGACGAATTTCCATAAGCGCCGAAATAATATTCATATTAGGACGATATGGAATTTCAAACTCTTGGTCAAACTCTTGTGCATCTGGTCCATCTTGTCTCGTAATGATGAGGCGGATTGTTTTCTCAGACATGTTGTTTATCCCCCTTCTCTTCACCCTTAGCAGCTACATCGTGTTTTGAGGAATAGTCACGTTTACGTGGTTTAATTAATGAAACATCCACTTCTTCGTAATGGAATGCTGGTGCCTTTCCTTCTCCCTCAAATTTCGCCATCGTAGTTTTTAAGAAGTTCGCATCATCACGATTTGGGAATTCTGGTTTGTAATGCGCCCCGCGGCTTTCATTACGGTTATATGCGCCAATTGTAATAACACGTGCTAACTCGAACATATTTGCAAGTTGGCGTGTAAATGAAGCACCTTGGTTACTCCATCTCGCTGTATCGTTAATGTTAATGCGTTTGTAACGCGCCATTAACTCTTCAATTTTCGCATCAGTTTCTAGTAACTTTTTATTTTCACGAACTACTGTAACGTTATCTGTCATCCATTCTCCAAGCTCTTTATGAAGAACATATGCATTTTCGTTACCATCAAGCGTTAAAATATTGTTAAATTTCTCTGTTTCGATTAATTCATTTTGCTCATATACAGTAGATGAAACAGCATCAGATGATTTAGAAAGACCTTTCATATACTCAATTGCATTCGGTCCTGCTACCATACCACCGTAAATTGCTGATAATAGTGAATTCGCTCCTAAGCGGTTACCACCGTGCATAGAATAATCACACTCACCTGCTGCAAATAAACCTGGAATACTTGTCATTTGCTTATAATCGACCCATAATCCGCCCATTGAATAGTGAACCGCTGGGAAGATTTTCATTGGTAGTTTACGAGGATCATCACCTGTAAATTTCTCATAGATTTCAATAATTCCACCAAGTTTAATATCTAGTTCTTTCGGATCTTTATGAGAAAGATCTAAGTACACCATGTTTTCACCGTTAATACCTAGTTTTTGCTCTACGCAAACATCAAAGATTTCACGCGTTGCAATATCACGAGGTACAAGGTTTCCGTAAGCTGGATATTTTTCTTCTAAGAAGTACCATGGCTTACCATCTTTATACGTCCAAACACGTCCACCTTCACCACGTGCAGATTCACTCATAAGACGTAACTTATCGTCTCCAGGAATTGCCGTTGGATGAATTTGAATGAACTCACCGTTCGCATAATATGCACCTTGTTGATATACAGCAGACGCTGCTGTACCTGTATTAATAATAGAGTTTGTTGATTTTCCAAAGATGATACCAGGGCCCCCTGTTGCCATAATCACGGCATCAGCTTGGAAACTTTTTATCTCCATAGTTTGTAAGTCTTGCGCGACGATTCCTCGGCACACACCTTCATCATCCACAACAGCTCGTAAGAAATCCCAACCTTCATATTTCGTTACAAGTCCTGCTACTTCATGACGACGTACTTGCTCATCTAATGCATATAGTAATTGTTGACCAGTTGTTGCGCCAGCAAATGCTGTACGGTGATGTTGTGTTCCACCAAAACGACGGAAATCAAGAAGTCCTTCTTCCGTACGGTTGAACATAACACCCATACGGTCCATTAAATGAATAATACCAGGTGCTGCATCACACATCGCTTTAACTGGTGGTTGGTTCGCTAAGAAGTCCCCACCATAAATTGTATCGTCAAAGTGGATCCATGGAGAATCCCCTTCACCTTTTGTATTTACGGCACCGTTAATTCCACCTTGGGCACATACAGAATGTGAACGTTTTACTGGTACTAAAGAAAATAGTTCAACATTTACTCCTGCTTCTGCCGCTTTAATCGTTGCCATTAAGCCG
>NZ_BOQD01000411.1 GCF_018332515.1 Bacillus hominis | reverse complement strand
TATATTATATTATTAGGCTTATTTACTATTAAAGTGTGACAGGGAAAATAATATAATTATGAGTCAAGTTGACGGAAATACCGATTTGTTTTTCGATCCTGATTTCCGTCTCTATATTCATCAACATATTGCCTGAAATTCCAGGATTGTAAAAACTTATTAGCGGCATTATAACCAGAGTTATAGAGCCATTCTTTCTCTTCTTTAGTTAATTGGAAATTAGTACTTGTAATGGTTCCTGTTGGAATTGTAATAGTTCTAGCCTTTGATTCTTTATCTAAATGACGTAAATCATGAGCTTGCATCATCGTTTTAAATAGTCCTTTGAACATGGAAATAGGTTCTTCATAGTGGGCGGGATCAGCTTGAATCTCATCTTTTACAAAATGAAATCCAAAGGTAGGCCAGCGAGGAGAAGTCGGTGAATCGAAAATCCAAATTGGATAATTACTTAAAATACCGCCGTCAACCATATAACAAGGTTGTTTCCATTTCGGTGTTCTCCATTTAACTGGTTCGAAGAAGAAAGGAATGGTTCCACTCATTCTTACTGCTTTAGCGATAGGGAAGCGATAATTTAAAAATCCGTAGTTTGGCAAGTCATCAGGAAAAATAACCATTTTACCATTGCTTATATCTGAAGCGATAATTTTGAGTTTATTTAAATCGGGTAAGTCTGTAAACAAATGAATTCCTTTTTTTC
>NZ_BOQD01000410.1 GCF_018332515.1 Bacillus hominis | reverse complement strand
GTATCAATTTCCTCTTTTGTAATTATATACGGAGGAAGTAAACGGACGATATTCCCTTGTGTAACATCGACTAACATCCCTTTCTCCATTAATTCGAGCTGTAATTTCTTCACATTTTCATTCGTATCGTTCACACTAATACCAAACATCATACCAGCATGGCGTACTTCCTTAATATAATAAGAGTTTTCTTTCTGAATTTCTTGCAGTTTATCATTTAAATATAGTGACGTTTCATAAGCTTCTTGCATTAAACCATCATCAAGTAATGTATTTAATACCGTTAAACCTAGAGCTGTTCCCATCGATGAATGAGCAAATGTTGTTCCATGATCTCCTGGTGAAAATACATCACATAACTTTTCACCTACAATAATTCCTCCAAGCGGTATCCCGCCTCCTGCTCCTTTACCAATTTGAATAATATCCGGTGTAATATTGAAATTTTGATAAGCAAATAGTTTTCCAGTTCTACCCATACCACTTTGTACTTCATCGACTATTAGAAGTACATTGTATGTATCACAAAGATGTTGAACACTATGCAAATATTCACTTGATAAAGGATAAATCCCCCCACTTCCTAAAACAGGCTCAAGCATAATTGCAATAGGCTTTTCATTTATGATTGTTTCTTCTAATTGCTCTATATTTTCACGTTCCACTTCATATACAGGAATAGATGTTTTCGGGAAATTTTGATATACATTTTCTTGTCTCGTAAAATGTAGCGCCCCTAATGTTCGCCCGTGGAAACTACCTTTCAGCACAACGACCCCTTCACGTTCTTCATTCGAAATAGATCTATATTTATCAATTAATTTTAACGTTGTTTCTGTTGCTTCCGTACCAGAGTTTGTAAAAAAGACTTTTCCATTTTTTAAAGAGTAATCAACTAATTTCTTTGCATACTCAATCGCAACTGGGTTTAAAAAATGAAATGGAAGATGCAACGATTTCGTAACTTGCTCCATTGTCGTTTGCACAATTTTAGGGTGATTGTATCCTAATACGTTTACTCCTACACCAGAAAATAAATCTAAATACTCTTTACCCTCCACATCATAAAGTTTACAACCTTCTCCTCTTTCTATCGCAAGCTTCGTACGACAATACGTAGGCATCATA
>NZ_BOQD01000409.1 GCF_018332515.1 Bacillus hominis | reverse complement strand
TCTTGTTGAAGACTCGTTTTATGAAAAGAATCCGGATGATTCTTTTCAAGAACGACATCTCCTGTTGCTGGAGCAATTGATTTATGAATTTCCCATCCAGGTGTCCCGTGTCTAAGCGAGGAACCAGACTTCCCGTTAAACTTCATATAAAAAATAGGGGCTGAAGCAGAACGGGCTTTAGAAATCAATAATTGAATAACTCTTAATAATTCCGTTCCATTATATAGGACTTTTCTCTCTTCAAATGAACCTACCTGTACATCAATAATAAGGAATGCTGTACAGTTTTTTATCATAAATACCCTCCTAATACTTGGTTCAAAAATACAAAAGTGAAATATATGCAAACTACAATGCTATGCATATTTAATGTATCCAAAAGTTCCAAAGAATATTGCATGGAGGTATGAAGTGGATTCGAATAATTACAATTAGTAATAAATAAAGGACATGAAATTGGCAATCATGTAATGAATTGTGTTAAAAGGTATGTTCTCAGGATTTTATTGCGATTTTAATGGGGATAGCATTGTTTTTATAGGCTACATTTTAGCGAAATAAAAGATCAAAAGCGATATGTATATTAATAAGGTTACATTAGTGTTTTTCTTTTCATTTATATATTCGCAAGTAAAATAGCATAATATCAGTACGAATCACTATATTAATATGAGTTTTTGCATATTTTCAAATTAATATATCCCCTGAAAAGTTTTAATTGTATAATATATCTTGTCATAGTCTTTTAGATTTTCCAACAAAAAACAACAAG
>NZ_BOQD01000408.1 GCF_018332515.1 Bacillus hominis | reverse complement strand
GATGTGTTAATTATTGAACATTTATCATTTTTTTGCTCATTGTAAGCGCTCTTTTATATTATTATAATTTTTATTGAACAACTGTGCAATAAAAGACAAAGGGGGCCGTTTCAGATGAGATTAGAAGGTAAAGTAGCAATTGTCACTGGTGCTGCGTCAGGCATGGGGAAAGCAATTGCAGAAGGTTATGCAAAAGAAGGAGCAAAAATCGTTGTATCAGACTTAAACTTAGAAGGGGCTCAACATGTAGTGCAAGGAATTAAAGCTACAGGTGCAGAGGCCATTGCTGTTCAAACAAACGTTACCTCTGATGAAGATATTCAACGCCTTTTCGATGAAACAAAACAAGCTTACGGGAAATTAGATATTCTTGTTAATAATGCAGGTATCATGGATGGAATGGAGCCTGTTGGTGAAGTTTCAGACGAACGCTGGGAAAAGGTTTTCTCTGTGAATACAGTATCTGTAATGAAAACCATGCGTATTGCAGTGAATCTATTCTTGGAACAAGGACACGGTACGATCGTCAATAATATTTCTGCAGGTGGATTATACGGTGCACGTGCTGGTGCTGTTTACACAGCATCTAAACATGCAGTCGTTGGCCTAACAAAAAACACGGCCTTTATGTATGCGAACAACAACATCCGTTGTAACGGTATCGCTCCTGGAGCAGTCATAACAAACATTGCTTCTACAATGACGAATGTGAGCGAATTTGGTGCGAGCCGTCAAGCATTAGGTATGGCAATTAATCCACGTGCTGGACAACCAGAAGAAGTTGCGCAACTGGCTATCTTCTTAGGCTCTGACGAAGCTAGTTTCGTAAACGGACAAGTGATTTCTGTAGACGGCGGCTGGACTTCATATTAATTTTAATTCAAGTATATAAAAGTAAATAAGTTTTGAAAAAGCAATGCTCCTGTCAATTTGGCAGGGGCATTGTCCGT
>NZ_BOQD01000407.1 GCF_018332515.1 Bacillus hominis | reverse complement strand
TAAAGTTTCACTTTATGCGACGTTGCAAAGTTAGTTTGACACAAATAGACTTTTTTATACAAAGAGGATTTGGAAAGCAAAGAGCCGAAATATACAGTATAACTAATAGAAATGGGGGATAGAGATGGACTTGTTAAATGGGAAAACAGCTGTTGTAACGGGTGCTGCACAGGGGATTGGAAAAGAAATCGCACGAGTTTTTGCGAAACTAGGGGCTAAAGTATTAATTAGTGATGTAAATGAAGAGAAGCTACAAGAAACGACACGTGAATTGTCAGATGAAGGGTATGATGTGAGCTTATATCGATGTGATGTGAGTAATCAAAATGAAGCGAAATCATTAATTGAGTACGCGGTGCAAAAATTTGGTGCATTACATATTTTAGTGAATAACGCTGGGATTACAAAAGATGCAATGTTACATAAGATGGAGAAGTCTGCTTGGGAACAAGTATTACAAGTGAACTTAACTGGCGTTTTTTATTGTATGCAGCCAGCACTTCTTTATATGAGACAACAACAGTATGGACGGATTATTAATATTTCTTCTATTAGTAGGGAAGGAAATATTGGACAAGCAAATTATGCGGCTACAAAAGCAGGGGTTGTAGGCTTAACAAAAACAGCAGCGAAAGAGGTTGGAAGTTTTGGTATTACGTGTAATGCGATTTGTCCAGGATTTATGGATACTGATATGACAAAAACAATACCGGATAAAGTAAAAGAGAAAATGGTTGGAGCGATTCCAGTTGGAAGAATTGGAACACCGGAAGATATTGCAAACGCAGCGGCCTTTTTAGCATCAGAATACGCATCCTATATTACAGGAGAAGTATTAAATGTGAGCGGGGGACTGCAAGTTTAAAGGAATACATAATGAAAAGAACCTGACCGAGTAGGTCAGGTTCTTTTTTGTTAATTTAAGTTAATCCAAACGCTTTTCACTTCTGTATAGTTGTTCAGCGCATAAGATCCCATTTCGCGGCCAAGGCCAGATTGTTTAAATCCTCCAAATGGAGATGCTGCATCAAAGACGTTATAACAGTTTACCCATACTGTACCTGCACGTACTTTGCTTGCAATATAATGTGCGGTTTTTACGTTCTCTGTCCATACACCAGCAGCTAAGCCGAATTGTGATTTATTCGCACGATCAATTACTTCATCAATATCGTTAAACGGTAATGCGGAAATAACTGGACCGAAAATTTCTTCTTTAGCGATTGTCATATCATCATTTACATCAGCGAATACTGTTGGAGAAACGAAGTAACCTTGATTGAATGGTTTGTTTCCTCCGCAAAGTACTTCAGCACCTTCTGCAATGCCTTTTTCAATATAGCCCATTACACGTTTTTGTTGTTCTTCCGAAACGAGAGGTCCGATTGTAGTTTCTGGATTTAGACC
>NZ_BOQD01000406.1 GCF_018332515.1 Bacillus hominis | reverse complement strand
ATAAAAAAAGTAGATAATTTCTATTTTCAAAAAAATCAATTTGAAAATATGTTTTTATTTTTCAGCTAAATATGTTACTATATTTGTGATAAAAACAAAGAGGTCTGACAACTACACTCCACGTAATAACACTCTAATGACTTGAATTTTCAAAAAAATCAAAAATTAATAATTAGAGTAATAATAAGGGGAATGGAGAAATTATGGAGAAAGACACTGCTTTGTAAGGGGCGTATTTATCATCTTGAGCAGAGAGGAGGATGCATAGCATATTGTAAAAATAGAGATAAACAATGAAAAAAGTGCTATGCAAATGAAAAGTATGA
>NZ_BOQD01000405.1 GCF_018332515.1 Bacillus hominis | reverse complement strand
TTACAAAGAAAATAAAAAATCTAGGATTAAATATTCCAATCATATTTCTATCAGCTCGGAATGATATGGATAGTAAACTAAAAGGTCTTATCATTGGAGAAGAATACATGATAAAACCTTTTGATCCTCGAGAATTATTGTTAAGAATTCAGAAAATGTTAGATAATCAATATGGTACTTTCACGCAAATTAAACATTTATTTATAGATGCAGAATATAAAAGGGTTTTCATTAATGGTTTGCGTGATGAAGTTGTGTTTACAGCGATTGAGCGTAAAATATTTTTCTATTTGTATGAAAATAGGGATAGAATTCTAACAAAAGAACACTTCTTTGATTACTTATGGCAACTCGAAGATAGAAATCAAAATATCATGAACGTACATATAAAGAAAATTAGGACCAAAATCGATGATAAAACAGGTAACATTATTCAGAACATATATGGAGAAGGGTATAGATTAAATACCTT